>JAJBTC010000147.1 GCA_020861095.1 Bacteroides sp.
CGATCTTCGATGGACTGCGTCGACCGCTGGTTCGTCCAATCGTAAATCTCTTTGCATCTCGTATGTTTGCATATAAAATGGTACGCATAGGGATTTACAAACAGATTCTTTCTGTAATTTCAATCGTACATCGTAAATAAGTAAATCGTAAATCTCTTTGTGTCTCTACAGGTGGACGCATACGTTGGGAGACTGGTATGACGTTTGGGGATACATACTTTCCCTTGTACACTATACATCGTAAATCCGTAAATCGCAACTCAATTAATCTCAGTCAAATCCACGCTACTCCATACAAAATCCGTATCTTTGTATGATCATTGATCCCCTGAAAAACGAAAGTAAAAACAAGTGTTTGCCACAGGAAAGACCTTTTTCCGGCTGGCATCCTTTATAACTCTACCAACAAAGAAAATGGCAAAAGAAAAAACAGTATATGTATGCAGTAATTGCGGACAAGACTCCCCGAAATGGGTAGGTAAATGTCCGTCGTGCGGAGAGTGGAACACGTATGTAGAAGAGGTAGGGCGCAAACCGACTCTCAGCAAACGTCCTGTCAGCGGATTTGAAACAACCAAAAACAAACCGATCATTCTCAAAGACATCCATACCTCCGAAGAGACGCGGATCGATATGCACGATGAAGAGCTCAACCGCGTGCTGGGAGGGGGGCTGGTGCCCGGGTCCTTAGTACTGATCGGTGGTGAACCCGGTATCGGAAAATCGACCCTGGTGCTACAGACCGTACTCCGGATACCGGAAAAGCGTATCTTGTATGTTTCCGGTGAGGAGAGCGCGCGCCAGCTGAAACTGCGGGCCGACCGCATTCCCGGCGCATCGGACAATTGCCTGATCGCCTGCGAAACCTCTCTCGAGCAGATCTATGTCCATATCAAAAACACCGAACCGGATCTGGTGATCATCGACTCCATACAGACCGTTTCTACAGAGAGCATCGAGTCTTCACCGGGAAGTGTATCACAGGTGCGGGAATGTTCGGCCTCTATCCTGCGGTTTGCCAAGGAGAGTCATGTGCCGGTGATCCTGATCGGACACATCAACAAAGAGGGAAGCATTGCCGGACCGAAAGTGCTGGAACACATCGTAGATGCCGTGCTGCAATTCGAAGGAGACCAGCACTATATGTACCGCATCCTGCGCAGTATCAAAAACCGTTTTGGCAGCACTGCGGAAATGGGTATCTATGAAATGCGTCAGGACGGACTGCGCCAGGTGAGCAACCCTTCCGAACTGCTGCTCTCCCAGGACCACGGAGGTATGAGTGGCATAGCCATTGCTTCCGCGATCGAAGGGGTACGCCCTTTCCTGATCGAGACGCAGGCACTGGTAAGCTCGGCTGTATATGGCAATCCGCAACGCTCGGCCACCGGATTTGATATCCGACGCATGAATATGCTGCTTGCGGTTCTCGAAAAGCGGGTGGGCTTTAAACTGGCACAGAAAGATGTATTTCTCAATATCGCAGGCGGACTCCGGGTCAACGATCCGGCTATCGACCTGGCAGTGATCAGTGCCATCCTCTCTTCCAATATGGATGCGGCCATAGACGCGGAGGTATGTATGGCGGGAGAGATCGGACTGTCGGGAGAGATACGTCCGATAAGCCGTATCGAACAGCGCATCAGCGAGGCAGAGAAACTGGGATTCCGCCGGTTTGTATTGCCCAGATCCAATATGCAGGGGTTGGAAGCGAAGAAATTGAAAATAGAACTTATCCCTGTTCGTAAAGTGGAAGAGGCCTTCCGTGCGCTTTTCGGATAGATAAGTGTTAAGTTGTGAGTGTTAAGTAGTAAGGTAAAATCCCCAGGCTATTACTCAAAACGTAAAACGTAAAACTTATGACCTTATAACTTAAAACTCACAACTTAACACTTTCCACTTAAAACTTCAAAGAATGACACAAGAATATCAGATCCGGGTATCCCCCGAGACTGCCGCACAGGAGCAGAAGATCCTGTCTGTCCTCATCCGGGAGAAAGGCTTGAATAAGAAAGAGATCACCGGTATCCGTATCCTGAAACGGAGTATCGATGCCCGTCAGCGTACCGTATGGATCAACCTGACCGTACGTGTCTACCTCAACGAACAACCCCGGGAAGAATGGTTCACCCCGATCAATTATCCTCCGGTGGACGACAAACCGCAGGTAGTGGTGGTTGGTGCCGGTCCCGGCGGCTTGTTTGCAGCACTGAGACTCATCGAACTGGGTCTACGCCCCATTGTGGTGGAGCGTGGCAAAGATGTACGGGAACGAAAAAAAGACCTGGCACAGATCAGTCGGCAACACATCGTGGATCCGGAATCGAATTATAGTTTTGGCGAAGGGGGAGCAGGAGCCTATTCGGACGGCAAACTGTATACCCGCAGCAAAAAACGGGGAAATGTAGAGAAGATACTTCAGGTATTCTGTCAGCACGGGGCCTCCTCCTCTATCCTGGTAGATGCCCACCCGCACATCGGTACCGACAGGCTTCCCCGGGTCATTGAGAACATGCGGCAGACCATTCTGCGATGTGGCGGAGAAGTACACTTCCGGACCCGTATGGATCAACTGATCCTCTCGGGAGACGAAGTGAAAGGGATCGTCACACACGACGGAAAGGAATTCCAGGGTCCTGTGATCCTGGCTACCGGACATTCCGCGCGTGATGTATATCGTCTGCTGGATGCCAACCGCATCACCATGGAAGCAAAAGGGATTGCTGTTGGAGTACGTCTGGAACATCCGGCAGCACTCATCGACAGTATCCAATATCACAACCGGGACGGACGGGGGAAATACCTGCCGGCTGCCGAATATAGCTTTGTGACCCAGGCCTCAGGCAGAGGTGTATACAGTTTCTGTATGTGTCCGGGAGGGTTTGTGGTACCTGCGGCAAGTGGTCCGGAACAGGTTGTAGTAAATGGGATGTCTCCCTCTAACCGGGGATCCCGCTGGAGCAATTCGGGCATGGTGGTAGAGATACATCCGGAAGATCTGAAGCAGGTCTTTCCCGTATCAGAACAAGCCGAAGAAACATCTTCCCGGTCGGAAGTTTTACAAATGATGGCTTTTCAGGAACACCTCGAACGGCAAAGCTGGTTGCAAGGGGGTATGAAACAAACCGCTCCGGCACAGCGTATGACCGACTTCACCCGTAAGAAGCTGAGTTTCGACCTTCCGGAAACCTCTTACGCGCCGGGAGTCGTATCTTCTCCGCTCCACTTCTGGATGCCGGAGTTTATCACCAGCCGCCTGAGTGAAGGATTGGTCCGCTTCGGCAAAAGCAGCCGGGGATTCCTCACCCAGGAAGCACTAATGATCGGAGTGGAGACACGTACCTCTGCCCCCGTACGCATCGTACGGGATCGGGAGACCTTGCAGCACATCACTGTCAAAGGTCTGTTCCCCTGTGGAGAAGGAGCAGGCTATGCCGGAGGGATCGTGTCGGCAGGTATAGACGGAGAACGTTGCGCCGAAGCAGCAAAGAGATGTACGATGTACTGATGTACGATGTACGATTGGAAAGACATCCGATCATCGTATAACCAGAAACTAACCTACCTATAAAAGCAACGTGATTTCCGAACGAGACCAACCAGTTTATGATATACAGCCTCTTCGGTAGATATGATTGAACTATCAGTAAAGCGTTTACAAACATCCGCAATACGTTGGGACAAACGTTGAACCACCTTTGGACGCGAAGTGTAAACGAAACATAAAGATACCGTGACATTAAAATCACATTTTACGAGAGGTATTTTAAATCGTACATCGTACATCAGTACATCGTACATCCCGTTGCCTTTCTTTGCTTCGTTTCTTTGGCGGAGCCAAGAAACGAAGAAATCACCGGAGCCAGGAAATGAAGAGAAAAAATATATGGAAATAGCTATTATCACCCCCGACACATTGTCAGCTGTAGGTCTGAGACAATTGCTGAAAGAGATCGACGACACCCTTACCATCCGTAACTTTCCGGATTTCGGGACCTTTGTCGACGACACCCCGGATATGTACGACTGGTATTTCGTCTCCTCACAGACGTATGTGATCTACAATGCGTTTTTCCTGCCCCGCAAGGAGAAAACCATTATCCTGATGCACGGTATCGGACACACGGTATTGCCTGCTGGCAACCACATCCTGAATATCTTTCTGCCGGAATCCCGTATGCGGATGGAGCTGGAAAAGTTCTTCCTGCAACCCGGTCCGCTGCCTCTGCCCGAAGGAGGAGACAAAGAACTGTCTGACCGGGAGATCGAAGTATTGGTACTTGTGACCAAAGGCCTGATCAACAAAGAGATCGCGGACAAACTCAACATCAGCCTGACCACCGTGATCACCCACCGGAAAAACATTACGGAGAAGCTGGGGATCAAGTCGGTATCGGGTCTGACCATGTACGCGGTGATGAACGGATATGTAGAGGCCGACCGGATATAGGAATTCTCAGTCACAGGAGTCACTCTATCTTTGCGTTCCGGAAAAAACAACCGAAAAACGCCTCTGTCTCTTTGCGTAGAGAATCCGGAACGCCTGCATAATCCTAATAAATGAGGATTGCACGGTTTATAGGTTTGCTGTTCCTTTGCACACGAAATTAAAAAAGGAGTTCTCTTTTCCGGAAACGTACTGAACCACCTTCCCGGAAAATGCCTTCCCATCGATCAATTACATCTTTATATATGAAAAGAAACAGCATCCTAATGCTTCTGGTTTGTGCTACCGCTACACTGGCACGGGCAGAAGAGTATCCCAAAGACAGTCTGCGCATAGTGGATATGGAGGAGGTCATGGTGATCGCCTCTCCCAAAGAGAACCGGAAACTGCGTGAGCAACCCACTTCCGTAACTCTCCTCTCCCAACAGGATATGCAGGCCAATCAGGTAATCTCCATCAAGGGCCTGACCTCGGTAGTCCCCAACCTGTTTATCCCGGACTACGGTTCCAAACTGACCTCTGCCATCTATATCCGTGGGATCGGATCCCGTATCAACACTCCTTCCGTTGGATTGTATGTAGACAATATACCTTATATAGACAAATCGGCCTTCGACTTCAACTACAACGACATCGAACGGATCGAAGTATTGCGCGGTCCGCAGGGAACACTCTACGGACGCAATACCATGGGAGGGCTGATCCGGGTACACACCAAATCCCCGTTCAGTTACCAGGGTACCGACCTGCAACTGGGCGCAGGCAGCTACAACCGCTACAACGGTTCGGTGACTCACTATCACCGTATCTCCGATACATTTGCGTTTTCTGCCGGAGGTTTCTACGAGCACGAAGGCGGATTCTTTAAAAATGCCGCCCGTGACAACGAGCGGATCGACAAAGTGAATGCCGGGGGCGGAAGGATACGGGGGATCTACCTGCCTACGGAAAATCTGAAATTAGACCTGAATATCAGCTACGAATACAGCGATCAGGGCGGATATCCGTACGGGCTCTATGATCCGGAGACAAAAAAGACGGCACAACCGGCTTATAACGACAAGAGCAGTTACTACCGCGGCCTTTTCAATACAGGACTGAATATCGGATACCAGGCACAGCATTTTACGCTGAACGCGGCAACCGGATTCCAGGATCTGAAAGATCGCATGTTCATCGATCAGGATTTCTCTCCGAAAGATATCTATAACATCGAACAGAAGCAGAAGCTAAAAACCCTGTCCGAAGAGATCGTATTGAAGTCCAAACCCGGCAGACGCTGGCAGTGGACCACCGGAGTGTTCGGATTCTATCAGTGGCTCAGCACCAACGGTCCCGTTCTGTTCAAAGAAGAAGGAGTGAAAGATATGCTGGAATCCAATATAAACAGCTACTTCCCGGATCTCTCTTCGATGAATATGGATATGAGCTTAGAAATTAACTCACCGGAGATCCTGGTTACCGGCACATTCGATACCCCGGTCTTCAACTTTGCCGTGTACCATCAGTCCACCATCCAGGACCTGTTTACCAAAGGACTTTCCGCTACCGTCGGGCTGCGCCTGGATTATGAGAAAAACAGCATGAAGTATCATTCCGGTTCGGAGATCGATTATGATTTTTCCCTCACCAGCCCGATGATGCCCATCCATCTGGAACTGAAAGACGCTCCGTTGCTGGAAGGAAAGCTCAAAAACGATTATGTGCAACTGCTACCCAAGTTCTCCCTTCAGTACGATTTCAATCCCGGAAATAACATATACGTGAATGTAGCCAAAGGGTACCGATCGGGAGGATACAACATACAAATGTTCTCGGATCTGATACAGAACTGTATGCAAAACGATATGCAGGAAAACATCAACACGAATGTATCGGAAATACTGGATCAGTACGCCGAACAAGGTATGCCGGATCGTGTGATCGAGATGATAAAATCCAATCTTCCGGAAGTCGGAGACGCCCCGGACATCAAAGCCTCTACCGTATACAAACCGGAATACAGCTGGAACTACGAAATAGGCTCTCACCTCACCCTGTCCGACCGGCGGGTATGGCTGGATCTCTCCGCGTTCTATATGGACACCCGGGATCAGCAGATCTCGCGGTTTGCCAAAAGCGGTATGGGACGTATCACGGTGAATGCGGGAAAGAGCCATAGCTACGGAGCAGAAGCTGCCTTGCGCTCCATGATCACAGATGCTTTCGGGGTTAATCTCTCTTACGGATACACCCACTCTACCTTCAGGGATTACGAGACAGCGGAGTATGAAGAGACTGAACTTGCCGATGAAGATTCCGAATTACGGGCCAGGACCAACTACAAAGGCAATTATGTGCCTTTTGTACCTCAGCATACCTTGAATGTAGGTGCTCACTATACCTGGACATTAGGAACTTCTTGCTGGCTCGATCAGATCCGTCTGGATGCCAACTACAGCGGTGCCGGAAAGATCTACTGGACCGAAAGTAACCAGGTGAAGCAAAACTTCTACGGCACGCTGAACGGTGTACTGAATTTCATCAAAGGAGGTGGACAGATTGACTTCTGGGTACGTAATGCCCTGAACGCGAAGTACAATACGTTCTATTTCGAGAGTATGGGCAACGGGTTTGCACAGAAGGGTCGCCCGGTGCATTTCGGAATGAACCTGCGCTGCCGCTTCTGAGCCATATAGCTCATACTGCACCTGAATAGGCTGTCTGCAAGTGCTGAAAGCACGATCGATTCTCATCCAGGGCCAGGTGAAGCGTAGAGGAAGGGAGGGAGCCGCTCCCTGGGTATAAAAGATGATATAGGAGTACTGAAAGCACGACCGGGATTTCCGGGACACCCTTTTCTTTCGGTCTTACCTGCGGAACTCCTTTTCGTGTGCGGTTCGCTCCCTGTGCCGGAATCGGTCGTGCTTCCAGTACGGGAAAACCCCTTATTCATGGAAACAGGTGGAAAACGATTAGATCCTGATAAAGTAAAATCTATGTGGAGACAGCCTAAGAGACTGTTCGGATGTTGACTTCGTCGATCTCCGATTCCACGAATCATGAATTTTTCTATTCTTCACTCTTTCTTCTGTTTTCTTTTTAGCTTCGCTGACTGCCTGGTTGTCCTCTTTTCCTGTTTTCTTTCAAATGAAAACAGGAAGATGCAAACAGGAAGATGCAAACAGGAAGATGCAAATAGGAAGACGCAACTATGGAGACGCAAATATGCGTCTCTACTCGGAAACAGAAAGATCTGACTAAAAATAAGACTGAACCAAGAAACGAGCAACATCCTGATAGTCTCTCAGGTTAATATCGGTTATGAAATCTCCCTGCTGCTTTTTGTCGGGATGACGAGAGCGGCAGGAAGATTCTTTTTTATATATAATCGGTATGTCTCAGGGAGGGTGGATATGCGGCTGTTGTGTCGCTTCTACGGAACTGTTTCCGCTTGTGGCCGGGATCATTCGATCGGTTCTCCTTTATAAAATGCCAGTATCTTGGTGGCGAACAGGAAATCGTATTTGGCCTGTACCCGTTCGGACAGTGCCTGTGTCAGGTTGAGTTTGGATTCGTTGTATTCCAGGGAGGTGGCTTTTCCGTTCTCGAACTTTTCTCCCATCAGGCGGAACGCCTCTTCGTTGGCTGCCACGGCTACCTCACTGGTCTTGTAGGTACTCTCCGCAGCCACTGCGTTGTACCAGGCTTGCTGGATCTCCTTGTAGAGGATCTTTTTGGTATTGTCTAACTGCAATGCCAGATCCACCTGTTGCAGGCGGGCCGTGCGTACCCGGTTGCGGGTAGCAAACCGGTTGAACAACGGAATGCTCAGACTGAACCCGATCTGTTTGTTGAAGTTGTTGTTGATCTGATCGCCGAAATTCTCATAGGCTTTTCCGTCTACCGTATAGAATCCCGTGCTGAGGCTGGCTCCGAAAGAGAGTTGCGGATAGAAACCGTTCTGTGCGATGCGTATGCTTTTCTCGCTTCCTTCTAATCTGAATATAGCCGCTTTGATGTCCGGTTTGATCATCAGTGCTTCGGTATATATCTCTTCCGGCGGGGTCAACATCACAGATACATCTGTGTCCGGAGCCGCCAGCCTCAGCCCCTCCGGCGTGGGGAGTTCCAGGAGTTGGCTCAGATCCAGCAGTGCCAGTTGATAGTTGTTGTGCGCTTCTACCATACTCACTTCATCCTGTGCCACCCGGGCTTCCGCTTCCGCCACTTCGGCGGGAGACGCTTTGCCTACTTCTGCCAGTTGCTGCATCCGGCTGTATTGCTCCTGGCTCACTAAGATCTGCTCTTCCCGGATGGTATATATTTCCTGTGTGAAAAGTACCCTCAGGTAGGCATGTGCCACGTTGATGGAGAGGTCTTCTTTGGCTTTTTCCAGATCGGCCAGCGCCGCTTTCAGGTTGAGCTCGGCGAGTGCTTTCTGATTGGGCAGTTCGAAGCCGCTGAACACAGGGATATTGGTATTGATGCTACCGTTCGAGCTTCCGCTGCTGGTGTTGGTATAGGTATTGTCTACCGGTGAAGTGGTGCGTCCCCAGCTCCATCCCTGCGACGCGCTGGCGTTGAGATTGGGCAGTCGTGACCATTTGGCTGTATTCAGACTGACGCGTTCTTGCTCCGCAAAGTTCTCTGCCCGTCTGATCTGTATGTTGTGTTCGATTGCGTATTCGATGCATTGACGCAGTGTCCATCCTTCCTGTGCGTGGAGAGAAGAAAGGAGTGTAGCGGCAACGATCAGAAAAGAAAATAGGATGTATTTTTTCATACGTACATTGTTTGTTGTTGTTTATTTCTTACCCTTTTCCGGTCCGCGTACTTTGTGGTTGGCTTCCAGACCTTTTCTGATCTCTATGCGGATGCCGTCGCTCATACCCGGCTCTACCTGCCGGCGTTCGAACTGTTGCGCCACACTGTCTGTCAGAACCCACACGAATGTACTGTCTCCACTGAATTCCAGCGCACTTTCCGGTATGGCAAGTGCATGTGGCGCGCGTGCCAGCACGATCTCCGCGTTGGCCGAATATCCGGAGCGTATCACCACGGTGTCCGGCACCTGTACGGCAGCTTTGATCTCGAACTGATTGGCGCCGTTCTCTTCTACACCTTTGGGTGATATATATTCCAGCATGGCATCAAACGTATAGTTCTGCAGAGCGCCGATGGTGAGTTTGATCGGCATTCCTTCGTGGATGCGGCCCACCTCTGTCTCGTCGATGTTCCCTCTGAAGATCAGATCGTTCATGTTGGCAACGTTGGCAATGGTGGTGCCGTCGTTGAATGTATTGCTCATGATCACGGAATTCCCCTCTTTGATCGGCACATCTAAGATCAGCCCGTCTATGGTGGAGCGTATCATCGTGTTGCTGTAAGAAGCACTCTTCTGGGTGATCCCTTCTTTGATAATGTCTAAAGCGTCTTTGGCTGCCACGCGCTCTTCGATGGCTTGTTGCAGGCTGACTTCGCTTTTTTCATATTCTTCCCGGCTGATCAGCTGACTCTCGTAGAGTTTCCTGATACGGGCAAAGTCTGTTTCGGCCTGAGCGGCATTGATCTCTGCCAGACGCACCCGGCTTTCGGCTCTGTTGAGCTCCCCTAATTCGGGGATTACCTTTACGCGGGCGATCACTTCGTCTTTTTTCACGGTTTGTCCGGCTTCTTTGTATACCTTATCGATAATCCCTGAGATCTGGGGCTTGATCAGGATCTCGTCGCGCGGTTCTACTTTTCCGGTAGCCACGGTGGTCTTTTCCAGATCCGCTACTTCGGGAGTGAAGGTCTCGTATTCGATCACCTTGGGTTTTGATTTGTTGAAGAGGAATACGAACGTTCCGAGGAAAATCATGGCAATAAGTACCAATAGTCCGATTTTGAGATACTTTTTCATCTTATATATAGTTTATGATTTATTTATCTGAGTATTTTGTGAATGGTTTAGTAAGCCTACTATTCATTTATTCGTCACGGATGGCTTCGATGGGTTTGATGGCCATGGCCCGATAAGCAGGAGCCAGTCCGGCCAGCATCCCCAGGGTGATCAATACCGCGCAGGTACCTATGGCCAGCCAGAACGTGATCTGGAACCTGGGTTCATTTCCCGGGGAGTGTGTGGCCGACTCCATAAGTTGCAGGATGAATACGCCGAAGGTGATCCCGGCCATTCCGGCGATGGAGGTGAGCACCATACTTTCCGAGAGGATCTGTTGCAGGATATCCCGCGGACGTGCTCCGATGGCTCTTCGTATGCCGATCTCTGTGGTACGTTCTTTCACTGTCACCATCATGATGTTGCTGACCCCGATGGCACCGGCCAGTAAAGTTCCTATCCCCACCAGTACGCTCAATATGCGTATACCGGTAAAGAGGTTGTCTACCATGGAGAACATGGCTTCGGCGTTGAAGAACATAACCGCTTCCTTATCATCGGGGTGGATGTAGTGGGGTGGTTTGAGTACCTGTTCGATACTCTCCTGCAACTCTGTTACTTTTACACCCGGTCTGGCAGTGATACAGAGCAAATCGATCTCTCTCCAGGGGTAGGTCCGCTGCATGGTGGTGAACGGGATGGAGATGGCTTCTGAGGCCTGTCCGTTGATAGACATATTTCCTTCGGCGGTGTTTACTCCTATCACCTGATAGTAGATCCCGTCTACACGGATGTAGCTTCCGCAGGGATCTTCTCCGGCCTGGAACAGTTCTTCGTAGACGCGTTTACCGATGGTGCAGACCTTGCGGCTTTCCAGCACATCCACCTTATTGATAAAACGTCCGTATCCCATAATATGTGTTTCGATGGCGTTGTATTCCGGATGCAGCCCTTTGACCACACAACTGCTGGTTTTTTCTCCGAAAACAGCGGTCGAGCCCCATTGGCTCAGCGTAGGAGTGATGATGTCTATGTCTTTCACCTCCCGTTTCAATCGTTCTACATCCGCATTTTCTAAGCTCCACCAGCGTCCTTTCCGGAATCCTTTGTAGGCTTCTCCCGTCCATTGCGGCCATACAAAACAGGAATTACTGGCAAAACCGTCAAAATTGGATTTCATCATATCCTGCATGCCCTGGCTGCCACCGATGAGGGCAACCAGCATAAAGATCCCCCAGAATACCCCGAAAGCAGTAAGCAGGCTTCGGGTCTTGTTCCTTGTAATGGTGATGAGGATCTCTTCCCATGTATCCATATCCATTTTCATATATACAATTTTATTTTTGACACGAAAGTCATAGGGAACTCGCTGTTTGTGCACATCGCCTCCGGCGATGGATCTTATCAGGCGCGTTTCCTGCGTTAATCTGCTCTGAGTGCTTCAATGGGACGTATTTTGACCGCTTTGCGGGCAGGGAAAAGTCCGGCCAATGTTCCCGCGATAATCAATGTTAAAGTGGCCTGAATGGCGATTCCCATATCTACGGTCGGGTTGAGAAAGACTGTCTCGGTCCAGGCACCGGTATCGATGGTTTTGGCTCCTGCTACCTTGTCCATCCATTCGGTAGCGGCAATTCCCGCTACCATACCGATGTATCCGAAGATCGTGGTGATGGTGACACTCTCGACGATAATGAGCCAGAGTATGGAGGAGGGTTTAGCACCGATCGCTTTGCGGATACCGAATTCCCGGGTCCGTTCTTTCACGGTGATGAGCATGATATTACTTACCCCCACAATGCCGCTGAGCAGGGTGAAGATCCCGATGACCCAGATCCCGGTCCGGAGAATACCCATACCTTTCTGCTGTTGCATGTAATTGGAGAGACGGTTCCAGATCCAGATGGCACTGTGGTCTTCTGCATCGAAACGGTGGTAGCTGCCTAAGACCCTGCGGTATTTTTTTCGAACGCGGCATTGCTTTCTAATGTCTCCAGGTCTTTGGTAGTCATGGTAATGTTGTTCAGTTTGTCTCCTTTGTTGTAGATGATCTGCAGGGTGCTGAAGGGCATGTAGGCTTCCCGGGAATCCCGGTCGCCCGGATCGTTGAACAATCCTACTACCTGATAAGCAGCCTTTCCGGCAATTACGAACTTGCCGATGGGATCTTCGTCTTTGAACAGGATCTCTGCGGTCTTTTCGTGCAGAACCATGACTTTTCTGCGTTCCCGGATATCTATCTGGTTGATAAACCGTCCGGCGGTAGATTGTATGGTTTCCACTTCCGTATAGTTGGGATATACACCATACAGGGTAAGACTTACATACTCCGGTCCGTAGCTGACATATACACTTCCTTGCCTGACGGTGGCTCCGGCGTCTGTCACATGGTCGGTGAAGTTGCGGTTGGTCAGTGCCAGGGAGGTATTATCTAATTGGATGCGCCGTCCTTCTTTCAGTCCGTCGTAGGACTTACTGGTACGTCCGGGAAATATTTTGATGGAATTCATTGCCATCTGTGAAGAGGATTCTTCCATGGCATGGATCAGTCCGTTGCCCGATCCGAGGAGTACGATCAGCATAAATATGCCCCAGGCTACGGCAAACCCCGTCAGGAACGTACGTAGTTTGTTCCGTTTGATGGTTCCGTAGATTTCTTGCCAAATGTCAATCATAGGTAGTTATATAAGATGTGCATACCATCCGGTATGGCGTTTGTTTGTACTGGTAGATTATTTCATGAACCCGTCTTTGCCGAAAGGCGACGCGTCGTGATCGTGGTTCTCTTCGATCCGTTCGATGATCCCGTCTTTGATGTGTATGATCTTGTTGGTCTGATTGGCCACTCCGCTTTCGTGGGTCACTACGATCAGTGTCATACCGTCGTTGTGAAGCTCTTTCAGGATATCCATCACCTCTACCGAGGTCTTGCTGTCCAGCGCTCCGGTGGGTTCGTCGGCCAGAATGATCTGAGGCTGTGTGATCAGTGCCCGGGCAATGGCTACGCGTTGCTTCTGCCCGCCACTCATCTCGTTGGGCATGTGATGGGCCCAGTCTTTCAGACCCAGGCGTTCCAGGTATTCCATGGCCAGTTTGTTGCGCTTCTTACGGCTGACCCCCTGATAGAACAGCGGAAGAGCCACATTCTCCATCGCGTCTTTAAAGGAAATGAGGTTGAACGACTGGAAGATGAATCCGATCATGCGGTTGCGGTAACTGGCTGCTCGGGTTTCACTCAGGCCCCTGATCAGTACATCGTTGAGGTAGTAATTGCCCGTATCGTAGTTGTCCAGGATACCCAATATATTAAGTAAGGTGGATTTTCCGGAGCCCGATGCTTCCATGATAGAGACGAATTCTCCTTTTTCAATATCCAGGTTGATTCCTTTGAGCACATGCAGCGGTGCTCCGTTGTAGTAAGTCTTGTTTATATCTTCTAAATGTATCACTCTATAGTAGGTTTAATTGCATATTTCTACTTATTTTGACTATTAGACGCACGCAAGGTACGAAAAGTTGCAAGATGCCTGAATTTTTTTAAAAAACATTTTGAAGAGTCGATCTTCTTTGCGTTATTTGTGTGCATCAAAATATAATAACTAACCCTTTAAACAGAATATCATGAATTCAAATGTGGAGAAACAGTACGTGGTTGGCATTGACATAGGCGGTACAAATACCGTTTTTGGCATTGTTGACGCGCGTGGTTCGATCCTGGCAAGCGGAGCCGTAAAAACGCAGTCGTATACCGAAGTTGAAAATTATGTAGATGAGGTTTGTAAAAATCTTCTTCCGCTGATCATTGCTCACGGAGGGGTGGAGAAGATCAAAGGTATCGGTATCGGCGCACCCAATGGAAATTATTATACCGGAACTATAGAATTCGCTCCCAATCTTCCCTGGAAGGGGGTGGTGCCCTTAGCTTCTCTCTTCGAAGAGCGCCTGGGTATTCCTACGGCACTGACCAACGATGCCAACGCTGCCGCTGTGGGTGAGATGACCTATGGAGTGGCACGTGGTATGAAGGACTTTATCATGATCACGCTGGGTACGGGTGTGGGTAGTGGTATTGTGATCAACGGTCAGGTGGTGTATGGACACGATGGTTTTGCCGGGGAACTGGGGCATGTGATCATGCGCCGGGAGAACGGTAGGCTTTGCGGTTGCGGCCGTCACGGATGTCTCGAAACGTATTGCTCGGCTACCGGTGTGGCACGTACGGCACGCGAATTGCTGGCTGCGCGTACCGACCAGAGTTTGTTACGCAATATTCCGGCGGAAAGTATTACGTCTAAAGATGTATTTGATGCGGCTATTCAGGGAGATGAGCTGGCAGCAGAGATCTTCAAATTCACAGGTAGCCTGTTGGGAGAGGCATTGGCCGACTTTATCTCTTTCTCCAGTCCGGAGGCTATTGTGCTTTTTGGAGGGCTGGCCAAATCCGGTGATCTGATCATGAAGCCGATACAGGAGTCTATCAATGCCAATGTATTGCAGATCTTCAAAGGCAAAGCCAAATTGCTGATCTCTGAACTGAAAGATTCGGATGCGGCGGTGTTGGGTGCGAGTGCTCTGGCCTGGGAACTCCGGGAATGATACGATTTCTTACAAGATATCATGCGGCCCTGCTTCCTGAAGAAGCAGGGCCGTTTGTTTTCTGTAAAAAAGAGAGAGGAGATACAGCAGCGTTTGATGCTGTGGCCTTTCTGCGGATAGCTACAAGGAACAGAAGAAATTGTCTGCCGGGATAGGTCTCTTTCGGAAATGGACTTTTACTTTAAAAAGACATTACCTAAGCTAAGGGACTGAAATACCATATAAATGGTATTTCAATGTATGCTACAGAACCCTATCTTTGCCCGGATCAATAGTCGGTTGCCCGGAAAGGCAGGGAGTAGAGGTACATACTTCTGTTTTTCCTGTCGGTTTCCGTAGTAGGTAAGGAGAGGAACAGCATGATAAAAAACTATTTAAAAACACAATTGTACAACTGCTTCTGGCGGTAGCAGTGGGTGTTATTCTGGGTTTGACCGCCGGAGAACCGGTGATGAAGATCGTTTTGTCCGTGAAAATGATCAGTGGACAGGTGATCTTCTTCCTGGTACCTCTGATCATTTTCGGATGTGTGGCTCCTTCCATAGCCTCTCTGAAGAGCAATGCTTCCCGCGTTCTGCTATTTGCTTTTACGCTGGCTTATTTTTCTTCCATAGGTGCGGCATTTTTTGGATTGCTGGTCGGGTATGAGGTGGTTCCGATGCTGCATATCGCTCCTGTGGCCGAAGGGTTACGGAGCTTGCCTGCTCAGGTATTTATTCTGGAAATACCTCCGGTAATGAGTGTTATGTCTGCACTGGTCCTTTCTGTCTTTGTCGGCTTGTCTGCCGCCTGGACCCATAGCCGGAATGTGGTGGATCTTTTACATTCTTTTCGGGAAATGGTGCTTCTGCTGGTCAGGAAGATCTTGTTACCTGTGCTGCCTTTTTTCGTGGCTGCCAACTTCTGTGTGTTGAGCTACGAAGGGGCTGTTACCCACCAGTTGCCCGTGTTCCTGTCTGTGATCGCTCTGGTGATTGTTTGCCATTATATCTGGCTGGCTTTTCTCTATCTGGCTGCCTCTGTCTATACAAGGCGCAATGGATGGAAGGTGCTGAAGCATTACGGTCCGGCCTATCTGACTGCCTTAGGTACCATGTCTTCCGCCGCCACCTTGGGGGTATCGCTGGAATGTGCCACCCAAACCCGCATGCTCCGCAAAGAGACCGTAGACATTTCCATTCCCCTGTTTGCCAACATACACTTATGTGGTTCGATCCTGACAGAGGTATTTTTTGTCTTGACTGTTTCGCAACTGCTCTATGGGACCCTGCCCGGTATAGGTACTATGATCCTGTTCATTGTATTGCTCGGATTCTTTGCGATCGGTGCTCCCGGAGTGCCCGGAGGTACTGTACTGGCTTCTCTCGGACTGATTGTGGCGGTGTTGGGATTCGATGAGGCAGGCACCGCTCTGCTGATTACCATTTTTGCTTTGCAGGATAGTTTCGGTACGGCCTGCAATGTGACAGGCGATGGGGCACTGGCTCTGATCGTAGATAAGTTCACAGAAAGAAGCAAAGAAAGAGACAAGTGAATTCTGGACAGAAGGAATATGTAAAGGTTTTATGTTTTAAGTATTTTTTCTGATCGTATAGCTTACTAATGCGCATGTAAGAACGGATTAGATGAAAACAATCAGTAATTTGTTCGTGTAAATTTTAGAGTAATTCTCTAAAATTTACACGACTTGTTTTATGCTTTATTCTAATTTTCTCATGCAGCGTATAGGCAAACCTGCTGAACGGTTTCGTTCAAGTCCGGGATGAGCGTTTCCGTCACTTAGAAATTCGAACCGGATGCCACTTGTAGAACCACCAGTAACAATATTACCTGTCCAGTAATTACCAAGTGATCCGACTTGTTCTAAGGCAAAATTAGTTCCTGTGATTTGTCCCGCTGCAGGCCAGTAGCCTAAAGATATATTGCTATCTTCGCTACTTACCAGGTATGTATTGGTATTTGAATCAAAAGAAACGGATGAGAACAGGTCGTACCATGCGATATTACCCCCTAAATCACCTGGTACTACTCTCCATCCTTCCGGACATGGATCATAAACTGCTTTTTTGCCATCTTCCAACGTTTCACCGTCGTTCCAGAATCTTCTCATTACTCTATTCTCTATGGCTTGGTAATCATTTGTATACCAACAGCCCCAGTTTGTAATATATGTGGTTGGGTTTTGAATAGACATTTCCAGGTTGTTATCTCCGGAGCCATATCCTTGATTACCGGTAGCTTGGGTGGTTATAGAGGTGATAGTCCCATTTTCATCATAGATAGTAGCAAAACTATTACTATTAATTCCTGACGCTGAAGGAAATGGATCTTTTCGTCCCCATTGGTAGTAAAATCCTAATGCTTTTTGTGATCCTGGCGTTTCATCGAGTGCTCCCAGATTACGGTCAAGGAACTGATAACTCCGATAAGTATAACGGTCATTATTATCATTATCCGGATGGAAATCCGTCACCCAGATGTGCCAGCTCCAGAGTATGGTCCCTGCTGTATTGGTCACTGCAACTACTGCGTTTCCACTCACATTTCCGGAGGTCACATGCAGCATCGCATCCGGTCCTTTACCATCCACACTGATCGCGGCTACACATCCGTTTGGTGACAGTCCGCCCGGTTGGTCGGTCCAGATGAATGTAGCATTAAGTTCCATACCGTCTGTAATTCGTATGTTCCCATCGGCATTGGCTTGTTCCACCGGAATAAATAGAGTATATCCTTCCGGATCTACCAGGTAGCAGTTGGCAAGGCCTACCACCCGTGTATTTTCTCCGCTGTTGGAGCTACCGGCCAGGATGGTTACCTCCTGTGTCACGGCAGGTCCGAAATCTCCTGTCAGCTGGAAACGGAAGGTTGCGGTTGTATTGGCTATGTCACTTTCTTTCAGTGTAAATGCGAAATGGCGTTCGGCTACACTCCGGACGCCCGAGGTCTCGTAGGCAGTCACCACCTGATCGGGATCGTCTATGATCTCTGCTGTCCAGTCGGCATTGGTGCGTATGAGAAAGGAATGGCTGTGTCCATCCAGATCATAGTTTTCCTGGGTTTCTGCCAGTAATTCGTAACTTACCTGACGCACCAGTACCGTGGCACTCACCGGGGTAGATCCTCCCGTTGTAAAATAGAGCCTGGAAGTGCGTTCCTCGAACGGGATCGTTCCTGTGATGGCTGCAGGTTGTAAAGAGAAGATGTGACTGCCTCCGGTCATGGTAGCGGAAGCGGGGTCATCTCCCAGGGAGAAATCGATGGCTTCGGTACCCGCGATCCCGCTGCCTGTGGCAGGCATACAGTCGTTGTCAGTAGGTTTCCAGGTGACCTGAAGTGTCTGCTGAACCGGAGAAAGAGCATCGAACCAGAGGGTCTCTACCGGATTGCCGTTCGCGTCTGTTACCTGAATGCTGACTTCTCCCGCGAGCGATTGTACCACTTTCAGCGGTAAAGTCAGGTTGCCTGCCACCAGATGGATATATCCGATACGCTCCGCTCCGCTGTTGTTGGTGGTTACCGCGAAAGTAAGTGGATCGTGCTCATTGATGCCTGTAAATTGGTGCGAATCTATACTGAGCCATTCTTCGTAGGCTTCTTCCACCGAAGGGATCCATCCATCCGGGTAATTGGTCGTTACGGTAAGGGTAGTGAGCGAGGACTCCCGGTCTTTTTCAAACAGGCTGCTGCTGACACCCAGCATATACTGACCGTTCCATACCACATCGTTGATGACACCTTCCGACCATACGATGATGTCTGTGATCAGGTTGTAAGGTCCGGTACGGAAGGCTTCGTCTTCATCGTCGTATCCGGGTCCTCCTACGTAATTGATGTTGATCTGATAAATGTGGTTGCGCAATATATCCAATCGGTTTTGCAGCGGTTCTTCTGAGCCGGGTACCCTGAAGTCGATCCTGTACCAGGTAGGTGTATCGGTATTCTTCTCTTCTCCGGGTTTGGTGTAATATCCTTCGATCAGCAGGCAGGTGGCTTCGGGTATATCCGCCTCTTCGTTGGCAGCCTCTCCGATGTAAATTTCCCCACTGAGTCCGCTGCTCCTTTCCGTACCTGTCAACGCGTATACAAGGGGAGGGTCTATCCGTGCGTCGGATACGATCGTGGGCGAGGTTACTTTCTGGTTCTGGATGCTGAATCCGGATCCCGGTCCGGGAACAGCGGCATGTGTGGTATGTGCGTTATAGACTTTGATGCGGCTGATCTCAAATCCGGGGATCTCACTGCCTTCCCCTAACTGAAGCGATACGTCTATGCGGGCCAGGGCGCGCAACATAGAGATGTTCCCTCCGAAACTCTGTAACGTGGTCGAACGGTTGATGATGGCGTGTTCCGTTGTTTCTCCCCACATCGGGATCAGGCGTTTGTGATCACTCCCTGTGGGCCAGGACGCATCCTGAGAGAAGGTGATGGCAGCAAGTACCTGCTCTTTGGCATCTCCCTCCTGAATGGTTTCTAAAGCAGCATCCACTTCGTCGCGCAGGTTGGCAAGCATCACCAGCCGGTAGCTTTCCGTTGCCTCGCTTTTTTTGAGAGACACCATGAACTTTACATAATTGTCTTCGGTAGTGGGCTGACTGCTGTTGTGGGTACGGTAGGCAAAAGTCTCCGTAGTGCCTTCCACCCGGAAAACCAGTACGTCGATCTTTTCTATGGCACCTTCGTCTTCCGTACTCATGGCCCGGGTCACAGGCTTATTTACCGAAGGGATCTCGATGCTCAGCTTCAGACTGATCTCGTCTTCTGTTTCCAGAGTGGGTATATCTACCAACGGATCGTTGGTACATCCTGTAAAATACAGACCCGGCAGTAGCATAAATATGACTGCCAGGAGGAGATAGTTGAAACAAATGGTTTGTTTTCCGGATGTGTGATAAGGCATGGCTGATTCTTTTTTCGATGTATAGATTACTGAATAATGTACGGAAGTCGGATCATATACCGGCATTGTCGTAAATAATAGGGTCCCAGTTATTGATCCGGATACTCATTAAAATATAGTGTCCTCCTTCTGCTTTTTTACTGTTATTCGGATCGTAAATTCATCTTCCGTGTCCAGGTACTCCTTAAAATCCGGTCCTCCGTAATTCTCTTTGATGAGCGCGGGAACGGAAGTATGGATAAGGGGGCTTTCGTAGCCGGGTTGTATGGAGGTGAGCATCAGATCTCCCTCCTCCGCAATGTGCTGAACAATAAAATTCGCGGCAGGCCATTGCCCCGTGTCAGTATCTGTTGTCAGGGTAAATTCCGGCAGGTAGGTCAGGTGGATCGAACCGGTCAGCGAACTGTCGTACGCGTAGCATCCGTTGGTCCCGTGCATCATTACGGAGACAAGGTCCCAGGCTTCTTGTCCTGCCTCTGTCTCCAATCCCTGGATCACTACATTCACCTGATTGGTTTTTTTGCGCATATCCACCTCCGCCCGGGTCACGCTTTCTGCATCGTATCCGAAAACCACCATTCCGTGGAAGAGATGTTCCGTCTGCCAGTCTACCCGTCCATCCGGGGCATGGTTCAGTGCAACTGCCAGTTCGCTCAGGTGGGTTGCCTGTTCTATCTGATAATCTTCCGAATCGGTATTTCCCCATGCGATGGCGGTATACGTGCCGGAGGGCAGTTCCAGAGAGAAGGAGTTGTTCTCATCCAGTTCACTTACCGGGATTGCTCTGGTAAGGTAAAGTGCTTCGTTCCCGTCAAAAACATACAGGTCCAGGTGCCTGATCTCCTGCCGCAACCGATCTGTCTGGTACTTGTTACGGTCGTAGCGGAAACGCAGGATAACCGCAGGTGTTTCCGGTTCAGGGATCGGTTCCGGGTCCGGACAGTCTGCATGCTCTTTCATACAGGCAGAGAGACCCAGGTTTACACAGCACACAAAAAGGAAAATTTTTCGCAGGAATGTCAGCATAGTAGATAGACAAATATGAATGTACATATTTACCTGTGTGGCTCCACAGCAGGAGGCACACAGGTAAACAGAGAACATAGACAGGAATTAAATACCCTGTTCGTCACTGATCTCCGTCCAGTTGGTCACGGAAATAGTTACTCCGATGCTTACCTGGTTGTCGAGCGGAACTTCCGGATCAATGGCTTCGTCCGGATCGGGTACCCCTGCACCGGCTACGGAGTTGATGGTTACTTTGTAATAGCTGTTACGTTTTACTGTATATTTATTTTCATTGCCGCTGTTTGGATTGCGTAACCAGACAGGATAATAACATACGCCATCCACAAATTCCACTGCTTCCTGATCGGCTCCGACCAGATTATCTACCGGTTTAGTGGCATAATATCCCGGATCATAATATCTTTTCCCATCCTTCAGGGTAGCGATGCGCCAGAAAGTGACCGCTCCTGTAGGAGAAGTAGGATTGGTTCCGCTTGCATCCAGGAGTTGTGAAGGTATAAAGGTTCCCCGGATCATGGCTACAGTCGCGTTCCCTTCCTTGGGAATGAAATTGCTGTTTTCCATACAATAGGTCCATGTACGTTCTGTATCAGACATTCCCGGTAAGATCGCAGGCTGATAATCGTCCAGAGGGTCCTGGAAGTTATTGGGGTCTACCCAGTTTTCGCTATAGAAGGGAGTGATCAGCGCCGGGCCGTTGTAGCGTTCTACTACATAAAAAGAGGTAGGGTTGTTGTCTACCAGGTATTTTACATCAGTCAGCTGGCCGTCTTGCTGGGTTTCCGGATCAAAGGCAACCGATACTTTAGATACGGCTCTTACGAGTTCCAGATCAAACTGGTTGATCGACGCATCCTGCAGGTCGTCCGGATCTATGGCCCAGATCTCCATAAATCCGTCTTTGCTGGTCATAAAAAATCCTCTCGACTCCTGTGCCAATTGCTCATCGGAGCCATCGGTTTCGTTGAAAAAGTCAACGCCGGTCAGCACATCCAGATCGTATTTGAGTATCTCTTCAGAGAAGTCGTCGATAGAGATGCCTTCGGTGGCGTAAGAGAGGTAAGTTCTGGGAACATTGGCGACTGCAAAAATATAATGTCTTCCTACAGACACTTCGAACTGGAACGAATGACTACTGTTAAGGAACCCCCCCTTGACGTACCGCATCTGCGTTGTCATAGGCTTCCAGGAGTTTCTGGTTATTAAAAATGAAAACCGCTACATTGGTCAGACGTTTCTCGTGGGTTGTGGCCGTATTGCCCGGAAAGGTCACTGCCCGGCTGTATGTGTCGCCGAAGTCCACATGTATAGTTACGGGTACTTTGGTCTCTTCTTCGGGTACAGTGGGGGTATCTTCTTTCTCATTGGAACATGCAAAAAGAAATACTGCTGTCAGTGCAGCCATACATACGTGTTTCAGATTCATTTTTTTAGAATTTTAATAGTTTTTATTTTTGTGTCTTTTTGTTTCCTGTTAACAATGTAATGTGAGTTGTGTGTCTGTACAAAACCCTTTGTATCTTTACGTATGAATAGTTATACCATGTATAGGATCGATTTTGTTTAGCGGCGACAAATATATAAAATATTCCTGATAGTCTCTCTTTTTATCTAATTTTATTCTTTAGATTTTTATTTTAACATATTTAATAGAGCGGCGGCGAATTCCGGATCGTGAGGAAGATAAAAGTTAATAGCAAAAAAATATGCTTATCCGATGGGTAAGTGTGTATATTGGATAGTTATGGAAGGAGGTCAGAAAGCGAGAGGGATATGGCAGGAATGTGTCAGAATTTGTATGTCCGTAGGTATAGTAGTAACAAAAAAAGGAACTTTGAAAAAGTTCCTTTTTTTATTTTTTCCGCGTTTGCAGTCTTTATTTGTTGGCAAAGCGTTTTTCTTTGATCCTTGCTTTTTTACCGGTAAGAGCGCGCAGATAGTACAATTTGGCACGACGTACTTTACCGATCTTGTTCACTTCAATCTTATCGATGGCAGGTGACTCCAGCGGGAAGATTCTTTCTACACCTACAGTACCCGACATTTTACGTACGGTGAAACGTTTTTTATCTCCGTGACCGGCAATTTTGATAACAACACCACGGTACAGCTGTACACGTTCTTTGTTACCTTCAATAATACGGTATGCAACGGTAACAGTGTCACCGGCCTTGAACTGAGGATGTTGTTTGCCGGTAGCAAATGCTTCTTCTGCAATTTTGATTAAATCCATTGTTGTTTCGATTAAATTGATTTAGTATCTACGCAACGTAACAAGTAACTCTTCTTTGACAGCGGTTGCGCGAAAGCGGTGCAAAGTAACGAAATATTTTCCGGACAGCCAAATGTTTTTGTAATATCTCCTTCCGTTTCAGCTCCGTATCTTTGGTGAAAAAGAAAATCAAATCTTAAACATCCGTTATCGGTTAGGTAAAACAAAGCGAAAAGAGTATATTTGTGGCAATGAAAATAAAATCTGAATATACCTATGATTTTACGTTATAGAGAGATGTTCCCGGTAGTTGTACTGGGACTTTTGTTGACCCTGGGTGGTTGTCGCACTACACGCAGCATGCCCGGTGAGGTACAGGCACAGGCCATACAGGTGACAGGGAGCCGCGTGGAGATGAACGCGGACTGGGACCGTGACCCGGACCCTGTGACCGCCGCTATACTGGCTCCTTACAAAGCGGTGGTAGATAGTATCATGACCCCGGTTGTAGGGCGCAGTGCTATGGATATGAGTGCGGGCAGACCCGAAAGTCTGCTTTCCAACTTAGTGGCGGATGTTTTCCGGCAATCTGCTGTTCCTTACCTGGGGCGTCCGGCCGATCTGGCTGTGGTGAATATGGGCGGGCTTCGCAATAGCCTGAGTGCCGGCGACATTACGTATGGAACGATCTATGAGATCCTGCCTTTCGAGAATTCGCTCTGTCTATTGATCCTGAAAGGGAGTACGCTGAAACAGTTGATGGAAAATATTGCTGTAGCCGGTGGAGAAGGGATCAGTAATGCCCGTCTGGTGATCACGCGTGACGGGAAATTGGTGAGTGCCACGGTGGGTGGAGAAGAGATCCAGGACGAACGACGCTATGTGGTGGCTACCTTAGATTACTTAGCCGAAGGCAATGATAAACTGTCTGCTTTCCGTCAGTCGGAAGAACGTCTCTGTCCGGAAGGTGCCACGATCCGTGATATATTCCTGGAATATGTACGGGATCAGGCCGGGAAAGGGCTGGAGGTGACTTCCCGGATAGATGGACGGATCACGATCCATGAATAAGTATACACTCTACATAGAAGTTGAAAAAGAAAATATATGAATCGGAGAATATATACATTCGTTTTGTCTGCCTGTATGGCTTTCTGCCTGTTGTTCCCTCAGACTGTCTGTGCGCAACGGGAACTTATCATTCTGCATACCAATGACTCGCATAGCCGTATAGAGCCCGTGGAGGTGAATTCGGCCGATATCCGTTCGGCAGGTAGAGGAGGATACGTGAGACGTGCCACCTATATCAACCGGATGCGTGCGGAACATCCCGACCTGCTTTTGTTTGATAGTGGGGATTTCTCTCAGGGTACTCCTTATTATAATCTGTTCAAAGGGGATGTGGAGGTGAAATTGATGAATGCCATGAAGTACGATGCCGTGACCATCGGTAATCATGAGTTTGACTTCGGCATGGACAACCTGGCCCGTCTGTACCGTATGGCGGAATTTCCGGTTGTGTGCTCCAATTACGAAATGACGGGAACCGTATTGGAAGGACTCGTAAAGCCTTACTTAGTATTGGAACGTAACGGGATAAAGATCGGCGTGCTGGGACTGGGGGTAAAGCTCCGGGGAATGGTGGCGGATGAGAATTGCGAAGGAGTGATCTATCACGACCCGGTGACTGTGGCCAATGAGATTGCCGGTCTTCTGAAAAACCAGGAGGGGTGTGACATTGTTATTTGTCTGTCCCACCTCGGGCATAAGTCTTCCCGGACAAATCCCGACTCGGACCAGGTACTGGCTGTGCAGTCCCGGAATATTGACATCATTATCGGAGGCCATTCGCATACCTATCTGGAAAGTCCCGAACCTTACACCAATGCCGATGGGAAAGAGGTGTTGGTGACTCAGATGGGGAAGAACTCCATCTATGTAGGGCGTTTGGATGTGTTGCTGCCCTGATCCGTGAATTGAACCACAGATAGACCGTACCGGCTGCGGAAGATCGGTATCCGTGTTTTTAATTACGGATCCTCTGTCATGTCGCAGGTGCGATGATATAGAAAATAAACAAAACCATGAACCGGAAATTTCTCTGCTCTCTTTTATCAACCTTCACCTTCTTCTTTTTTACGTTATCGCTTTCCGCGCAGGTCGAACCTCTGATCCTCAACAAAGCCTCACGGGATGAGCAGTGCCGGCAGTGGGTCGACTCGGTATTCAACACCCTCAGTCTGAAAGAGAGGGTGGGGCAGCTATTTGTCTATACGATAGCTCCCGTACAGACCAGACAGAATGAAGCGTTGCTGCGGGACGCGGTGAAAACCTATAAGGTAGGCGGTTTGCTCTTTTCCGGAGGTTTGATGGAGAATCAGGCCCAACTGACCAATAAAGCGCAGGAGATGGCCAGTGTGCCCGTGATGATCACTTTCGATGGCGAGTGGGGACTATCCATGCGTTTGCGCAACACCCCTATATTTCCCCGCAATATGATACTGGGCTGTATACAGGATGATCGCCTGATCTATGAGTACGGGCAGGAAGTCGCCCGTCAGAGCCGGGAGATGGGTGTACATGTAAACTTTGCCCCTGTGGCGGATGTGAACATCAATCCCCGCAATCCGGTCATCAATACCCGTTCGTTCGGTGAAGATCCGGAACGGGTAGCAGACAAGGTGATCGCCTATGCTACCGGTCTGGAAAGCGGAGGTGTACTGAGTGTCAGCAAGCATTTTCCCGGTCATGGAGATACGGATGTAGATTCTCATCATGCCTTGCCTGTGTTGCCTTTTTCCCGCGAACGGCTGGATAGTGTAGAACTTTACCCCTTCCGTCAGATGATCCGGGCGGGGCTGGGCAGTATCATGGTCGGGCACCTGGAAGTACCTGCCCTGGAACCGGAGGCCGGACG
Organism: Bacteroides sp.; assembly: GCA_020861095.1. GTDB lineage: Bacteria > Bacteroidota > Bacteroidia > Bacteroidales > Bacteroidaceae > Bacteroides. The sequence continues at coordinate 25,965 of JAJBTC010000147.1, forward strand.
ACCTTCTTCCCTTTCCCGGAATGTTGTACATGGGTTGCTGAGAGAGGAGATGGGCTTCCGTGGTCTTATCTTTACCGATGCGTTGGCGATGAAAGGGGCCGGCAATGAAAATCCCAGCTTGCAGGCATTGAAAGCCGGGAATGATATGGTGCTGTCGCCTCCGCGTCTGAAATCGGAGATGGAGGCCGTACTGAAAGCCATAGAGACAGGAGAGTTGAGCGAAGCGGAGATCAATGAGAAATGCCGGAAGGTGCTTGCCTATAAATACATGCTTGGCTTGCCGGATCGACCAGAGATCCAACTGTCCGGACTGGAGCAACGGATCCATACCCCGCAGGCTACCGATCTGATCCGGCGGTTGCAACAGGCGGCTGTGACCCTGATCGTCAATAAAGACAGGGTGTTGCCTCTGGATGTGCAGGAGGACGAGAGTGTCGCGGTGTTACAGGTAGGAGGTGCTTCGGATGCGGAAACCTTCATCAGATCTTTGGAACAATACGCTCCGGTCAGGCGTTTTCAGCTTGCCGGCGGGTTGAGCGAGTCGGCTTCGGATCAATTGATACAACGCATGAAAGCCTGTAAACGCATTGTGGTTTGTGTGACGGCTACACAACTGACGGCTTATCAGACCTTTTTTGACCGTTTGGAGTTGGACGAGCCGGTCACTTATGTTTTTTTCACTCCCAATAAATCCATGACGCAGATCGAAACCGCGCTCTCTAAGGCATCCGCAGTGATCTGGGCACATTCTACCAACCGCGATGTACAACGTCATACGGCAGATGCCCTGTTTGGGCAGACCACCTTAGACGGAAGGCTTTCCGCCAGTGTAGGTTCCCTTTTTCGTCCCGGACAGGGAGTGACTCTGATCGCGGGCGAACTTCCGGTCTATCTTCCCGAAGAATATGGGATGAACCCTGTTGTTCTCAACCGGATCGATGAGATTGCCCGGGAGGGTATCTCTAAAGATGCCTATCCGGGGTGCCAGGTGGTTGTACTCAAAGAGGGTAAGATGATGTACAACAAGACGTTTGGTACTCATACCGGTAAGGGAAGCGCGGAGGTTGAACGGGAAGATATCTACGATGTCGCTTCGCTGAGTAAGATGGTCGGTACGCTGCTGGCTGTCATGAAGGTATACGATAAAGGGCTGTTCAATCTGACGGATAAGGTGAGCGATCATCTTCCGTACCTGAAAGGGACCAATAAAGAACATATCACCGTCCGGGAAGTTCTCTTTCACGAATCGGGCCTTGTTTCCAGCATCCCTTTCTACAGAGAAGGGATAGATACGGATAGTTATCGGGGCACTTTGCTGAGTGCCAAACGCGATGCTACACACCCCCTGCAACTGGAGAGCCGGATATGGGCCAACCCTCATTTCTCTTTCAGGGAGGGGCTTGTTTCTCCGGTACGTACCGATACGCATACCTTGCATGTGGTGGACAGCATGTGGGTCGATCAGTCGTTCCAGACAGAGATCAACCGCAAGATAGCCTCTTCCAGACTGGGAGAGAAGAAATACGTATATAGTTGTATCGGTTTCATCCTGCTCCAGCAGATGGTGGAGCAGTTGACAGGCACTCCGCTGGATACCTATCTGGCGCGTGAGTTTTTCGATCCGATGGGACTCCGGCGTACGGCCTATCTTCCTTTGCGTTATTTCACCAAAGAGGAGATTGTGCCTTCGGCGATAGACCGGTTTGTGCGTAAGACTACCATACACGGATATGTTCACGATGAAGCGGCGGCTTTTCAAGGGGGTGTTTCCGGCAATGCCGGACTTTTCTCCACAGCTACAGAGGTGGCTCAGATTTCCCAGTTGCTGCTCAACGGAGGGGAATACTGTGGAAAACGTTATCTGGGAGAGGAGACTTGCAGACTTTTTACAACAGAAACTTCTTCCCGCAGCCGGCGTGGCCTCGGTTTTGATAAGCCCGATCGCAGGAACCCGGAGCGTAGTCCGTGCGCCGCTGCCGTGCCGGCTTCCGTATATGGACATACCGGTTTTACGGGTACGTGTGTCTGGGTAGATCCGGACAACGAACTGGTATATGTTTTTCTCAGCAACCGTACCTATCCTTTTACGGTGACCAATCAGCTTTCGAAATTGGGGATCCGTAAGCGGATACAGGAGGTGATCTATCAGTCGCTTGAGAAAAAGAAAGGTAGCTGAAAAAGGCGTATCTTTCCTGAAAATATGGGAAAACTCTGCATATTTTGGGGACAATCTCTTTTGCCGGTTGGAGATACAGTCCGTTTGAAGTCTCTGTTCGGGCTTTTGCCCTACCTACTGTTTACAATTTTATTTTCCACATTTATAAAACCAAAACGAGGCTGTCTCACCAATAGATCTTACTTTATTGGCATCTGATCTTTTTCCACCCTTTCCATGAATAAAGGATTCTCCAATTCCTCAAGATACCTTCATTTTTCTATGGTGAGAAAGCCCCATTAATTTCCTTGTTTGATCTTTGACCTTCTATCTGAGGACTATCTTAACCTGAAAATCTTGTTTATCTGAGAATAATGTGTATGTTGTGTCTGATAAGTAGAAGTTCATCCTTCATTCTATATACTCTTCCGGTATCCTGTAGAGACACGAAAAGATTTACGATTTGACGATGTACGATTTACGATTGAAATTACATTTTGTAAATCCCCATACATTACATGTTAGATGCAAACATACGAGACGCAAAGAGATTTACGATTGGACGCATCAACGGTCGACGAAGTCAACCAACGGTCAGCAAAGGGATTTACGATGTACGATTGAAAATACATGATATCATACACTTGTAGAGACGCATATTTGCGTCTCAGCACACCGAATGGGAATGCATACATCATGCGAGATTTATTTTTTGTTAAACCTGCACCTCGGAGACGCACGCTCCGGGGTTGGACCTGTACCGCGGAGACGCAACTATGCGTCTCTACAATAGCGAATCTCTTTCTCTGTAGACCAAGTAATAAAAAATCATGGTATGGATACACGTGTAGATATATACGATATCACCTCTCTACAACAAAACAGAGTATGATATATACCATGAATGATAAATCCTTACTTAGTATATATATGATCTATCGGGAATAGAACAGGAGGGTGTTTTTGAGACATTTTTGCCACCCCTTTGGCAAGGTTTTGCCAGTGCGTTGGCAAGGTCTTGCCAAAGGGGTGGCAACATGTTGCCAAGCAGGTGGCAAAGTTTTGCCAATCGGGGGGCAGGATGTTGGCAATTTAAGCGTATCCCGGATCCTGTTTTAACTTGACAAAACAACTTTTTAACAACAGACCCTATAAAAAGCAACAACGTCCGTCAAAAAGGCCATTGAAAAGAAGAACACCAGAAATCGACCCATACACAAAGAGAAGAAAAGAAAGAGGCTGTCTCCATATAGCATGGAGACAGCCTCTTTTTGTAGCGCGACCCAGGATTGAACTGGGGACCTCATGATTATGAATCATGCGCTCTAACCGGCTGAGCTATCGCGCCCTCATTTTCGTGATTGCGGGTGCAAAGATAGAGGTTTTTATGAAACTTCCAAAATATGCAAACTTATTTTTCCGATTTTATGTAGAGTATATATATCCGGTCGTATGGGTTTTGATCCGGATAAAGGTGAAAAGCAGAAGGATGAAAAATAAATTATTTTCAACGCAAATAAGAGGTAATTAGAAAAAACAACTATCTTGGCCCGCACAATCTAAATAGTGGAACGAGTTATGAAGAAAGAGAAAATACATTTGGAATACCTTTTGAATGCAACCTCTAAAAATATAATATGGGCGGCGATCAGTACTCCTTCGGGTCTGGAAGACTGGTTTGCCGACAAAGTGGATTCACGTGATAAGAATGTGACTTTTCATTGGGGGAAGACGGAAGAACGGCAGGCAGAGATCATAGGGATCCGCGCCTTTTCCTATATCCGCTTTCGTTGGGCAGACGAGGTGGGCGAACGATACTACTTCGAACTGAAGATGACCAATAATGAACTCACCAATGATTATGTCCTGGAAATTACCGATTTTGCCGAGCCCGAAGAGGTGGAAGATCTGAAAGAACTGTGGGACTCACAGATAGATACCCTGCGACGTACCTGTGGTTTCTGACAGGAAAGGAGAAGGTAGTCAAAAAAAGATAAAAATAGGTATCTTTCGAGAAAACGGAGTGGCCTGGGGTTAACTTTCAATTAAAAATTTCCTTCCCTGCTTTTTTTATGCTAATTTTGTATCTTAATTGCATGTGAACAGTAAGATGCTACGCATAAAAAAATTAGATATATTTGTCCTAAAGAGCTTTCTGCTGCTCTTCGTTGCCACCTTTTTCATTTGCCTTTTCATTTTCATGATGCAGTTCCTCTGGAAATATGTGGATGAACTGGTTGGGAAAGGTCTGGAGATGAGTGTGCTGGGAGAGTTCTTTTTCTATTCCGCGGTCACCCTGGTACCTACCTCGTTGCCATTGGCCATTCTGTTGGCTTCCCTGATCACTTTTGGTAATTTCGGAGAGCGGTATGAGTTGCTTGCCATGAAAGCAGCCGGTATATCGTTGCTCAACATCATGCGTCCTCTCATTATATTTGTTACGTTCCTCTGTTGCATTTCTTTCTTTTTTCAGAACGTGATCGGTCCGCAAGCCTATGTGAAGCTATGGACCTTGTTGATCTCTATGAAACAGAAATCGCCGGAGCTGGATATTCCCGAGGGCGTGTTCTACGATGAGATCGACGGTTATAATCTCTATGTCAAGAAGAAGAACCGGAAGACCGGGGTATTGTATGATGTGACGATCTACAATGTGTCCCAGGGGTTTGAGAATGCCGACATCATTGTGGCCGACTCGGGTAGGCTGGAGATGACGGCAGACAAGCAGCACCTCTATCTGAGGTTGTATGATGGAGAGATGTTCTCCAACCTGTCTCAGCAACAAGGGGGTATGAATGCGCAGAATGCTCCTTATCGACGGGAGACCTTCCGGGAGAAACATTCGATCATTGAGTTCGATGCGGAATTCAATATGGTAGATGCCAGTGTCATGGGCAATCAGTCCAACAGTAAGAATATGAAGATGCTACAGGCCGATATAGACTCCATGAACCATGTCACCGATAGTATCGGTCGAAAATATTATACGGATGCTGCTACCAGCAGTTACCGTCCGGTCTCTAACCTGAGTAAAGAAGATACTGTCCGTATCCGGGAGGCTCATCTGGGAGAGTATGATGTGGATAGTCTGTTCCTGGCTTCCACACTGGCGCAGAAGCAGAAGTTTTTGACTACTGCCACCAGCCGTGCGGAGAGCCTTAAGAACGACTGGAATTTCAAAAGTTTCACCATCAAGCAGAACGATCAGAGTATCCGCAGGCACAAGACCTCCTGGCATGAAAAGATCACCCTGTCGCTGGCTTGTCTGATATTCTTCTTTATCGGTGCTCCGTTGGGTGCTATCATCCGCAAAGGAGGGCTTGGAATGCCGGTGGTAATCTCCGTACTGATCTTTATTATTTATTACATCATCAACAATACAGGCTATAAAATGGCCCGTGACGGTAAGTGGATCGTATGGGTGGGTATGTGGACCAGTACGGCAGTGCTGGCACCTCTGGGGGCGTTTCTTACCTATAAGTCGAATAAAGATTCCGTGGTGTTCAACGCGGATGTATACCTGGCCTGGATCCGGAAGATCATAGGGATACGAGGGGTGCGTCATTTCTACCGGAAAGAGGTGATCATCCACGTTCCGGACTATGCCAACCTTCCCGGCCGGCTGGATATCCTGACGGAAGCGTGCAGGTCTTATCTCAGGGAAAACAAATTGCTCAAGGCTCCCAACTATGTGAGGCTCTGGACCACAGATCCTAAGGACGATCCTATAGAAGCCATCAATGAACAGTTGGAAAGTATACTGGAAGAGATGTCCAATACCACCTCTTATACCTTACTGGATACGCTCAAGAATTATCCCATCATTCCGTCGAACGCGCACAAGCGGCCTTTTCAACGGTATGGGCTCAATCTGGCTATGGGCATCGTTTTCCCGGTAGGGTTGTTTTTCTATTTCCGCATCTGGGCTTTCCGCATTCGTCTGTACAAAGATCTGGAAAAGATCATTCGCACCAATGACCAGGTGAAGGTTATTGTGGTGAACTCCCTGGTGAATCCGGAACCTATCCACAACTAAATATACGAATTAAACATAGCAAGATATGGAAGATATCAGATTACATACCATAGAAGAAGCGATCGAAGATTTCCGTGAAGGAAAATTTGTGATCGTGGTCGACGATGAAGACCGGGAAAATGAAGGAGATTTCATTATCGCAGCCGAGAAGATCACTCCTGAAAAAGTAAATTTCATGATGACTCACGGGCGCGGGGTGCTGTGCGCACCTATTACTGAGGAGCGTTGCCGGGAACTGGAGCTGGACATGCAGGTCTCGGCCAACACCTCCATTTATGAAACCCCTTTTACCGTCACCGTCGACCTGTTGCCAGGCTGTACGACCGGCGTTTCCATGCATGACAGGGCGGCTACCATCCGCGCACTGGCCGATCCGTCGACCAGACCTGTCGATCTGGGACGTCCGGGGCACCTCAATCCGTTGCGGGCCCGCTCGCGTGGGGTGCTCCGCAGGGCCGGGCATACGGAAGCTACTGTGGACCTGGCACGTCTGGCCGGACTCTATCCGGCGGGCGCGCTGATAGAGATCATCAACGAAGACGGTACGATGGCACGTTTGCCCCAATTGATGGAAGTGGCGAAACGGTTTGACCTCAAGATCATCTCCATCAAGGACCTGATCGCTTATCGCCTGCAACATGAATCTTCTGTAGAAAAAGGGGTAGAAGTGGATATGCCTACCCAGTACGGGCACTTCCGCCTGATCCCGTTCCGCCAGAAATCCAATAATATGGAGCATATCGCTCTGTTCAAAGGGACCTGGGAGCCGGACGAACCGATCCTGGTACGTGTGCACTCTTCCTGTATGACGGGAGATATTCTGGGTTCCTGCCGTTGTGAGTGCGGAGAACAGCTGCATAAGGCCATGGAGATGATCGAAGAGGAAGGTAAAGGAGTGATCATCTATATGAACCAGGAGGGACGCGGCATCGGCCTGATGAACAAAATGGCTGCTTATAAGTTACAGGAAGAGGGGTTTGATACGGTAGATGCGAACATTCATCTGGGATTTGATCCAGATGAGCGGGATTACGGAGTAGGAGCTCAGATCCTGCGCGAACTGGGTGTGGGTAAGATGAAACTGCTGACTAACAATCCCGTGAAGCGTGTCGGACTCGAATCCTACGGGCTGGAGATCACGGAAAATATAGGGATAGAGATTACCCCCAACCCTTACAATGAAAAGTATCTCCGTACCAAAAAAGAGAGAATGGGACATACCCTTCATCTGAATAAATAATTTATCTATAAATAAATCTCAGCATTATGGAAATTAAAACAGTAGCAGATGCTTATCAGAGAAGTGCGCAGGTTGCGCTTTTTCGCAATGTATATCTTTGGATGACGATGGCACTGGCCATCACCGGCCTGACCGCTATGCTTGTTTCGGATTCTTACGCAATCCAGCGGATGATCTTTGCCAATCAGATGGTGTGGTGGGGATTACTGATCGGTGAGCTGGCGTTGGTGTGGTATTTATCTGCCCGTATCAATAAATTGAGTTTTACTTCAGCCACCTGTATGTTCATTCTTTACTCTATACTCAACGGGGCCACTCTTTCGGTGATACTGCTGGTATATACGGCTGAGTCCATTGCTTCTACTTTCTTTATTACCGCAGGCACGTTTGCCGCCATGAGCCTGATCGGCTATTTTACCAAAAAAGACCTCAGTTCATTGGGAAGCCTGCTTTTCATGGCTCTGATCGGGTTGATCATTGCTACCGTTGTCAACCTCTTTATGAAGAGTGAGACTTTATATTATATTCTCTCTTACGCGGGAGTGATCATCTTTGTCGGGCTCACTGCCTACGATACCCAGAAGATCAAGAGAATGTTGTTGAGTGAAGGGGTGGAAGTGAATGATACAACACGCAAAGTCGCTTTGATGGGGGCATTGGCGCTTTATCTCGACTTTATCAACCTGTTCCTTTATCTGCTCAGATTGTTAGGGAACAGAAGGTAATTGCAGAAAAAAGTGAGGATAATAAGGAATAGGCTTTCCTATATCGGAAAATATCACTTATTTTGCGAACTGAAAGTGGTCTGACTTCTATTCATTACCGGGAAAATGCAGACTACTTCCAAATTCATTCAATATAAACCTAAATTAAAATGAACCAACTGTCAGACCGTTTAAACAGCTTGTCTCCCTCGGAGACACTTGCCATGTCACAGAAGAGCAATGAGCTTAAAGCGCAAGGAATTGATGTCATCAACATGAGTGTAGGTGAACCCGACTTCAATACCCCGGACCACATCAAAGAGGCTGCAAAAAAAGCTGTGGATGATAATTTTTCAAGGTACTCTCCCGTACCGGGCTATCCGGCTTTGCGCAATGCGATCGTGGAAAAGCTGAAAAAAGAAAATGGTCTGGAATATACCGCCAATCAGATCTCCTGCGCCAATGGTGCCAAACAATCTGTTTGTAATGTTGTATTAGCGCTGGTGAATCCCGGAGATGAGGTGATCATTCCGGCTCCCTACTGGGTCAGTTATCCGGAAATGGTAAAACTGGCTGAGGGTACACCTGTGATCGTGACTGCCGGTATCGAACAGGATTTCAAGATCACTCCCGACCAGTTGGAGGCCGCTATTACTCCGAAAACAAAAGCGATGATCCTGTGTTCACCGTCCAACCCCACAGGATCCGTATATACACAGGAAGAACTGGCCGGACTGGCGGCTGTGCTGGCAAAGTATCCTCAGGTGATCATCATCGCGGATGAGATCTACGAACATATCAACTACATCGGAAAACATCAGAGCATTGCTCAGTTCCCGGAAGTATTTGACCGTACGGTGATTGTGAACGGAGTCTCCAAAGCCTATGCGATGACCGGCTGGCGTATTGGTTTCATTGCAGGACCTCAGTGGATCGTATCTGCCTGCAACAAATTGCAGGGACAGTACACCTCCGGACCGTGTTCCGTGTCTCAGATGGCTGCTGTAGAAGCGTATGTGGGTACACAGGCACCGGTGGAAAAGATGCGTCAGGCTTTTGAACGTCGCCGTGACCTGATCGTGAAACTGGCGAAAGAGATTCCCGGTCTGGAAGTCAATGTCCCTCAGGGAGCTTTCTACCTGTTCCCCAAGTGCAGTTCCTATTTCGGAAAATCATCCGGAGACAAGAAAATAGAAAATGCGGCGGCCCTGGCGATGTACCTGCTCGAAGAGGGCCATGTAGCCTGCGTAGGCGGTGCTGCTTTCGGTGCTCCCGATTGCATACGTATGAGTTATGCGACCAGTGATGAAAATATTGTAGAAGCTATGAACCGCATCAAAGAAGCGTTGGCAAAACTGGTTTGAGCATAAGGTTCCTGTAAGAAGGTAAAATATTATATCAAATAAGGGCGGCTGATCAGTCGCCCTTATTTTTTGAAAGGTTACGAATGGGACAGTTCGGGTAACTGATCCGGAACAATTTAGTAACCGGTAAGGAACAACCTGGTTACTGACAGAACATGTTTGATGTATAAGGATATATCCGGTATTATGGTAATAATTTAAGAAAGGAGAGGCAGCTCCCCTGATTTGGATGGTCCTGTGGGATTTTCTTCTTTGCACAGAAGTTTACTTCTTAATAAATTCTTGGGAAAGCATGGTTTTGTAATATAATTTGGTTTAATTTGCGTATACATTGTTAGCCGCACAACACATGCTGAGAAAAGTATTCACGACTTGTCTGATAGGGGGGGCTGTTAGGGCTTGTTTCCGGAGTGTATGCCATGTCTCCATCCTGTACTTACTTGAATGCGGAGAGCGGTTTTATAGATCAGCCCGTATATTGCCTGCTGAAGTCTGACCACGGGTATATGTGGATCTCTACCGAGCAGGGGATCTATACCTACGATGGCAGCCACCTGAAGCCATATCCGCTTACCCATTCTGAAGTGCTCACCGATGCCGATGGCAGACAGATACGTTTGCACCAATCTGCTTCAGGTAAAGTCTGGGCTTTTACCGACAGTGGCCGTATCTTTTATTACGATCCTTATTCCGACTCTTATCAACTGTACCTGGATAGCTCTTCTCTGGAACCGGGTATTCTGTTGAATGATCTGTATATCGATGAGGAACAACAGTGTATCCTGCTGGCTACCTCCGCAGGCATCTACGAATACAATATGCGGCGACAGGATTACGACCGCAATGGTAGTATACTGGAGACTGTTTTTATCAACCGGCTTGTACCTGTTTCTACCACTCAGGTCGCCATTTGTACCCGTAGAGGGCTTTATCTGTACGACAGGTCTGTCAGGAGCTTCCGGGGAGAACCTCTCTGTCCCGGGGAAGACATTCTGACTGCCCTTTATCTGGAAGAAGCGAACCAGTTGTGGTTCGGGAGTTTCACTGCCGGGTTTTATGGGTATTCTCCGGAGACGGATACCCTTCTCATTTTCGGACCTGAACGTTCCATTCCCCGTTTGCCGGTCCGTTCCATCGTAGAGAAAGACAGTCGGAAGTTGCTGATCGGTATAGATGGGCGGGGGATCTATGAAGTAGACCGTTTCAGTGGGACTACGGAACTTTTGTATACCGACGAAGACAACAGTTCCGGGATCCTCAGTAGCAACGGTGTGTATGATCTGTTGGTGGATGAAGGAAACCTGTGGGTAGCTACCTATTCCGGAGGAATTACCATTGTACACCGTCCCGGAAAATTTCAATGGTGGAGACACGTGCCTTTCAACGATCAGTCCCTGATCCATGATTATGTAAATGCGATCCATGAAGACAGAGAGGGAAACAGGTGGTATGCTACTAATTCCGGGATATCGTTTTACGAACCCCGTACCGGCAGATGGACACATTATTTGGATAAGAACATTGTCTTTCTGGCACTTTCGGAAGATCACCTGGGACGTATCTGGTGCGGTAGTTACGGAGACGGAGTATACGTGATAGACAGGAGGAACCATTCGATCCGTCACCTGCGTTCCATTCATGGGAATGCCGAACCGGACTATATCTACGACATTTGCAGGGATGAGGACGGAGATATCTGGATGGGAGGACTCAATTTCCATCTGGTGCGTTTGTCCCTTTCTCCGGACGGAGAGATCCATAAAGCCGCTTCTTTCCAGATCAACCAGATCAATACCATCACTCCGGTTCGCGGTGATTCGCTGTTTATCGGAACTTCCAACGGATTTTATATACTCAATCATCGTACAGGCATATTCCGCCATTATTTCAGCAATCCGTTGGATCACGGTATCTATTCACGTAGTTTTATCCTAAGTGGCCTGGTGCAGGATAAGTACATCTGGTTTGGTACAGACGGTGGTGGACTCAACCGTTATGACCTGCAAACCGGTAAGATCGTGAATTATTCTACTGTAGACGGACTGCCTTCGAATTACATTTGTGGGATAGCAGCAGGCAATGGATGTTTATGGATCAGCAGCAGCGATGGTATTTTCTGCTTCGATCCTCAGCAGGAAAAGGTCTTGTTCAGCCTGGATCGTGCCGTGGGAATGCCGGTCAGGAAGTTTATTTTTTCTTCCCGGGCGCAGCTGGCAGATGGTTCTTTGGCTTTCGGAAGTAACAGAGGGGTGGTTTCGTTCGATCCGGCGGTTATACAACCTGCTTCTGCCTCCCGTAATCTGGTGTTGACCGGCTTCAAGCTATTCTATCAGACCGTTACCGCTCATACCGATCCCGGTGTGCTGTCTTTGCCGGTCAATGATGTCTCCGGGATCCGCCTGGCTCACAACCGGAACTCTTTTTCTTTTGAGTTTGTCTCTATAGATCTGTATGATCCTCAGAGATACAGCTATAGTTACCTCCTGGAAGGGTTTGACGATCGCTGGTCGCCTGCCCGCGGACAGACATTTGCCGAATATACGCATATACCTCCCGGGGAATATACCTTCCGGATAAGGAGTTTTTCCGATGGAGAAGGGGAGCCGTTGGCCGAGAAGGCGATCCGTATCTGTATCCTTCAGCCCTGGTGGAATACCGGATGGGCCTGGTCGGGATACATGCTGTTAGGTATGCTGCTGATCTGGATGGTTTTCCGTTTTGTGACCGAACGGATCGCGCTGAAGAATTCCGGAGAAAAGATCCGTTTTTTTGTGAATATAGCCCATAACATCCGTACCCCTCTGACCCTACTACTTGCTCCTCTGGAAGATCTGGCAGCAGAAGAACATCTGTCGGAAAAGGGTGGTAAGATGTTGCAGACTGCCCGGAAAAACGGTCAGAAACTGCTTGCTATGGTCAATCAGCTTCTCTTTATGGAGAAGGTGGACAAAGAGCGATGGAAGCAGCTTCGTCTTTCCGGGGATGAGCTCACCGGCCGTATCCGGTTGCTGGTGGGGAGTTTCGCCTCGTTGATCCGGAAAAAAGAGATCACGCTTGTGCTGGAATTGCCGGAGGGTGGTGTGCCTTTTACTACAGACTGGGACAAGCTGGAACGGATTGTGGACAATCTGTTCTCAAATGCCCTGAAATATACCCGTCAGGGAGGACAGGTCCGTTTGGGTGTATTCCGGAGAGCAAATAAACTATGTATTGAAGTAGCAGACAATGGGATTGGGATCTCCCGCAGGGAACAAAAGAAGATATTCAGGCAATATTACCGGGCGGAAAATGCCGTTAATTCCAACGAGAGTGGGACAGGGATCGGGCTTATACTCACCCGGGAACTGGTTTCTTCACTGGGTGGAAGTATCTCTTTTGAAAGTGAAGAGGGAAAGGGTAGTATCTTTACTATCCAGCTTCCTTACCGTTCCGCTGTGCTGACTCAGGGAGCTGAACCGTCGGGAAAATTACCGGTAGGAGAATTACCCCTGAAAGAAGAAGCCGGTCCGGTCACGGGCGAAGATTCCGGTGAACTGCTGATCGTGGAAGACAATGAAGAGATGCGGGAATACCTGGCACTGGCTCTTTCCGGGTATCGGCTGCACCGGGTAGGTACTGCCGAAGAGGCGTTGGAGTACCTGCGTCTGCATACAGTGGATATTGTGATATCGGATGTGATGATGCCGGGGATGCACGGAGATGAAATGTGCCGGTTCCTGAAAAGCCGTATAGAAACTTCTCATGTGATGGTGATCCTGCTGACGGCAGTCTCGGACAAAGAGAGAATGCTCCGGGGAATGGAATATGGTGCGGATGACTATATCGTGAAGCCGCCGGACATTGCTTTGCTCAAAGCTAAAATACATAATTTGTTGCAGACCCGTAAGCAGATGCAACATTATTACTATACGGAGTTTACCCTCAGAAGTACGGTGAAACAGCCGGTGAAAAAGGAGAAAGAACTTCCGGTAGCCACCAATGAACTGGACGATGAGTTTATCCGGAAGTGTATTACCTTTGTGACCGGACATCTGTCTGACGAAGAACTCCGGATTGAAGATCTCTGCCGGGAGATGGCTATGAGCCGTACCCTGTTCTATAAAAAATTAGTCCGGCTGACCGGACATTCGCCTAATGATTATGTACGTATGGTGCGCCTGAAGAAAGCACATGAACTCCTCTCTACGGGCCAGTATACCATCGCGGATGTAGCCGTACATGTCGGATTCTCCGATCCCAAGTATTTCAGTACGGTCTTTAAGAAACATTTCGGTGTAAGTCCCAGTTCACTGTTAAACAGATAAGGATTCCGGTTTCTGTCTGCTGATAATCAGATTATTGTTCGGGTGAGGGACAGGTAGAAATGTCATTTTTTCAACCCTGTAATACCAAAAATCAAACCCTGGGGTTTTCTCCCTTTCATACATTTGCTGCCGGTATGTAACCTCTGTTGTGGCATGCCTGTTAACTTTTTATTGTTGAATCTTAATTCAAATGTATGAAAACATTCAAACTGCTTTTCCTGATCCTGCTGGCTTCATGGGTATCGTACGGATCGGCGGAAGAAACCCCTGCGGAGAGCCGGCAACACAATGGCTGGCGTCTGACAGGAAATGTGAAGGACGATGCTGGTATTCCCCTGATCGGTGCCAATGTGGTGATTGTGGGTAGCCAGACCGGAGTGGCTGCCGACCTGGATGGGAACTTTACCATCGAAGTGGTTCCGGAAGATGTGCTTTCCGTATCTTACCTGGGATATCAGACCCAGGAAATCCGCATCACCCATCAGAGACACCTGGATATTGTCCTTACCGACGATGCCAATATACTGGGAGAGGTGACGGTAACTGCTCTGGGTATCAAAAGAGAACGCAAAGCCCTGGGCTATTCCATCGGTGAGGTGAAAGGTGATGAACTGGAAAAAGCCAAAGAGGTCAATGTCATCAATGCCCTGGCCGGGAAAGTACCGGGACTGGTCATCAGCCAGACCGCCGGAGGGCCTTCCGGGAGTTCGCGCGTGATCATCCGCGGTAGTACGGAAATGACCGGTAACAACCAACCTCTTTACATCATTGACGGAGTACCGATGGACAATACCAATTTTGCTTCTGCGGGCGCTTACGGGGGATATGACCTGGGCGATGGGATCTCCAGCATCAATCCGGATGATATAGAGTCGATCTCTGTACTGAAAGGTCCGGCAGCTTCGGCCTTGTATGGAAGCCGGGCTTCTCACGGGGTGATCCTGATCACCACCAAAAAAGCAGCCTCCGACAAGAAACTGGGAATTGAGTTCAATTCTACCTTTACCATTGACAGGCAGCTTTCGCGGTATGACAACCTGCAATCTACTTACGGACAGGGCACAGACGGCCGCATTACCGGCACAGACGATCATCATTCGTACAACCAGAACTGGGGTCCCAAGATCGACGAAGGGCTTTACCTGACCTATTTCGATGGTGTGACACGTCCGTACAAGCTGGTCAAAAACAACATCAACGGCTTTTTCCGTACCGGGCTCACCGCTACCAATACGCTGGTGATCAATTCAGTGAATGAGCGTTCCGGTATCCGTCTTTCTTATACCAATATGGAGAACAAAGACATTGTACCCAACACCGGTATGAGCCGCAATACCATCAACCTGCGTGCCCATACTCAGATTGCCAGAAAACTGGATCTGGACGTAAAAGTCAATTATATCCGTGAGGATGTGAAGAACCGTCCGGCCCTTTCCGACCACCAGGGCAATGTGATGAGCAGCCTGATGACACTGGCCAATACCTTTGATCAGAAATGGCTGAAAAACAGCTACCGGACCGAAACGGGCAATTATTACGACTGGAACAACAACGACGTATGGAATCTCAATCCCTACTGGATTGTGAAAGCCCAGGAAAATAAGTCGTGGAAAGACCGTTTCATCGCTTCCGGCGCGCTGAAATACACCCTGAATGACAAGTTCAACGTACAACTTTCCGGAGGAGCGGAGATCAATGTATTTGAATTCCAGGAGTACAATCCGCGTACCACTCCCCGAAGGGAAACGGGCTATCTGCAACAGAGCAAGTTCAACAACCATTCTTACAATGTGGAGTTGCTGGCCAATTTCCGTGACCGTAAAGGCTTGTTTGACTACGGTGTGACCCTGGGAGGGAATATCTACAATGTAAACAATGCGACACAGGTGATCACCGGAACGGACATGCAGATGCGTGAGACTGTTGCTTTACAAAGTTTCCTCTACAAAGAGATCCAGGAGGGTTCCTACCGCAAACAGATCAACTCTGTGTTTGGTATGGCGAATGTCGGGTTCAACAACTACATGTACCTGGATGCCACGTTGCGTATGGATCATTCGTCTACGTTGCCTACACAGAACAATACCTATGTCTATCCTTCGGTCTCCGGGTCGTTCATCTTTACAGAGGCATTCCATATGAATTCCGCAGCTTTGCCTTTTGGTAAGGTACGCCTTTCGTATGCGCAGGTAGGTAGCGATGCCGATCCCTATCAGTTGGGACTGGTATATTCGATGACCGATAAGACCTACGACGGTTATGCACTGGCTACCATTTACAACAGTGTGGTTCCCAACAAAGACCTGAAACCCACCAAGACCAACTCGGTGGAGGCCGGTATGGACCTGAAATTCCTCAACCACCGGATGGGACTGGAAGTGACCTATTACCACCAGCGCAGCCGCAATCAGATCATGAGCCTGAATACTTCTGTGGCTTCCGGGTACGATGCGATGCTGGTCAATGCCGGTGAGATCCGGAACAGCGGGGTAGAGATTGCACTGAACTCCCGCCTGGTACAGGTCCGTGATTTCTCCTGGGATCTGAATGTAAATTTTTCCAAGAACAACAACAAAGTGATCCGCCTGGCAGAAGGGATCCAGAGTTTCGAGATTGAGTCCGCCCGTTACCTGGGAGTGCGTGTAGCCGCGGTAGAGGGGCACGATTACGGAGCCATTATGGGACGGGATTTCCTGCGCAATGCCAATGGAGACATCCTGATCAATCCGGAGAACGGCTACCCGATGATCTCCGAAGATCTGTCTGTACTGGGGAATGCCACCTGGGACTGGACCGGTGGATTGACTACCAATCTGACTTACAAAAATATATCACTGGCAGCTATCATTGATGTCAAAGTAGGGGCAGACCTTTACTCCATGACTGCCCGCAGCCTGCACCTGACCGGAAAAGACAAAGCTACCCTGGAGGGGCGCGATGCCTGGTACAGATCCGAAGAACAGCGTCTGGTACAGGGGATCTCTTCCGGGGAGTGGAAGCCGACCGGAGGATACATAGCTCAGGGAGTAATTGAAGGGGTGGATCAGAATGGAAAAACTACTTATACACCGAATGATATCGCCATCAATCCCTATGATTACTGGAAATACATCGGAGACAACACGCCGGTGCCTTTCATCTATGACAATACCTATGTCAAAGTAAGGGAGATCACCCTGACCTACCGGATGCCTAAGAAGATTGTCAACAAATTTGCCGATGACATGACCCTCTCGTTCGTGGCCCGTAACCCCTTTACTATCTATAAGAACATTGATAACATCGACCCGGACTCCAATTACAACAACAGCGGAGGTATGGGACTGGAGTATGGATCGCTTCCCTCACGTCGTAGTTTCGGGTTTAACATCAACTTAAAATTTTAGGAAAATGAAGATCAAAAAATACATTTCAGGTAGCTTTTCACTTCTGTTGCTGGCTGTTTTCCTGGTAGCGATGACGGGATGCAATGATTTTGAGGAGTACAATACAGACCCTACCAAATCGGCTACGGTCAACCCCAACAGTCAGCTCTCCTACGCGCAGTTATCGGTAGGAGGTGACTGGATGCTGACACAGGTATCGGTGTTCTACTTTTCCGGGTTCATACAGCACCTGCAGGGCGACTACAGTGTAACTAACTGGGGAGGTATCTACCAGAAAAGCGGAGATGAGTTTAACCAGTTCTGGAACCGTATCTACGGTACTCCTTTCAAGAACCTGGTAGACATTGTCGAACGTACGGCAGAAGATCCGTTGTATCACAATGTACGTACCGTGGCCCGTATTTTCCGGGTATATTATGCGATGTTGCTGACGGATGCCCTGGGCGATGTGCCCTATTTTGAGGCCGGAAAAGGATACCTGGAAGGAATTGCTATGCCTGCCTATGACAAGCAGGAAGATATCTACATGGATTTCCTGAAAGAACTGAAAGAGGTGGCGGAAGGTCTGGACGATGACGGTGACCAGGTGACCGGAGATATATTCTACAACGGTTCGCTCGGGCAGTGGAGGAAATTTGCCAATACCCTGCGCCTGCGCCTGGCCATGCGCCTGGTGAAGGTGGCTCCGGAAACAGCGAAGCAACATGTTATGGATGTCATGGGTTCGGCAGCCGGATGTTTCACTTCGGCTTCGGACGACGCCATTATCGAGTTTATGGATATCCTTGACTGGGATACCTCAGAGATCCGTCGCAACGGCTGGTCGCAACTGTTGCGGGGATACGAAACGTATCCTACCGCTTATCTCTGTTCTACCTTGTGGAATTATCTGAGAGATACCGGAGATCCTCGTCTGTTGCGTCTGGGCAGATGCTACGATGAAAGCAGCAATGATCCTTTCAGCCGCAACGATATTACGGAAGATGTGCTGGCTTCGGCAGCCGGTATGGATCAGATCCAGCCTGTTCTTCCCGGCTATTTCTGGTGGGACAACTGGCCCAATGGCTATTGGAGCGATGTGTATAATGAGTGGTTTGACAAATTCTGCCGTCCTCAGGTCAACCATGCTTTCCTGCGTGGGAATGCTCCGGGTATTATCCTGACTTATGCGGAGTGCCAGTTGTTGCTGGCCGAAGCTGTGACCCGCTGGGGAACTGACGTACCGAATGCGTTGTCTGCCGAAGCGCATTACCAGGAAGGGGTAAGGGCAGCGATGGAGTTGCTGGCCCGTTATCCTACGATGGATGGAGTGACCGGCAGTGAGATCGATGCCTACCTGGCACAGCGTCCGTTGCCGGCTGCTCCGGAAGAAAAGCTACAGGCTATCAATGAACAGCTCTGGATCCTGCATTTCATCAATCCGTCTGAAGCCTTTGCCAACTGGCGACGTTCCGGATATCCGGAACTGCTTTCGGCTGCGGCGTATTGGGCAGTGACCATTGACTCACAAACCATTCCCCGCAGGCTCAACTATCCGTTGTTTGAGTCTTCCTACAACAAGGCCGGATATGAATCTGCGATCAGTGCGCTGGGTGGCAGTGATAACTGGAACCAGAGAGTCTGGTGGGACAAAGAATAAGGTGAATATACAACTTTAAAAACAGAAAGAAAATGAAAAAACTGATATATATCCTATGTATATGTGCCGCTTTGTACGGCCTGACCAGTTGTGCCGACTCTATGAATGCTCCGGTACTGACCGAAGAGGAGTATCCGCGTATCCTCGGACGCTGGCCGGAGAGAAATTACGAAACGGGAGAGTTAGGTACTTTTTCCACCCTGGTAGACCAGCCATTGACCATTGACATGCAGTTTACCCCTTCGGAGTTCTGTACCGGCGTATGGTACCTTGACGGAGAAGAGGTAGAACGAGGTACTACGTTTGAATTTGTCTCTTCCGAACCTGTAACCCATTATCTGAAACTTATTGTAACTACAT
Organism: Bacteroides sp.; assembly: GCA_020861095.1. GTDB lineage: Bacteria > Bacteroidota > Bacteroidia > Bacteroidales > Bacteroidaceae > Bacteroides. The sequence goes on from JAJBTC010000147.1 coordinate 45,153, forward strand.
CTACTTATGAAACTTACCGTGAAGCTTACATCATTGTTACCGAATAAAAGGTATAAGAGGAGTATGATCTGCCTGATCCTGCTCACAGTCATGACCCTGGCCGGGTGTAACCACCTGGCTGATCCTCTCTCCGACGGAGAAACCGGAGCGGCTCCGGAAGCGGTAGCTTCCGGGGTAACTACCCGTGCTGCGAACTTTTCTTTCAGGCTGGGGGTGAATATCAGCAACTGGCTTTCCCAGTCTACCCTGACGGGAAGTGCCAGGGAATACGCTTTCCAGCAATATGAGATCAGTAACCTTGCTTCCTGGGGATTCGATCATATCCGCATTCCGGTAGATGAGGAACACCTCTTCCTGGAGTCCGGAGCGATCAACCGGGAAGTAGCCGATCTGCTCCACCGCACCCTTGGCTGGTGTGAGGCAGCAGGCATAAAGGTGATACTGGACCTGCACATCATCCGTTCGCACAATTTCGACCATGCTGTCAATACACTGTGGTACGATAGCTGGGAGCAGGATTATTACATGAATATGTGGCATGCGATCTCCGCCGAGTTCCGGGGCTATTCCAACGATCTGCTGGCTTATGAATTACTGAACGAACCGGTAGCACCGGAAGATGCGATGTGGAACACTCTGTCTGCCAGAGTCATCCGTGAACTTCGGGTACACAAACCGGAACGGGTGCTTATTGTCGGAGCCAATATGTGGAACGGGGCCTATAAGATCCCTGCCCTGACTGTTCCGGCAGGTGATCCCAACCTGATCCTGAGCTTTCATTTCTACGAACCCTACCTGCTGACCCACTATAAAGCCGAGTGGAACGATTTTCAGTACATCGATGTAAATCTGAACTATCCGGGACAACTCATCAGCGATCAGGAATTCTATGCCCTTCCCCAGTGGCAGCAGGATGTGGTCGGGGGCTATTTCACCTATTATGATAAATACGTGCTTCTGGGACAGATGCAGGCGGCCATTGACCATGCCAATGCCCTGGGAGTCCGTCTGCATTGCGGAGAATTCGGATGTTACCGGCTGACCTATTCACAGGTCAAATACAATTGGGTATACGATATGGTCTCTCTGTTCAGGGAGCGGAACATTCCTCATACCTACTGGGAGTACAAGGCCGGATTCGGATTTTGCAATGCCGATGGTTCGGTAGCGGATTACGGCGTGCTGGATCTGCTGACCAAATAAGCCTGGGAAGTGATATATAAGGAAGCATTGTATATCTGGTTGTGGATAGGAGTAGCTTTGCTTTCCGGCTGTCACAGGTTGAGAAGGATCCGCTCTATCTGGATCCTTCTCAACCTGTGGAAAAAAGAGTGGAACATCTGTTGTCCCTGATGTCCCTGGAAGAAAAAGTAGTTCAGAGGTGTCAGTACGCAGGTATGCAGCAGATGAAAGAGGCTACCCGGTACATCACTCCCGAAGAGATGCAGGGGAGCCACATGCTGGGATTCTATCCGGATCTTCCTCCCGACAGCCTGGAGGAGAGGACCCGGAGGGGCCTGGTGGGGTCGTTGTTGCAGGTCACTACTCCCGGAGAAGCCAAGATACACAAAAAAATATCCCTGATCTCCGAACAGGAGCAGGGATATTCTATAAATAAAGTTGTGTTAAAACCGCTCTTTCAAACGAGCATCAGTCAACTGATTCTATCAGTCAGCCGGGTGGATTGCTTCCGAAGGACAAACATCGGCACAAGTACCACAGTCTGTACATACATCCGGATTGATGGTATAGATATCACCTTCTGAGATAGCTTCAACCGGACACTCATCGATGCAAGAACCGCAAGCGATACAATCATCAGTAATTACGTAAGCCATGTTTCAAAATTTTAATAATTAGTACTAATTCTTGCGACAAAAATAAGTTTTTTCTTTTTTATTGCCCCTCTGTATCGGTCGATTTTGCTTTAATTTGTAACATTTCTAAATAAGCATTTCCGGCTTTTCGTGAACGGACACAAAGCGATGTACAAGGTATGGCGACATCTTTTTTGATCCGGACTGTGGATTGAAGATACCTGCTTTTGTGGAGAAGGCAGGTATTTTGGCTTTCTCTCTATCTACTTGTAGCGGCTGCAACCGAAGGGGTTTTCATGACCGTGGTTGCTGACTGGTGCGAGCCCCGCTTCATTTAAAAGGTATATAAATCTCTCATACTTCATTCTAAATTGCTATTTTTGCAGGAAATTTCTCTAAAACAGCAACTATGCCTCTGAATTTGCCAGACAGACTACCGGCCATTGAACTCCTGAAAGAGGAGAATATCTTTGTGATCGACAGCTCCCGTGCTACCCAGCAGGACATTCGTCCGCTGCGGATCGTGATCCTGAACCTGATGCCGTTGAAGATCACTACGGAGACGGATCTGATCCGTCTGTTGTCCAATACTCCGTTGCAGCTTGAGATCTGTTTTATGAAGATCAGCAGCCATACTTCCAAAAACACTCCTGTGGAGCATATGCAGGCATTTTATACGGATTTCGCGGAGATGCGTGACCAGAAGTTCGATGGCATGATCATTACGGGTGCTCCGGTAGAGAAGATGGAATTTGAAGAGGTGACCTATTGGAAGGAAATACAGGAGATCTTTGACTGGGCCCGTACCCATGTGACCTCTACTTTATATATTTGCTGGGCTGCGCAGGCGGGACTCTATCATCACTATGGGGTGCCCAAGTACCCGTTGAACGAAAAAATGTTCGGCGTGTTTGAACATACGATGACGGATCCGTATCAGGCCATTTTCAGGGGATTCGACGATGTCTTTTATGTTCCTCATAGCCGCCATACGGAGATCCGTAGCGAAGATATACATAAAGTTCCACAACTTACGATCCTGTCTGAGTCGGAAGAAGCAGGAGTATATATGGTTATGGCTCGGGCAGGCAGGGAATTTTTTGTGACCGGACATTCGGAATATTCTCCCCTGACACTGGATGCGGAATACCGGCGCGACCGTGCCAAAGGATTATCTATTAACGTTCCGAAGAATTATTACAGAAACAATGATCCGGATCAGGGGTCGTTGGTACGCTGGCGTTCGCATGCCAATCTACTGTTTACCAACTGGCTCAACTATTTTGTTTACCAGGAAACCCCCTATAATATCGAGGAGATACAATGATCCGTGCCCGAAAGATCGAATTGCTTGCACCTGCCCGTAACTTAGAGTGCGGGATCGCTGCTATCGACCACGGGGCAGACGCGGTATACATCGGTGCATCCAAATTTGGAGCACGTGCTGCCGCGGGAAATTCTCTGGAAGATATTGCCACGCTGGTAGCCCATGCGCATACCTATTATGCCCGGGTATATGTGGCACTGAATACGATCCTTACGGATGTGGAGCTGGAAGAGGCGGAGCAGTTGATCCGGGAACTGTACCGGATCGGTGTGGATGCTCTCATAATACAGGATATGGGAATTTTGAAGCTGGATCTTCCTCCGATCCCTTTGCACGCCAGTACCCAGACCGATAATGTCACAGCAAGAAAAGTAGGCTTTCTGGCAGATGCCGGATTCAGACAGGTAGTGCTGGCACGTGAACTTTCTGTCCGGGAGATACGGCACATACACGAAAGCAATCCGGAGGTTGTGCTGGAGGTTTTTGTTCACGGAGCCTTGTGTGTGAGCTACAGCGGCAGGTGCTACGTGAGCCAGGCCAGCTTCGGACGGAGTGCCAACCGGGGAGCCTGCGCGCAATTCTGCCGGTTGCTTTTCAGCTTGGTCGACGCGGATGGCAGGACCATCGTACGCAACAAACATCTGCTCTCCCTGAAAGATATGAACCGGATGGCTCACCTCGAAGAGTTGCTGGATGCCGGTGTCTCTTCGCTGAAGATCGAAGGTCGGCTCAAAGATCTCTCGTATGTGAAGAATGTGACCGCGGCCTACCGGCAGGAACTGGATCGTATCCTGGCACGCAGACCGGAATTTGTGCGCGCTTCTTCCGGAAAGGCGACTTATACCTTCCGTCCTCAGCTCAATAAGAGTTTCAGCCGGGGATCTACTCCTTATTTTCCGGAAGACAAGAACGAAGAGATCACTTCATTCGATACACCCAAATCCCTCGGAGAGGAGATGGGAAAGGTCAAAGAGGTGAGAGGAAATTATCTTACGGTAGCAGGTGTAAAGTCTTTCCACAATGGAGATGGAGCCTGTTTCCTGGACGAACAGGGACAACTGAAAGGATTCCGTATCAACCGGGTAGATGGCAACAGGCTCTACCCACAGGAACCGGTAGCCGTGAAACCACGTACAGTGCTGTATCGCAATTTCGATCAGGAGTTTGAACGTCTGCTCTCCCGCCGTTCGGCCGAGCGGAAGATAGGTGTGGATATACGTATCTGCGATCATCCCTCCGGCTATGCACTTACGTTTTCGGATGAAGACGGAAATTCGGTGACGGTGTCGCTCACGCAGGACAAAGAGAAGGCACGTACCCCGCAAACAGAAAATCTGCGCACCCAGCTTTCAAAGTTGGGAAATACCGTTTTTGAAGCGTTGTCTGTGGAGGTCGGTTTTTCACAGAACTGGTTTGTTCCCGCTTCCCGGCTTGCTGAGTTGCGGCGTCAGGTTACAGAGCGTTTGTTGGCCGCCCGGCAGATCCATTACCGCCGTGAACTTTGTCGGCTGCCTGCTACCCGACATCCTTATCCGGAGGATACGCTCTCGTATACCGGTAATGTGGCCAACGATCGGGCCCGCACGTTCTATCTGGATCATGGTGTGAAAGAGGTGTCTCCCGCCTTTGAAGAGCAACCCGTGAAAGAGGCTGTACTGATGTTCTGTAAGCATTGTCTGCGTCACAGCATGGGGTGGTGTCCTGTGTGGCACAAACAGTCTTCACCCTACCGGGAGCCTTTCTATCTGGTGGGCACCGATGGAAAACGGTTTCGTCTGACTTTTGATTGTCGCCTTTGTCTGATGAAAGTGTCGGTCGGATGAAGGAAGAAATAAAATATGGCTGGTGGATTGTTTGCCTGATCGTGCTTCTGCTGTATGGCTGTGGCAAAATACCGGAAGCGGTGCCGGCGGAGCATACAGAAGAAGATATGCCGGATACCTTAGCTACGGATTTTCGTTTCTCATACGCGCTGAATACCAATCTGGAGGTACGCACCGATTCGGTATATCTGGAGTGTCTTCCCGTGAAAGGACTGTTTGTCTCTCTGCGGCAGGGAGACCGGGTGGTTATAGCGAAACTGGCTACCTATCCCGGCGACAGTGCCGATGTAGCCTGGGTGAAGCTGGCTCACAGCCAGGAGGTGCAGGGATGGATCCCGGAAGATCAGTTGCTGGAGTATTTTGCTCCTGTCGACAGTGTTTCGCATCTGATAGATATGTTTCGGCACACTTCCCTTTCTTACCTGCTGTTTGTCCTGGCACTCTTTATTTTTCTTGTCCTGGCTTTGGCCTATCGCCGTCGCCCTTTTCCGGTGGTCTTTTTCAGAGACATCGGTAGTCCCTATCCGGCTTTGCTCTGTCTGCTGGCAGCCTGCCTGGGTACGTTATATGAGACCATGCAGCTCTTTTTTCCGGAAGTCTGGAAGCATTTCTATTTCCATCCCACCCTCACTCCGTGGAGAGTGCCGGGGGTGTTGTCTGTTTTTCTCGGATGCCTGTGGGGATTCCTCCTGGTAGGTATTGCCTCTTTGGATGATATCTTCCGTCGTCTTGTTTCCGGGGATGCGTGGCGTTATCTGTTTGCGTTGATGGCTGCCTGCGTAGGATGTTACGGTTTCTTTATTCAGTCCGTTCATTTTTATATAGGTTATCTGCTGTTTCTGCTTTTTGCCGCCTATACGGTCAGCCATCTTTGCCGGAATACCGAAATGTATCGGTGTGGATGTTGTGGTGCAAGAATGTCACGTAAAGGTGTGTGTCCTTCCTGCCATGCCGTGAACGAATGATCAGCTGGCTGGTTCCTCTTTTCGTTTGTTTTTCACTGCTTGTTGCCGGGACTCTTACAAGGACCTGTTACCCCTCTCTCTATCCCTCAACCGTAATTTGTCTTTCTCTGTCGAACAAAAAACAGATCACAGGTTAATTAACCCATGGAAAACGTTTGCGGTTTATCTGTAAAATCGTACCTTTGCACCGGATTTTTAAGAACCATTAAAATTTCAAAGATATGGACGAAGGACCGTATTATAGTTGCAGTTACAGTAAACAGAAGTATTAACTCCTCTGTAAGGTCCTTGGTGGGTTTTCCTTACAGAGAAAAAGTAAGGAAGCCTTATGACAGAACAAATCCTCCTCCTCTTCCAGAAACTTATCGCAGATAAGAACTGGAAATCCCTGAAACAAGAAGTTATGGATCTGCAACCTGTGCAGATCGCTGAGATCATAGAAGAACTCTCTTCTACCGATGCACTGATCCTGTTCAGATTGCTTCCCCGTGAGTTATCTACAGAGACTTTCTCTCATCTGTCTCATGAAGATCAGGAAGCCATCATCAAAGGATTGGCCGCGCATAGCAACGAGATCTCCAATCTCCTCAATGATCTGGACCCTGACGACCGCACCGCGTTCTTTGAAGAATTGCCCGGAAAGGTGACCCAGCGTCTGATGCAGATGCTCTCCACGGAGGAACGCCAGATCGCTATGTCGCTTCTGGGATACCCCGAAGACAGTACCGGACGTCTGATGACACCGGAATATGTGGCAGTGAAGCCCTGGTTCACAGTTGCACAGGCGTTGGAGCATATCCGTACGTACGGGCGTGACTCAGAAACATTGAATGTGATCTATGTGGTGGACGATCAGTGGAGACTACTCGATGACCTCCGGATCAAAGAGATCCTTCTGGCTTCTCCCGATCAGACGATTGCAGACCTGTCAGATAATAAAGTGGTTGCCCTGAATGCCTACGATGATCAGGAGACTGCTGTGAAAATCTTCCAGGAACAAGACCGGGTAGCACTTCCGGTGGTAGATACCCATCAAACACTGGTCGGTATTGTTACGTTCGACGACGTGATGGACGTGGTGGAAGAAGAAGCAACCGAAGACTTCCAGAAGTTCGGTTCGTTGCAGGAAGCTGTGGTCAATCCGATGAAAGCCCGTATCACCAATCTCTATCGCCAGCGTATTGTCTGGTTGGTGGCATTGGTGTTTATGAACATATTCTCAGGTGCCGCCATTGCCGGGTTCTCCGATGTGATAGAGTCGGTAGTGGCATTGGTCTTTTTCCTTCCTTTGCTGATTGATAGCGGAGGAAATGCCGGTTCGCAGTCGGCTACGCTGATGATCCGTGCGTTGGCTGTAGGAGATGTGCAGATGAAAGACTGGATGCGTCTGTTAAGTAAGGAGTTACTGGTATCTCTGCTTCTGGGCATCAGTATGGCTCTGGCCGTATCGGCAGTAGCCAGTTTCCGCGCGCCTGAAGTGGTGTTGGTGGTAGCCGCTACTATGGTACTGAATGTAATGGCCGGTAGTATGATTGGTTTATTACTACCTTTTGTTTTTACCCGGTTTAAGGTTGACCCCGCGACAGCAAGCGCGCCGTTGATCACCTCTATTGCGGATATCACAGGAGTAATGATCTACTTTTCTATCGCTACCTGGTATTTCGGGTTCTGATGAAATCAGAGCTGAGAGGTGTATGGGATCGATAGGCAGCGAATGCTTTCAGATAGTAGATGAAATCTAAAACAAAAAAGCTGTTTTACTATAGAAAAATGACGGTATCTGCAAGTGCTGAAAGTACGATCGAAATTTAAAATACATCATTTTCTTTCGATCGTACTTTCCTTTTGCTTCGTTTCTCTGGCGGCCCAAAGAAACGAAGAGAAAAAATTATTCAAACGACACAACTGCCTCAATCACTGCGGACACCTCTTCATCGGTCATCACCGGAGACACAGGAAGGCTCAGTTCTTCCCGGTGCAGTTGCTCTGTCAACGGCAAACGCAGTCCACTCAGCTCCTTCAACGCACCCTGACGGTGAGGAGGCTCGGGATCCTGCACAGCCGTTTCTATGCCTTTCTCCCGGAGAAAAGCCTGTAGCATATCCCTGCGCGGACAAAATACCGGAAACAGATGGAACACATGCTGCTCCCATTCCGGTACCTGAGGAAGAGTAATGAAAGGAAGATCGATCTCTTGTATATACCGACGGGCGATCTGCCGGCGACGTTCATTGTCCGGGTCCAGCCGGGGTAGTTTCAGTTTAAGCACAGCGGCCTGTATCTCCTCCAGGCGACTATCCAGTCCTTTGTAAGGATGCAGATTGCAGGCAGACACTCCATAATTGAGCATCGCGCGTATGGTTACCGCAAGCAATTCGTCTGCTGTGGTGACAGCTCCTCCGTTGCCCAGTGCCCCTAAGTTGCGATCGGGCAGGAAGCTGAAAGCCGCTGCGTCTCCCAGGCTGCCCACACGTTTTCCCCGATACAGAGCTCCCTGCGCTTCTCCTGCATCCTCTATCACCAGCAATCGGTGCGCAGTGACCCAGCTGATCACCGGCTCCATATCCATACACCGGCCAAAGCGGTGAGAGACCAATACGGCACACGTGCGGGAAGTAAACAAAGAGTCCAGTCGGTCTACATCCAGGTTATAGGTCTGCGGAGAAGGTTCGCACAACACCGGAACAAGCCCGGCACGCCACACCGCAAGTACCGTAGATATATGCGCGTTGGCCGCTACGATCACCTCATCGCCTTCCCGTACAATTTCCAGCGCCCGATAGGCCATAAAAATAAGGGTCAGCGCATCGAAACCATTCGCGGTACCTATGCAGTAAGAAGTGCCGCAGTAAGCGGCAAACGCATGTTCAAATTGTTTCACCTCCTCACCGGCGATATACTTTCCCGAGGCAACTACCCGACTTACCGCAACCGATAGTTCCGGTTCATACGAGGCAGTCAGACGCTCTGCATCCAGAAATCTGATCATATGTATAGCTTATATAAAAACAATAAGGCCTTTGAAACCCGGATGGATTTCAAAGGCCAAATATAGAAATATTTGTGGAGAAGAGAACGGTTCAGATTGTATATTTATCCTCTTTTTTATCTGCGCGACGAAGAAGAGCGGCTGGAAGAGGAAGAAGACGAGCTACGGCTGCTGCTACCTGAGGAACCTGAGGAAGAACGGCTGCTGCCCGACGAACTCTCTTTGCTTGAAGTGGAAACACTGCTGCTGTTGCTCGTACGGGAAGAAGAAGCGTTTGAACTTCTCTGTGTACTGCTGCCGCTGCTCTGTGTAGCCGAGCTGCTGCTACCGCTGGTATTGCTGCTGCGGTTCGTAGTCAAACTACTGCTGCTACTGCTGCCTGTGGCCGAACTGTTGCGGTTGGTAGTTGTACTGCTGCTGTTACTCACCCGGTTGGTCGTATCTGTACTCCTCCGGGAAGTAGAGGTCGACGTAGAAGGGCGGCTCGTCACCGTTCCGAAGTCCGAACGCCGGTGCGTGGTATATACATTCGTATTACGGATCGGAGCAGTGGTTTTATACTGCGGATGGCTATAGCGTCCCACGTAGAAACTTACACTACTATTTCCGCTCCGGTAATGGGCTCCGGCATAACTCCGGTAATGATAAGGCTTATCAAAATAGAAATGATTGTGATTGGTATAAGTGATATATACCCGGAAAGACCACTTGCCCCCGCTCGCGTAGATCGGACGATAGAAATAATCCGTCTGCAGGAAGCGCCGGTACTGGGTCTGGTTCAGTACATACCTCAGGTCATCGTTCCGGAAATCCAGGGAGGTATAATACTCCTCCATGGCCCAGTCGTACCCACGTACCACATCATCCATCACATACCGTATCGAATAGATAAAATCGTAATTGATCTCATATACATCGTTGTACTGGGCATGGCTCAGGTTCAGTTCATAGCCCATCTTATCTGTCAGGAAACGTGCCTCTTTTCTCACCTTGCTCACGCTCATTGCGGCGGTAGCTGTTGTATGCCCCATCCATGTGAAAGCCATCAACAAAAATATCATCTTTTTCATACTGCACATTATTTATAAATGAATACTACATAGAGGGTATATCCGCAGGTTATCCAATTACAGGTCCGATGCTCCACTCTATTTTCGGTTATCGATGATGCAAATATAAGATGAGAATTTCTCCCTGACTAATGAAAGACTCTATTCTTTGGTAGGAATATCCCTACGGGAAGGAGTTAATTCCCGGAAAGGGTACTACAGGCCCGAAAGACGGATGCCGCGGTCCAGAAGCACGATCTCCCTCTTCTTATAGAGATCGCCCACAGCCTTTTTAAAGGTTTTCTTGCTCACCCCAAAGGTCTCATAGATCTCATCGGCCGGACTTTTGTCCGTAAAAGCGATCTCGCCACCGTTCGAACGTATAAACTGCAACAGCACCTGTGAAAAATCGGTCACTTTCTCCATACCGGGTTTATCCGGCATCAGGTCGATCTTCCCATCCTCTCTCACCTGCCTGATATAGGCCTTCCCGCTCCATCCGACATAGATGTCCCGGAACAGTTCGGAGTCATACAGCATTCCACTGTATGTATGGTTGATGATCGCCTTGAATCCCAGGTCTGTCTTCTGCCACACCAATACATCCACCTCATCGCCAGGCGAATAATCCGGTCTGTCCGTAGAAAGATACCGTTCTACTTTGGCCGAAGCCACAATCCGGTAGCTCTCTTCATCTACATAGGCATACACGATGTAGCTCCTTCCTACCTGCATCTTCATCTTCTGCTCCCGGAAGGGCACAAAAAGATCCTTCATCAGTCCCCAGTCCAGAAAGGCCCCGTACTGATTTACCCAGGCCACCTCCAGACAGGCAAACTCGCCCACCTGCACAGCAGGGACAAGCGTGGTAGCCACCAGCCGCTCTTCGTTATCTAAGTAAATAAATACCTCCAACAGTTCACCGATCTGCCAGGTTTCCGGAACATACCGGGAGGGCAACAAGATCTCTCCCTGTTCTCCCCCATCCAGATAGAGGCCGAACTCTACCTCTTTCACGATCTCCAACGTATTCAAACGTCCCAGTTGTATCTGCATATGTGATAAATTTAGGCCCTAAAGATACATAGAAAAAACAAATAGAGAACCATTCCTATACTTTTACCACATACCAGGACAACCCTCTACCCCCATCCGATCTGCCACAGGAACACTCCGGCAGCCATTCTCTCTACAAAGAGTCTATCATCTCGCGTTGTTTCCTGAAATAGATGATCCTTTGCATCTCTCCACTCACAGAGATCATCGTAGACAATCTCTTCAGAGACAAGATCCAGCTTTTCATGGCATCAAACGTATTCCTGTCCATCGAATTCAACGAATTCAGAGAGAAAGCCTTCACCATACTCAGGTAGATATCAGAGGATTGGAAATAACAATAACTGGTCTCAAAATTGATATTGGATACATACAGCAACACCTGTTTGCCCGTATCTTCATACCTACCCCGGATGGCCAGCAACTCCAGTTCATTCAGCAGGGCATGCAGGTCTTCTTTGATCAGCAGGATCTCTTCCGGAGTGATCATATCAATGCTCGCGAAATACCGGATATTGCTCACCAGATACTGGAACATCAGATTATCAAACACATAATAGGTATTCTGCACATGATGGGCGTTCCTTACCAATTTCTGCCCCACTTGCCGCACTTTATCCGGCACTACGATCTGAGCATATTTCTTGGAGCCCTCCAGTCCGCCGCGCTGATACTTCCATTTGAATATAGAAAATTTCGTGAGATGCTCATAAGCCAGATAGATCGTCTGAGGTAACACATTGGAGCAGTCCGCCAGTTCCGAATAACTCCCCTCCCTGAGTGTATGAAGTTGCTCCGCGAAGTGTTCTATGTGACTCAGATCAATGTCATCCGGACGATCGTATTCCAACGGATTGTACTGGAACGGACGCGAATGGTTGAAAGCAGTGCCTACTATACAGTCGATCGAGATGCCCAGATGACTGGATATGGTGGCAATTTCCGAAAAGGTAAAGGGTACTTCACACCGCAAACGACGGTAAACAGCCTCTTTCTCTATATACAACAGATCCATCAGCAGATTCACCAATTTCGAGTTTTCCGGTATCTTATCTTTGATAGCCTTGATGAAGGTATCATACAACGGACCATTTTTCATAATTTTTTCCTTAGGTTAAGATTAGAACTGAATGAACTGTCATCATCACTGGCAACATAAATCACCATAAATATAACAAGAATAATCCAGCCGGCTAAAGATGCGTGTCATTTTTTATATCAGAGCGCGCCTTTTTTCTCTATCCGTCATTTTACATCACAAAAAATTACATTTTCAGGATCTGTCTGCCGGATCAACTCACCCAACTGTATGTTTCATACCCCGTAGAAGCCCCTTGTCTGAAAAGGCCTTCCAGAGGGTATATGTAAACAATTCCGAAAGAATTTCAGTGAAACTATTCCCCGGGCCGGAGAAACAAAAAACACACAGCACCGAAAAAAAGAACATCGACAGGCAACGCGTCCGTGGCAAACCCGGACAGATCCTGTACCTACAACTGAGAGACAATCTCACGTTGTGCTTTAAAGAAATGGATACGATGCTCCTCACCGGTCTCAGAGATAAGTACAGAAGCACGCTGGAGAGTTTTTGTCCAGGATTTCATACGCTGGAAACTCTTTTCGTCCGCAGAGACCGTATCGATGATAGTAAACCATTTGAGCATACAGAGGCGGGTCATCTCATTCAGGGAAATATAGGACATAGAGTTGGGCAGATCTACCTGCGAAACATACATCTGCACTTTCTTTCCTGTGGCAAAGCATCCTTTCCGCGCGATCTCTTCCATTTCATCCAACAGACGGAAAAAGTCCTCTTTGATCTCTTCTATCTCCGGTCGGCTGATCAGCGAGATCTCCTCAAAAAAAACGGATATCATTGGTCACAAAGCGGAAGATATTCTTGTCTAAGATGATGTGGGTAAGTCCCATCTGGCGGATCTCCCGATAATATACTTCATTGATCTCCAACAGCCTCCCGGGAGGATGGATCTGGCTATACTTCAAGGTCCGCTCCGCCACCCCCTGCTGAAAAGCCCATTTCAACAACACCAACTTATACAACGGCAAAGAAGAAAGATAGAAGATCTGTGGTAAGGTATTGGTCACAATAGCCGATTCGGACTCAGGATGGTCTTTCAGACGTGACAATATGGCGATCAAACCCTCCATCATCCGGTAATCCTCCTCAGACGGACGGAACAGATAATCTACATAGACCAATTCACACGGACTGGATTTGTCCGTATGCCCCAGATGGATCACATTATCCATAGAGATCTGAAAAGCACGCGACAACAGAATGATCTCATTGAATGAAAAATGAACTCCCCCCCCTCAACCTGCGATATACCGCCTCGCGTTCCAGAAAAAGAATATCCATCAATTTATTGGTAAGTTCTTTCCTGCTACCTACCTTAGATCTTAAAATCTCGATAAAAATATGATATGTTTTATTGTCTTTCATTGTTGCATTCAAAAGATCAAGCGTGTTTTCAACTGTAACTCATCCTTTTATAGAAATGACTTCCTGCCCTACGCAGACACCCGAGTACCTTGCAATACTCGGAATATTCACGTAATTACACAAATAATACGTACTCGTTTTCCGTCAATTTGTTTTGTTTTTCACTTACCTTAACTTTTTATTATACCCGTAAAAAAGCTCCGAAAGTCCTCCCGGAAAGTTTAAAACGCTTTTTTCATCCCACTTTTTTCACACACAATACTTTTCTTTATCGGTTTGAATGGCTTGTTACACATCCGATCCGCGCGTTCCATCCCCTGCGTGATCACATACAGCATGCTTACAGGGCTGGCACCACATTTTCCAGGAGACATCGTCTGTACGTGTTTGCCATATCCGCGCATCACATGGATCACTGCACATCCTTACCTCCTATCTTCCATGCAGGCAATTTAAATCGTAAATCGTAAATCGGTACATCGTAAATAATATTATCTTTGCACTCCGAAAAATCCTTCTAATCCAGCTAAGTATTATGTACATCACATTAGGTATTCTCTTATTCTCCATCGTCTTTTTCGTAAGTGGCAAATTACGTTCAGACCTGGTAGCCCTCTGCTCGCTGATCCTTCTGCTGATCTTCGGCATCCTTACCCCGGAAGAGGGGCTGACCGGTTTTTCCAGTACCATCGTAGCGATGATGATCGGACTTTTTGTGGTCAGCGGTGCCATTTTCCAGACCGGGCTGGCCAAAATGATCAGCAGCAAGATACTACGTCTGGCAGGAGACAGTGAGATCAAACTCTTTCTGCTGGTGATGCTGGCTACTTCCGTTATCGGCGCATTCATCAGCAACACAGGTACCGTGGCACTGATGCTACCCATCCTCGTCAGCTTAGCCTCTACCAGTGGTATGAATGTGTCGCGCCTGCTTATGCCGATGGCCTTCGCCAGCAGCATGGGAGGGATGTTCACGCTCATTGGTACACCGCCCAACTTAGTGATCGACAGTGTACTGCGCGACAACGGACAAGAGGGACTCTCCTTCTTCTCATTCACCCCCGTGGGTATCATCTGCTTCACAGTGGGGCTGTTGGTACTGATCCCCCTGAGCCGCATCTTCCTGACCCGAAAAGACGGAAAAAAAGAAAAAGGGCAAAAGAAGAACAAGACCCTCAACGAGCTGGCCCGGGAATATCAGCTGGCCACAGACCTCTACCGGGTAAAGGTAAAAAAAGACTCCCGGTTGGTAGGTAAGACCATAGCGGAACTGAATGTATTCCAGAAATACAGCCTCAACGTACTGGAGGTACGACGCGAAAGTGGCGGGCGCTCCTCATTCCTGAAATCGGTGAGCCAGAAGCTGGCCACCCATACGGAACTGGAAGCCGATGACCTGATCTATCTGATGGGCGACTTCGAACAGGTGGAGCTATTTGATAAGGACTACGACCTGGAGATCGTAGATACCCACACCACAGAAACCGTAGCGGACACCGAACCCGGCAAACCGACACAGAACGCGCTCGACTTCTACGACATCGGCATCGCGGAGATCGTACTCATGCCTACCTCCACACTGAAAAACAAAACGATCATCGAGATCAATTTCCGCCAGAGATACCATCTCAACGTATTGGGTATACGCCGCAAAAGCGAATACATCCTTCACGATATGAAAGATGTGAAATTAGAGACCGGCGATGTACTGCTGGTACAGGGCCACTGGAAAGAGATCGGCCTGCTGAGTGAAGAACAGAACGACTGGGTAGTGCTCGGTCGCCCCCTGGAAGAGGCTACCAAAGTCACCTTAGACTACAAAGCGCCGGTAGCCGCCTCTATCATGGTACTGATGGTAGTGGCGATGGTCTTCGATTTCATCCCCATCGCTCCGGTCACCGCCGTCATGATCGCCGCCGTACTGATGATCCTGACCGGCTGTCTGAAGAATGTGGAAGCCGCCTATCGCATCATCAACTGGGAGAGCATTGTACTGATTGCCGCCATGCTACCCATGTCATTGGCTTTGGAAAAAACAGGCACCTCCGAGATCATCTCCAGTTCGCTGGTAGGCGGACTGGGCCAGTATGGCCCCGTTGTCCTGCTGGCAGGTATCTATTTCACCACTTCCCTGATGACCATGTTCATCAGCAACACCGCCACCGCCGTATTGTTGGCACCCATCGCCTATCAGGCGGCGCTGGGGATCGGGGTCAGTCCCTATCCTTTTCTCTTTGCCGTATCGGTAGCCGCCAGCATGTGTTTCGCCTCCCCTTTCTCTACACCACCCAACGCGTTGGTGATGCCGGCCGGACCCTACACATTTATGGATTATGTGAAAGTCGGTCTTCCTTTGCAGATCATCCTGGGAATTATCATGATATTCGCTCTGCCGCTCCTGTTCCCGTTTTAAAGGTATACATTCCTCCGGAATGATATTTGTATCATTCCGGTCTCACACAAAGACGGTTGCTACAATCTACTCCTTTATGTCCCCCGAAGGGGGTAGAGCCATAGCCCGGAAGATAAGATCAGCAGAGATATCTGGGCTACGATATATCCAATAGATTATCAAAGGCTGAATCATACTGTTATTCTTCTGTTTGCCATGAAAAATTACAAAACGAATCAGCGTTACTAAAGCAAATAGAGCACAAACAAATATACGAGGGTAAGGTAAAGCGTAGGGAACCGGAGGGAGCCGTCACCCTGGGCCAGAATCGGACGTGCTTACAGCACTTTGGAATACACTCATTCACTTAAAGAGGTCTCAACATAGATTCTGAAATAGTAAAATCTGTGTGGAGATCTCCTCGTTTTCATTTCATCGGTTACATGCTGATCCGAATTATTTTCCGGAGTGAGATACATAATACTCAAAATACTTACACCGGGACAGGATCTCTTCAACATAGCTTGTTTGCTGATAGTGGAGCAACTCTTCAAAGTAATCTGATACAAACATATCGACGCGGTTCCCATACTCCTCCAGCGGATTCTCGTAATATACTCCCTGTTCACACTTCGAGAGGGCAAAAAGGATATGAGCTTTCAGCTCTTTGTCACGGGTCTGCCGGTAGGCCAGTCGGAGGTATTTTTGTGAGTGCGGATAGATGTTCTGGTACCAGACCGGATAGTTCTTGAAATAAATACCGTTGTATATATCCGGTTTGCTGCGGTCATCGTA
The DNA here is from genome assembly GCA_020861095.1 of Bacteroides sp. Classification (GTDB taxonomy): domain Bacteria; phylum Bacteroidota; class Bacteroidia; order Bacteroidales; family Bacteroidaceae; genus Bacteroides. Next base: position 61,830 of record JAJBTC010000147.1, read on the forward strand.
TTTCGATGAATAGAAGTTGGTGGTATTGAAACGCAATAGATGACGGTAGTAGCCCTGACTGGAAATGTTGTAGAAGAAGTTGCCCAGCAGATAGTTGGCTTTGGGAGCGAGGCGGTTCTTTCTTTTGCCTGTCTCCTCCAGTTTCAGCAGCGTTGCTGTCAACTCTTCAAAATCCATCTTTTCCGGGATAAAAGGAAAGTCTGCAAGGTAATCTCTGATCATGACCGTGTCCGGATCCACATTGAACCACTCCCTGATATTTGCCGCGAATACATAATCGGGGATCCGTAGGGTGAGATCGGCCGGGTCTGTTTTCCCGAAAGCCGTATGTGCTCCGGAAAGGTCTCCCTCCGTCAGGCAGATAATGCCCCGAAGGTAATCTAAGTAATTTTTCCGTCCCGCATATACCTGGCTGTGTATCGTGTAGAAATGATCAGCTATATACTTTTCCATCGGGTTTTTATCCGGTTTCCGGTAAAACGCTTCCAGCCTGTCCAGCAGTTCCCGTTGCGGATTGTATTCCAGGTCGGAGATCGGGTTGGTCAATAGGAAAGATTTGGCATAGTCCTGTTGCAGGTAGTAGCGGTTGGCCCATACATCCCTGACAAACGACTGGGTGTCGGAGTAATACCAGGCCTCTCCCTGTATGGCTTTGCTCTGCGTCAGGAGTTCCGTGTATTTTTCGTAGAGGCTGATCTCCAGCTCCGGTGTGATCGCGGCAGGCTCACAGATGTCGATATAGAACGCCAGGTTCATTTTCTGAAGCGTATAGTTCTTATTTTCCTCTTCCACCTGATCCAGGTAGTGCCTTGCCTGCGCAAACTCTTTGTTCAGGAAATGCAGGTAGGCAGAGGTCATCAGCCAGAAGTTCCGGTCTTTTACAGCAGGGTTGCGGGTCATCGCGTCCGACAGGTCGATGATCTCATCCGTCAGGGAAGTCGCGATCGGATATCGTTTGTCCGTTCCATTGTCCGGCCCTTTTTTCTCCTCCCGGTAGGGATAGGCCGTGTAGGATACAGGCAGATCGTTCCGTTCGATCTGATTGATGGCTCTGACCATCAGTATCCGGGCCTGTATGGCATCCGGATCGTTCTCTGTGATCTTTGCTATTTCCCGCAGGGGATTGTTGAACGAATGATAACCCAACAGCAGATAAGCATCGTTGAGTTCTTGCTGGTTTTTCGTACGGCTGATCAGGTCTTCCCAGTCCGGATCTTCGTTGATCCGCATAGACACGACTGCGGTCTCTTTCAGGTTCTTTGAGTGGACAAATACCTGCAGAAAGTGGTAGTTGGCCAGTGAAGATTTGCCTATCTCTTTCTCCGCACCCGCCTTCTGACTCAACGCGTGATAATACATTGCAGGTCTGTAATTCAGGGATTCCACATAGGTGTCGAAAAACGCTATGGCTTCTTCGTAATAGCGGTTGTAGTGTGCCAAACGTACCAGTTGATAGCCGTACCTCAGTCTGAGCTCTTTGTCTTTTGCCTGCTTCCAGCCGGTTTTCAGCCGGGAAGACACTTCTTCGTAATCCAGATCTTCCGCTGTCAGGCGGTCGGGTGAATAATACCAGCTGTATTCGGAAGGTATGATGTGCATATAAGGTTCGAGGTCTTTGGCACAGGCCATGTATTCCAGTGCCTGCTTGTGTTTTTTCAGAAAAGCAGAGTGGATAAAATCCAGTTGCGGATCCTCTGTTTTTCCTCCCTTCAGCAGGTTCCGGAGGTCGGACCTGTCGGCTTCAAATACCAGATACCGCGCCTCTTCATAGCTTATGCCCAGATACTCCTGCCATTCTTCTATGTTTTCATTCCGGATCTGGCTTTTGTCCGTAGGATAAAAGGGAGAATCGGGTGTGAACAGGAAAGACTTGTAGGTATCGTCTTCGACAATTTCCTGTAAAAAGAGGTTGTAGTAGAAACTGTCCGGATCATAGTCGGGACCACAGGCCACCGCCGGAGGCAGCATCGTTACGCAGAGGATCAGAAGCAGAGTTGCTTTTGGATAGAGGGTTCTCATCGCAATTGTTCGATAGTGAATTTAGTAAGAAAGGGTTCGTGCAAGTGGTAATATACGATCGCATAGTCCTTTTTTATCTGAGTATCCAGATACGATCGGGCTTGTTGCAACAGGAGGGGACTGATCTTTTCTACCCGGACACTGAATCCCTGGTTGATGTACAATCCGTGAAAAAAGAGGTCGTCCCTGGCTTCATACACATGGTCGGATACTTGCCTGAAACGATCCGCATCCATATCTTCCCGGGTGATGCCGTTGATCAGTCTGATCTTTCCCAGGTGATTGGTGACCACTGCCCAGGAGTAGAGGGGAAGAGCTACATCAAACTCCAACGGGTAGTGTCCGATCCGGGCGGTATAGTCTTTCAGCAGATCCAGATCCAGGATGGAGTTGGGTGTGCTGCTGTCCGCCGGATCACTGGTGGCATAGCACATCAGGTATCCTTTGCGTACCGGGGGAACTCCGGTTCGTTTGTAAAACTTGATCTGGTGCAGACGCAACGTACAGGTAATGTCTCTTCCCGACTTTTCCTGCAAGAGTGCCAATAACCAGAAGTAATTTTCCCGTGTCCTCTCTGTCCAGTCGCAATCGATCTGTATCTCCGTGGCTGCCGTCAGGTTGTTTTTCTTTTCGACTTCCCCGATCCCGGCGAGTATCTTTTCGGCTACACCAGCGATGGCTTCTTCAGACAGTCCCGGCAAGGTACGGTTGGTGATGAAGATCACAGGAATATATACGGCCTCCGGCAAAGTGTGATCCATTGATCTCAGCATGGCTTTGGGTTGTATCTCTCCTTGCTCCCTATCCACATCGAAAAAGCGCAGGTATACTTTCCCACATCCCAGTTCCCGGAAGTAGTGCCGGTCGGTAGGAGTAGGGGAGAAGCTGGTTTTCCAATGGTAAAAACTGATCGGGTGTTCTCTCTGTTCCTGGCAGGAGATCATGAGGAACCCCATCAGGAACAACAGGATATACCTGCCTGGTAGTTTCTTTCCGTAAGATGATGTATGGAATATCGGCATTTGTGGTTACATATAGATCTCTGTTCCCAAATGTACAACTATTTTTGCTTTGGACAGGAGATCCTGGTTAAAATCTGTCGCACGGTATCCGGATGTTATTTTGAATGATGTCCGGGAAACTTGTGTGATCCGGGAAAACCGGATGTTGCATTTTGCTTCCGAAATGATCTTTTTTCTGACACATATCCTGAAAATAAGTATTTTTACTAATCCTGACAAGTGGGTTTTGCTCTCTTCAGGAAGAGAAAGTAGTCTGCGTAATGCATATGTATGCGTAAATTTGTTATTTACTTGCAGAAATGAGTACAAAAAAGAATATTCTTGCAGGTACATTAGGCCTGATCTACCTGGTGAATAGGCCTATTGTAGCTGTACATTAGGCCTAACGTACCCGTACATTCCCCTTATTCTATCGACAAGTTACAGAAAATAGGTTGCTTTCTGTAACAAAAAAAGAAAAATAAGTCTGGTTGCCCTTATTCGTCTCCTACTCCGGAAATAACAAAAGTTTCTGTTTTTCAGGAAAAATGAATCGATAAGGTAATACATATACGCAACAGGTATGCTTTTAAAAGAAAATAAGAGGTGTCTGTTTACATGGTGAATTCATTTCACAGGTTTTCCCTGCTCTCTTTTCAACAAATTAAAAGTCCAGACCGAAAGAAGCGAATCTCAGCCAATCTCTTTGTCGTTTTGACATATTGTTATATTCCACTGCGTCTTCTATGCTTTTTATGCTTTACCTTTTATTAATGTTCGTTCGATGTAGCTCTTTTCGTCGCGCGGCGGGACATCTTCAGATACATTCGGCTATACGTACTTCATCTGAACGATCTGATCTGTAGAGACGCAAAGAGATTTACGATTTAACGATTTACGATTTACGATTGAAATTATAGAAAGAATCTGTTTGTAAATCCCTATGCGTACCATTTTATATGCAAACATACGAGACGTATACTTACGTCTCTATACTATGTATATTTGTGATAAACAGTAATTTAAATACGTGCTGTTATGTATTGAGGCTTTTTCGTTCCATCTGTTATTCGCATAGAACACGTATATTCTCATACGGTATGCTGAGACGCAAGTATGCGTCTCTACAGAACAGACTGGCATTTGTCACAGATACCCCGGATTCTGTTGCTCACCGATGGCCGGGTTGGTATTGATCTCATCCTGAGAAATAGGCAATACGATCTTTCCGTATGTCCGGTCTATCGTTTCCGGGCGACCTTGTGAGGGTACCCCTCCCAGATCGTCGTTGTACCGGATGGTGCGATCCAGGCGTATCATGTCGAAAAAGCGGTGTCCTTCTCCATACAGCTCCTTGCTCCGTTCGTCTAAGATCATCTCGTTGCTGACGGTTGCTGCGGTAGCGGCCTCCAGATGAGGGGCTCTCTGCCGGATGGCGTTCAGATACGCTGCTGCGAGTGAGGGATCGCTGGGCGTCTGATTCAGAGCAGCTTCGGCAGCGATCAGGTAGATCTCTGACAGGCGTATGGCTTTGATGTTTACAGCGGAGGGAGTATCTTTTCCGTCTCCCCCGACATCCACGCTCCCGAGGTATTTGTAGCAGCATCCCAGACGTTCCTGCGAACTTTCGTCGTAGGTCATGATGCCCCAGCGTACATCCTCTTCATCTTCTCCCAGACGTTCGAGGAAATAATCACTTGCTACAAAATACCCGGCTACACTACCGATATGATGTCTGCGCATGTAGTAATATCCCAGAGAGGTGGTTCCCAGATCGGCTTCATTGGGATGGATTTCTATCTCAAAGATAGATTCGGACTGGTGCTGTTTACTCCAGGACTCTACCCAATCTCCGGGCGCGTAGAGCGTGTAGACTCCACTTTCTATGATCGTCCGGGCCGCTTCCAACGCACCCTCATACTCTTCCATATACAATTTGACGCGTGCCTGCAACCCCAGGTTGGCATAGTATCCCACATATCCCTCTTTGTGATTTTTGTTGTCTTTCAACAGATCCTCACCCGCGGCCAGATCCCGGAGTACCTGCGCATAGGTCTCTTCTACCGTATGGCGGGTAAGCTTTTCATCGTAGGCCAGCGTGCTGGTCACAACGGGTATCCCGTAAGCACTTTTGTCCATCCCATAGGGTAGCCCATACAGCCGTACCAGATCAAAATGGAACAGAGCGCGCAGCGTGAGCGCCTGTCCTTTGATGAAGCTGTATCCGCTTTCTCCTGCCGCTTCCAGCCGTTCTATATTTTCCAATAGGTTGTTTACCTGGGCAATCAGGGTATATCCGGTTTCCCACATGCCGAAGTAAGTAGAAGAGGTAGCAGAGTGTGTGAACGTGTACAACGCGTCTTCGCCCCGCCCTGCCGAATAGATGGTCAGGTCGCCCCCTTTGGCATCCGCATACAGGAGCATCCGGCGTCCGTAGTAAGCGGAAGAGGTCATCAGTCGCATGATGCCGTTCATCAGTTCTTCAGCTTCCTGTAGGGTAGTCACCGCTTCCTCCGCATTGGAGGAGTTGGTCGGTTGCATATTCAGAAAATCGTCACAGGCGCACAACAGGAGTGTACCGATCAGAGAGATGATATATAACGATCTTTTCATTGTTTATTCCTCCTTCTTTTAAAAATCCAGTTCAATACCAAAAACGAATGTTTTTCCTATAGGGGTTTCCCAGCCTCTGGTGCTGTATTCATTGACCTCCGGGTCTGCCTCTTTGTATCGGGAGAACGTCAGCAGATTGGAGGCGTTAAAGTATACGCGTGTCCGTTGGATCATGGCTTTTTGCGTCCATTTCCCCGGCAACGTATATCCCAGAGAGAGGTTTTTCAGTCGCAGGAAACTGGCACTGTGCAGCATCCGGCTGCTGTATTGCATGGCATCTTCCGGATCGTTCCCATCCAGTTTGGGCAGGGTTCCGTTCGGGTTTTGTTCGCTCCACATGTTCTTGTAGTAGCTTTTGGCACGTATCCGTTCCCAGTAATATCCGTCGTCTGCCACATCCTTGTAAGCTCCATCGTAGAGTTTGCCTCCTATTTTATAGATGAAATTGATGCCCAGCTCTATCCCTTTGTAAGAGAGTTGTGTGTGGAACCCTCCGTAGAGTCTGGGGATCCCGTTGCCAATGATCACGTAGTTGGCATTTCCGTACTGGTAGGTCGCTCCACGTCCGTTGAAGATAAAGTCTCCGTCCGTCGGATCGTCCGGATGGTTGACGTAGTATACTCCTTTACCGTTTGTCTGGTCTACCCCGGCCCATTCGTATCCGTAAAAAGCAAGTGTAGACTGTCCTTCCTGGTAGATATATTGCGCCCGCGCGTCCCCTCCGGTCGGGTCGTACCAGATAATGTCTTCCCCGTCGTAGAGTGTAGTGACTTTTGAACGGATGTGTGTGGCGTTGACAGCTGCTGTCCACAGGAAATCCTTCCGGCGCAGGATATCTCCCGAGAGTTCGATCTCGATCCCTTTGTTATTGATGCTGCCAATGTTCTTGAGGATGGAAGAGAAACCGGTGACGGAGGAGATCGGAAGACTCTGCAACAGGTCTTTCGAATCGCGGTTGAAGTATTCGATACTCCCCCGCAGGCGGTGGCCCAGCAATCCGAAGTCCAGACCGATGTTGGTGGTATAGTTCGTCTCCCAGCTGAGCTTTTCATCGGCCAGGGAAGTGATGATCCCTCCGGGTTCTCCCCCATACGCGTTGGTATAACTGACGAGGTTCATGTATCCGTAGTAGGAAGAGGGCAGTGTTCCGTTCACTCCGTAGGATACGCGCAGTTTCAGATCACTGATCACCGGATTGCCCTGAAGGAAGCTTTCCCGCGATAGGTTCCAGGCACCTGCCACAGACCAGAAATTGCCCCAACGGGTGTCCGGACTCAGCCGGGACGAACCGTCTCTGCGGTAAGAGCCGGATGCGAAATAGCGTTCGTTGTAGTCGTAATCTATTTTGGATAATACAGATACCATAGAGTCTCCCCATTTGTACGCGTTGGCGTCCAGGGTTCCTGCCGTAGCTACCGTGTACACTTTCGAAGGCAGGTTCTGTCCGGTGGCCCGGGTGAAGTCTGTCGTGTTCCTCTCCGCTTCGAAACCCACCAGCAGACCCAGGCGATTCTCTTTCAGGTTCACGTTGTAGTGGGCAGTAGTAGAGGAGACGATCTTTTCATAGATCGTTCGTATCTCGTGCACCCGGCCGTTGTAGGCGGTTCCGTTGAAATGGTTCTTGCTGTAATAGATATGATCCTTTACCAGGGTATGGTCGTACGAAAGGATAGACTTCACATCCAGACCCGGGAGCAGGTGCAGGGTCAGTGTTTCCATCGCGGAAAGTTTGGTGTTGGTGGATGTATTGTCCCATTCTTTGTCGTAATAGAGTCCGTTGTAGCTGTAGCTGCCGTAGCGTTCGGTCCAGTCTTCACCGGTTTTGTAGTCCGTGGGCCAGTAGAGTCCCCAGCTCATGTTCCGTGTCTGGTAGTAGTAGTTGCTTCCCGTGCTGCGCGTATCGTTGTAGCCGGAAGTATGGGTTTTCGCGAAATTCACATTCGTGGCAAATTCCACAGTGTTCCCGACCTTCTGAGACAGGTTGACCCTTCCCGAGATCCGATCGAAACGATTCATCTTCAACCTACCTTCGTCCTGTGTATACGAAAGGGAGGTATAGTAGTTGGTGATGGGAGTGGCACCGCTTACCGAAACATCATAGGTCTGATACATGGCTGTCCGGAAATAGGCATCTTCCCAGTCGAAATACCTGCCGGCCCGTCCGGAGTTGTCATAATCGGTAATGTCCACATTCTCAAACAATCCGGTACCTGTGGTGCTGAAGGCGTATCCGTGCCTGTTGAATTTGTCATTGAGCCGTCTGAGGGCATCGGCATTGGCATCTGCGGCACTTTTGTCTCTGGAGGTGTTGTAGTCATAAAAAACCATGTACAGCATATTCACCTGTTCCTGCGTACCGGCCGGTTCGTAGTTGCGGGTAGCCCAGGAGGGAGTGAATCCGACCGAAGCCTTGAAATTGGCAGTGGGTTTGCCCTCTTTTCCTCTTTTGGTGGTGATCAGGATCACTCCGTTGGCTGCGCGCGAACCGTATAGCGAAGAGGCGGCGGCATCTTTCAGTACCGAGATCGATTCGATGTCCGAAGGGTTCAGGGTGTTCATCACATTGTTGGTCGCGTAGGTGTAGTCGCTCATCTGTCCGGTGTTTCCGGAATTCACGGGTACACCGTCCACCACATACAGCGGTTCGTTGGAGGCGTTCATCGACCCGATCCCGCGGATGCGGATGCTGGGCGCGCTACCGGCTTGTCCCGATGTAGCGGTGAGTTGCAATCCGGCGATCTTGCCGTTGAGCGCGTTTTCAAAGCTGGTGGAAGGCAGGTCTTTGATCGCGTCGGATCTGACCAGGGAGGCAGATCCGGTGAAACTACTTTTTTAGCTGTACCGTAGGCCACCACCATCACTTCGTCGATCACGTGCGAATCTTCCTTCATCTGTACCTGTAGCAGGCTACGCCCGTTCACTCTGACCTCCTGTGAGGTGAATCCCAGGTAGGAAAAGATCAGTGTGGCATTGGGTGCGCACGATAGGGTGAAGGCTCCGTCCCTATCTGTGGCTACTCCGTGGGTGGTACCTTTCTCCTGTACCGCTACTCCGGGAAGCACGTTTCCTGTCTGGTCGGTTACTGAGCCCGAGACAGACCAACTTCCCCCTTGTGCTGTTGCCACCGTACAGGCAGCAAAGACACCCCAAATTAAACTTACTAATTTTTTCATCATCAATCGTTTGTTTGGTCAGTTCCCCATAGAAAGGTCAGGTAAAAAGCAGGTATCACAGTGTGTGATAGGGATATGGAATGTACATGCGGTTCTATTTTTCTTATAGATAAGGCGGTGGTGGCAATTTGTGTCGATATTGCGTTCTTCGGTGACAAAAATAGTATATATATTTATTAAATTCAAGAATATTGTAGAAGAATTGTTTATTTTGTTAACAGATTGGGCCCAATTTGTGTGCAAGGAATATAGGTAGGATGGGATGTCCTTGTCTATAGTGACACAAAGAGATTTACGATTTACTGATTTACGATTTACGATTGGAATTACATTTTGTAAATCCCTATACGTAACATGTTATATCCGAACCTACAAGAGGCATTGTTGCGTCTTCTTGCCTGTAGCCTCTTGCCTGTATCTACATGCCTCGTTCCGGTATGCCGCATGGGATCCGTATCGCATACAAGGGGTACATCCCATAAAAGATACTTTTAACGGATGCGTGTGTCTGATGGGATGTATATCGCGGAGACGCAACTATGCCTCTCGTATGTTTGCATATGAAATTAATGTATAGGAATTTACAAAATGTAATTTCAATCGTACATCGTAAATCAGTAAATCGTAAATCTCT
>JAJBTC010000077.1 GCA_020861095.1 Bacteroides sp.
CAGCCTCTTTTTTGCCTCCCTCATTTTCCGGCTGCTCAACTACCGGGAGTTTCTGTATACAGACAGTACTGCTACCTATCAGACAGGGGAACTTTGTATCACGCCATATATAAGCTATATCTACATACCTTTGAAAGTTTTCAACGGAAATATAAATTTCTCTTTTTTAGAATATATTATCTCATATACTTCCGATGCTATAATATATTCTCTCTAAAAAGCCTCTTTATAAAAATGAAGATGTATATTTGTATACGACAAAAAACACAAAAGAGCATGGGTAGTACGGTTAAGCTGGAAACACAAGATCTACTTCGTCTGGTAAAGGACGACAATCAGCGTGCCTTCGATAGTTTCTACCATCTCTATTACAGCCAGGTCTTCCGTTTTGCCTATTTTCTGCTCAAAGACACAAACGCCTGCCAGGAAGTGGTCTCCAATGTATTCTTCTCTGTGTGGAAATCAAGAAAAAGCCTGGCGGAAATTCAGAATATAGAGACTTATCTATACGTCATTACACGCAATGAAGCCAGCCGGTACCAGCGTGAAGAAACAATAAGAGAAACAGTGTCACTGGATCATTTTCCGCTGCAAACGGAAAAAACCGATATGGAAAATCCGGAGGAGGAATTGATAAGACAGGAAGTGGAAGAACTCATCAACCGCATCGTAGAAAACCTACCCGAGAAATGTCGCCTCATCTTCCTGATGAGCCGTATAGAAGGATTGAAAAACAAAGAGATAGCTGAAAGACTCTCTTTATCGGAAAGCACCGTACGGGTACAGATGAAAATCGCTATTGAAAAAATTGTAGAACAAATGAAAATATACTATCCTCACTTGAGCCTGGTAGGGTTATTGACCTTTTTTTACGATAAAGAGTTTCTTTTCTCTGTCCGGAAAGTCAAATATTGAATTATCTCCCCATCTGTTCGTCATTCACATCCAGGGATAGTACACTTATAATCAAATCCATACAAATAACAGCTAAACTTTTCTAAGAAATCTCCAAAAAAAACAGCTTTTCCTTTAAACGAATTTCCTTCCACTTCACTCCTCTTTTATATAGTACCCATCCTATGGAAGAAAAAGACATAGATAGACTTTGCAGGAACTTATCGGAAGAGACTACTTGCGAAGAGGCAAACGCATTTGAGCAATGGCGCACAGAAGAAGACCACGAACAACTCTGCCAGTTACTGGAAGGTTTGCACCTGAACAGCCGCATAGAAAAAAAGGCCGAAGAACTACGCCCGGTGATACTTGCCGAGATTCATTACCGCATAAAAAACAACAAAAAACACACAGGAAATATACGTCGTCTCGTGGCTATTGCTGCCTCTATAGCTATCCTGATCATAGGTGGCGGACTGGGTTGGTTCTATGGGTTTACCCAACAAAACGAATGGCTGCAAGCATCCTGTGCTATGGGTGTCCATCAGACCCTGCAACTACCCGACGGCAGTATCGTTACCCTCAACGGCGGTACTACCTTATCCTATCCGCAACAATTCGGAAAGAAAATCCGGGAAGTGCGCCTGCAGGGTGAAGCCTTTTTCGATGTACAACACGATCCCGAAAAACCTTTTGTGGTCTACTCCAAAGAGATCCGTATAAAAGTACTGGGAACACGTTTCAATGTAGAAGCCTATAACAACGAAGAAAGCGTGACAGTGACCCTGGAAAGTGGAAAAGTAGCCGTATGTCCCGAAGGGTCGCAAGTAGAATGTATCCTGGAGCCCAATCAACAGGCGATATATAACAAAGAGACCCGGCAGTTGAAACGTGCTCAGGCAAATGTAACCCAGGTAACCGGTTGGATAGTCAATGATCTGTATTTCCACTCCACTCCCCTGAAAGATATCGTCCGGAAACTGGAAAGACAATTCAATGTCAGTTTCCGGATCACCTCCGAAAACCTGGCAAATACCCCTTACACGTGCGACTTCACGGATGATGAAAGTCTGGAAACTATCCTGGCTGTATTTGCTCTGGACAAGCGATTCAAATACCGGAAGGAACAAGGAGAATACATCATTTACGAATAAAGAAATACAAAAACGCCATACCTTTTATAACCCTTAAATACTGATACACACCATGAAAATCCCCCTTTAAACAACCGCAGAAAAAGGGTCGGGAAGTGTTGCCGCACTTCCCGACCCGGAACGGCATTAGTCGTGCAACATCATTGAAAATTTTACAAACTAAAACCGTTACAAAGTTATGAAAATAATTTCGAACGTACCTCCTGTGGCTGGCAAAAGCAGGCCCAACCGGTTATTATTCATTATGAGATTCTTTATTATGCTGCAATTGCTACTTATAGGTAGCGCCTCAGCGACCCACAGCTACTCCCAGAACAAAGTATCTGTGGAAGTACGCGACGCGACACTCAGTCAGGTATTGGAGCTCGTGAAAGCACAGAGCAATTGCACCTTCTGGTATCGCAGCGAAGAAATTGATCTGAACCGCAAGGTATCCGTCACACTCAAAAATAAATCAGTGGATCAGGTATTGGATGAGATACTTCCCACACAGGGTCTTGCCTACAAAGTGGAAGGAAAATACATCATGATCTACAAAGAAGAGAAAATAGCCCAGCAACGTAGTTTCACGCTACAGGGGATAGTGACCGACGAAGACGGATTGCCCATTATTGGTGCGAATATCACCGTACAAGGAACTTCATCAGGTACCATCACGGATGTGGAAGGGAGATTCAGTATCACAGCACCCGAAAACTCTGTTGTTTCTATTTCCTACATTGGCTACATCAGTCAGACCATTACGCTGACCAGAAGTCAGACAGTGACGATCCGGCTGAAAGAAGATGCCAAGACCCTGACCGAAGTAGTAGTAACCGCGTTAGGGATCAAACGTGAATCCAAAGCCCTGGGATATGCCGTATCCGAAGTGAAAGGAGACGCACTGTCTGCCAGCCGACCGATCAATGCGATGGGAGCCTTGTCGGGAAAGATCCCCGGAGTGGATATCTCAGGCACTACGGCAGGTCCGTCCGGATCTACCCGGGTAGTGATCCGCGGGAACGGAGAACTCTCGGGCAACAACCAACCTTTGTATGTCATCGACGGTGTACCCATGGAAAACTCCCAATTGGGAGGTGCCAGTCAGTGGGGAGGATACGATATGGGCGATGGTATTTCAAGTATCAACCCGGATGATATCGAGTCTGTATCTGTGCTCAAAGGTCCGGCTGCCGCTGCTTTATATGGATCGCGTGCCACACATGGAGTTATACTCATCACTACCAAATCGGCTCAGAAGCAGGGCATCGGCATCGACTTCACTACCAGTGTGGATTTTGTAAACCAATTGTCCAAGTTCGACGATTACCAGCGTGTATACGGTTCGGGACGTAACGGTGAACTGCCCACAACTTTTGAAACAGGTAGAGGAGCGTCACAAACGGCATGGGGAGCCAAATTAAATCCGGATCTCACTACTTACATCTTCAATGGACAACAAAAGTCATACGGCAATATCAACAACAACATCTCCAGTTTCTTCCGTACCGGCTCCACAGTGAACAACTCACTGTCCCTGACAGCCGCGTCGGAAAAAGCCAGTGTACGTGTCTCCCTATCAGATATGCGTAACAACGATATCATACCGAAATCACACATGAGTCGTACCTCTTTTATGGTAAAAGCCGACGGACAACTCACCAAACGCTTACGCGTAGAGAGCCGTATCAACTATATTATGGAAGATGTAAAGAACCGCCCGGCCCTCTCCGACTCTCCCAACAACGTGGGACTCAGTCTGATCGGTCTGGCACCCAATATCGACCAGAAGTGGCTGAGTGAAGGGTATAAAGATGAATACGGCAGATATGCCGAATGGAACGGGGGAAATATCTACCGGATCAACCCCTACTGGAGCATCAACGAGATGAGCAACAAGTCTAAGAAAGACCGTGTCATGGGATACATCCAGGCCAACTACGAATTCATTGACGGACTGGAATTACAATTGCGCGGAGGTACAGACTTCTACAAATTCCGTATGACCGACTTCGCCGCTGTAAATACTCCGGTATATCCGGAAGGGGCCATGAGTGAAACCTCCGTAGAGGTAGCGGAAAGCAACCTGGAGGCCATGCTGAGATATACCCGTAAATTCGGTGAGACATTTGATCTCTCCGCGTTCATCGGCGGCAACATGATGTTCTTCGATCAGGAGATCTTCGATTACAGTGCCAATGATCAGGTGATCCCGGGTATGGAATCCATCACCAACTATGTGAATCAGAGCCTGATCTACGGCAATCCCCGCAAACGGGTCAACTCTTTGTATGGAGCCGTCAATCTGGGTTACAAAGGACTCCTGTATCTGGATGCCACCCTGCGCAACGACTGGTCTTCCAGCCTGGCCAAAAGCAACAATTCCTATATGTATCCCTCCGTTTCGGGTAGTTTTATATTTACCAATGTATGGCAGATACCCGCTCATATCCTTTCTTTTGGGAAATTACGTGCTTCCTGGGCACAAGTGGGTGGAGATACAGGACCCTATATGCTCAACCTCAACTACGCCATTATGCCGGAAACATTTAACAATCAGCCTGTAGGAGAGATCAGCTCGACCAACATTCCGAATTACAACCTGAAACCGACACGGACCTATTCGTATGAATTTGGTGCCGACCTGCGTTTCCTGAGAAATCGGCTGAACCTGGATCTTACCTATTATTCCCAGACAACCAAAGACCAGATCATGAACCTGCCCATCTCCGGTACAACAGGATTTGAATATGCCACAGTGAACAGCGGTAAGATACGCAACCAGGGGGTAGAGATCAGTGCGAACGGCCTGTTGATAGAAACGAAAGACTTCAGTTGGGACCTGACGGTCAACTATGCCAGGAACATAAATAAAGTGATCAAACTACATCCTGAGCTCAACGAATATCCGTTGGCAGAAGCACGCTGGGCCGGTGCCATGATACAGGCCAAAGAGGGAGCCGCCTACGGTGCGATCATTGGGAAAAAACTGCTTCGTGCTCCGGACGGACAGGTCATTTACGACAAAGCAGGCTATGCGATGGTGGGTGACACCTATGAAGTACTGGGCAACGGAGTATATGACTGGACCAGAGGACTGGGAACTTCACTGCGCTACAAAGGATTCACGTTCAGCGCGCTGTTGGATATCAAATGGGGAGCGGACATCTACTCCATGAGCAGCATGATGGCACACTCCAACGGTACGGCAAAAGCAACGCTGGAAGGCCGGAAAGAATGGTACCTTTCGGAAGAACGCCGCAAACAAGCCAATGTGGAAACAACCGACTGGACAGCAACCGGCGGATACATCGGCAAAGGGGTAGTAGAGGTCGTTGACCCAAATGGAAATGTAACCTATAAAGCGAATGAAACAGCTGTAGATCCTCAGAAATACTGGAACAGCTTCCTGAGCAACAACACGCCCGAACCTTTTATCTACGACGCGTCTTTCGTGAAGCTCAGAGAACTGACATTCGGATACAATCTACCCCAAAAATGGCTGGATAAGACTCCATTCCTGAACGCATACTTGTCTATCTACGGACGCAACCTGTGGACCATTTATTCCAATGTACCTAATATCGATCCCGAATCCAGCTATAACAATGGCAACGGACAAGGATTTGAATACGGATCCCTGCCTTCGAGAAGATCATTCGGGTTCAGTCTGAAAGTGAGTTTGTAATTGCAAAGCATGTAAATCAATAGAAAAACTACATATGAAAAAGATAATATACCTTTTACTGATGATCTGCCTGACAGGAGGTATAAGTTCCTGTGCGGATTTTGAGGACCTGAACCAGGACCCGTCGAAATCGACAGATATGGAGCCTACCCTGTTACTGCCCAATCTGCAGATGTATCTGACCAATGACTACCAGGAGTGGCACCGTTATTTCATGTATCCGGGAGGATTCGTCAATCAGTGGTGTGGCGATTGGGGTACCGTAGAATACGGTTGTATCGGCATTAAACAGGATAGCTACATGGCAGAGTTGTGGCTGCAACGCTATACACGCCTGGCCAAATCGATCGTGGACATTATTGAGCGTACAAAAGATGACGCGGAATCTGTGAATATCAATGCACTGGGACGCGTGATGCGTGTTTACATCTACAACCAGCTTACCGATATGTATGGCGACATTCCCTACTTCGAAGCCGGAGCCGGATATTATACCGGAGTATTGAAACCCAGATACGATTTGCAGAGTGAGATCTATGACGACTTCTTCCAACAATTGGATATGGCACAGGAACAACTCGATCCGAATGCCGACCTGATCCCATACGACCATTACTACAACGGTGATATAACCAAATGGAAGAAATTTGCCAATTCGCTCCGCCTCCGTCTGGCCATGCGTCTGATCAAAGTAGATCCGGAAAGAGCGAGGAAAGAGGCAGAGACCGCCATACGTAACGGAGTGATGGAAAGTAATGCGGATCTCTGTATGATCAAATACGAGAATCAGGCCAATCCCTCTTCCGGACCGGGACGCGGAAACGCACTTGCCAACCGTTTCCGTCAGGAACCCCGGAATTTCCGCCTGTCCAAGAAACTGATCACCTATATGGAAGAGACATCCGACCCAAGGATCCGCTTGTATAGTGCCTGTTACCTGGACGATGGTCAGAACACAGATATCACAGACATGGTATACGCGTTAAAAAGATCCTACAGCGAAATGGCCCGCGAAACAGACCATTTCGACTGGGAAAAGAATCCGGATCCCATCACCCTCACCATTGATGGAAAAGAAGTGGAAGTGGATGGTAAATACCAGCTTTTGCAGCCTGCCACATGGTTGATGGAATACGATGCCCCTTACATCAACATGAGTTATGCGGAAGTAGAATTGTTGCTTGCGGAAGCCGCCGTACGCGGATGGTCAGGAGCAGGGAATGCAGCTACTCACTTTGAAAACGCACTACGTGCCTCTGTAGAACAAATGAGCGTATACGGTGCTCCTTCCGTAAGTGCGGATGCTCTTGAACGCTTTGTCAGTTCCAATGCCCTGAAGAGTGGCAGTGAGTTGGAGCAGATCAATATGCAGCTCTGGGTAGGCCATCTGCTGAATCCGTTCGAAGCCTACGCCAACTGGCGTCGTACCAATATTCCGGAGATCACCATGGAAAATCCCGATAAAGAGCGCAACCAATCCGGTGGTAAGACCCCGCGCCGTCTGCTCTACCCGATCGAAGAGCAGATCAAGAACGGAGACAACTACCGCGAAGCCATAGCCCGTGTACCGGGATACGACTGGACCATCGGAGTATGGTGGGACAAATAATCGATGAAATTACTTTTAACACGTAAGCGTATGAAATTCATAAAATATATACCTGCAACTCTCTGTATGTTGCTCATACTGGCAGGTTGCAAAGACGATAGTGCAAGCAATCCGGCATTTGACGACGATGAGATCCCGGCCATCTATATGGATTGGGCAGCCGAATATGTATACTCCCTGGGAGATGTGATGAAATTCGAAGCACAGGTATCCCCGTCGGACCATACCACCTGTCGCTGGCTGATAGACGGGAATGTTGTAGCCGAAGGACTTAAGATCGAATATATCATTGATACGGAAGAGCCATTTACCCTGCGTTTCGAAGCGGAACGCAACGGAATAAAGAACTTTCGTACAGCGGAAGTATCCATCGCCTTAGAGTTTGTAGCCAAAGAGTACAATAAGATAGTAATCGGTATGCTTCCCAAAGACGGTACCTCCGGACAGGTACAATGGGACTACATCACCCACCTGATGTTCACCTCTCTCACTGTAGAAAATGAGACCGGCAGCCTCACCCTGCCCGAAGCCTCCGAACTGCACCAACTCAATACACTTGTTGCTCTGGCACATAACAACGGAGTACAGGTGCTCATAGATATCAGCGGCCCCATGAATCTGCCGTTGCTGTACGGTGGATATGGAGATCATTCCTTTAACAATGTAGTGGCCAGTGAGGACAAACGAAAAATACTCATCCAGGAGATCGTAGCCTTCGCAGAAGAGTATGATCTGGATGGAGTAAACATCCACATGAGCAATATCAACAACGATGATGGAGGCCTGACGGATACAGAGGAGATTGCTGCCTTTATGAATGAACTGGGACAGGCACTCCCTCTGGAAGTAGACGAAGGAAGACGTAAATTCTATCTGACCGCTACCATACCACACAACTATCAGTATCCTCAGTATGCCTACTTATCCCAGGTAGAACGATTGGATCTGATCAACTATCTCCCCATGGGAGTTACAGACCGCACACCCACCCATCATGCACCGGATTACCTCATCCAGGAACACCTGACCTTGTTCCCAAACAGTGAACTGAGCAGCACAAAAGCAATTGTAGGTATACCGGCATTTGGAATCAGATATGATATTCCCGAAGGTGTGACTCCGGGATGGGGCGACCTGGACAATTACCTGAGCTACTATACTTATGCAGACATCCTGAATCTGGATGCCGATGCTGCAGAGAAAGATGAGCTCTCGCTGGGTAGTGGCCTGTTCTATAGCGGAAGGGAAGGTGCCCTGCGCAAAACAGATCTTGCCCTGGAATACAACGTGGGAGGTATAATGATCTGGATGATGAATTACGACACATCAGATCCGGCCAAATCACTCACACAAGCGGTATATAATCATCTGAATCCGTAATACGTATTATACCATTTATAGAAGTCCCCGGGTCGTTTATTAACTTAACACACAACTTCCCTCTGCTCCCGGGGACTTTTTGGTTTCCCATTAAAATCAACCTTTATGACAACAAATCAATTCACCTGTCTCCTTTGGGGCATCTTTTTCCTGTTTCTTTTATCTTCCTGTGACAGTGACGAAAAAGAAGGCAATTCTTTCGAAGCAAAATTCTCCATACAGACAGATCCATCTAACGCCAACTTCATACAGGTAACAGCCGATCAGGAAGGAGACCCTTACGAATGGAGCTGCGATGCCGCCGGATCTTCCACACAATCCGGACAAAGCGCGGTCTTCTATCTGGAGAAAAAAGGAGCCTATGAAATCACCCTGAAACAGAAGGTCAACGGTAAACAAGGGATCTCTACCAAACAGTACACCATTGCTGAAGACTCCTATTACCATCAGCAGGGAGAAAGCCTCTGGTGGAACGACGAGTTCACTGCTCCGGAAGTGGATGTACTTTCCTGGAACTACGATCAGGGAACCGGAAAATGGGGCAATAACGAATGGCAGAATTATACCAACAAATCGGAAAACTCGTTTATACGGGACGGTATGCTGGTTTTGAGAGCGATGAAAAGCGGCGAAGGACAAAAGATCGGTGATTATACTTCGGCCCGGCTCACTACACGCGGCAAGAAAGAGATCTCCCGCGGAAGAGTAGAAGTACGTGCCCGCCTGGCTGGTGGAGTAGGTCTGTGGCCCGCTATCTGGTTCTACGGAACCAAAGCCTCCCCCTACTATTCGGAGATCGACCTGCTGGAGTATGTGGGTTGCGACAAAGACATTATCTACGGTGCTATCCATACAACTGCCACGCTGGAGGGAGATCAGAAAGTATCTTCTTCGCTGAAAGTACCCGATGTAGAAGACAATTTCCATGTATATGGCATGAACTGGACAGACGATAAGATCGAGTTCTATCTGGACAGTCCTGACAATATCTATCTCCCTTTCCGTCCCGAAGATACCTCAGACCCCAGTGTATGGCCTTTCGACAGCCAACTCTATCTGATCATTAACATTGCCGTTGGAGGAGATTGGGGCGGCATGCGGGGAGTAGACGACTCCATATTCCCCCGTGAAATGGAAGTAGACTATGTACGCTTTTTCCAAAAATAACAAACGATTCGAAACAGAAAAACCTTATGAAAAGAAAACAACTGACACACACATCCCAGAAAGGATTCCTCTGCTGCCTCTGCGCTTTGCTGCTACTCTACGTAAGCAGTTGCAGATCCGGTGAAAAGAAGAATACACCTGAACAGACATCTTCCGCACTTGTAGTAGCTTATCTGCCCATGTGGAGAATGCCTTATACACCCGACTGGGAAAAACTCACCCACGTCTGTCTGGCTTTCGGATATGTACAACAAGACGGAGAACTGGACAGGGCGGAGGTAAATCACCATCAGCAGGTGATCCGGGAAGCACACGATCACGGCGTGAAAGTACTACTCTCTATCGGTGGTGGCGGATCGAAAAACTTCTCTTCGGCCCTGCTCCACCCGGAATACAGGGCCAGACTGGTAGAAAATCTGTCAGCGGCTGTACAGGAACTGGAACTGGACGGTATTGATGTAGACTACGAAGAATGGGACGGCGGACAGCAGGGTGCCAGTGAGGCAGATCTGCAGAAGCTCGAGGTACTTGAACTGTTCTACAAAGAACTCCGTGAGAAGCTGGGACCGGACAAAATGATCACAGCCGCCGTCAACGCAGGCTGGGACAACGGTGGCTTTGGTCTTTACAATTGCTTCAACAACACGATGCATGAGTACCTGGATTTCGTTAGCCTGATGATCTATGATGAGACAGGCCCCTGGTCCAAAGAACGTACAGGCCCCCACTCTTCCTGGGATTTCTTTGAAAAAGCCATCGGACACTGGCTCACCAACCGCCAGCTGCCTAAGGAAAAATTAGTGGCAGGAGTCCCCTTCTACGGATACCGTTTTATGCAGGAAGGTGATGCCACCGGAGCACAAGGGATGGGATACAAAAACATCCTGGAGCAATACCCCAAAGAAGATGCACATCTGAAAGATAACATCGGATTGCTATACTATGATGGTCGAACCACCATAGAACGAAAAGCCAGATACATACAGGAACATCAACTGGGAGGTATCATGTTCTGGGAAATTACCCAGGATACGGAGGATCCCGAAAAAAGCCTGCTGGTGGCAATAGACAATATCCTGCGACCGAAAGACAAAAAATAGGTATTTTAGTATATTCAGGTAAATACGCAGAGCATTTCCTTTCGGTCGGGCTCTGCTTTTCACAGCCTTGTTCCTGCCAGTCAGGGACAAGGCTTTTTTCATTGCCTATATTTCTGTACACCCGTCACCCCTATAAAACAGATGGGATTTCAAGGATCTACGAAAAATTCGTTAAAACAAGTGATTTATAACTTACGAAAGTTTCGTAGTGTTCATTTTTTTAATACCTTGCGCTTCTGAATTCACATCAAAAGGCTATTCATTCATGAAAAAAAAGACTATTCTTTGTGTGGTTGGGAATAATAACTTTTCAGCTACAGGCACAAGACAAAGAGGCAGACATCCGGAAAGCCATGGCCATATATGACTATGAAACCGTACTGCTGTTGATAGAGGAAGTAGAAGAACAGACACCTGCCCTGTGGTTCCAGAAAGCACGGGCACTGCGTGGACTGAACCGCTATAAAGAGGCCTTGCAGACTTTTCAATCTATCCTGGACGTAGATCCGGAAAGTCAGCAGGTCCTCCTCGAACAGGCCGAATGTTATAAAAGCGCGGGAAAACAACAGGAGGCACTGATCAATTATCAAACTACCATACAACTCTATCCGGAAAATAAATACGCGTGGCTGCAACTGGTTACACTGCTCTGCCAGATGGAACGCTACGCCCCGGCCTTGGAGTACGCGGAACAATTGCTGGAAAAAGACGACAGCAACGTCACCCTCCGGTTGCTGGCACAATGCCACGAAGGATTGAAACAGACAGAAGCGGCCCGGGAATGTTATGAAAAGATCATAGAACGCAGCCCCGATGATTATCTGGCCGTAGCCAGACTGGCCAATATACACATCGGCCACAAAGACATTGACAAAGCCATAGAGTGTACGGAAGCTTACCGCAAGTCAGATACCCTCAACATCCATGTCAATCGACAGAATGCCCTCTCCTATTGTATTTCCAAAGATTACAAGACTGCATCCCAACGATACAAAGTCCTGCTCAGCCAACAAGACAGTACATTCCATACCTGCTATTACAGCGGGATCAGCTTTTTCGGGGACGGACAATTCTATGAAGCACACGACGTTCTGAAAAAAGCACTGGATCAGTCTCTTAACAATGTAAATGTACTCTATTACCTGGCCAAAGCCTGTTCGAGAACTTCCTGGAAACAGGAAGCCGTAACTTATATGCAGGAAGCTATCAACCTGTCCACTCCCGCCGACAGTACGCTGATCTGGCTCTATAGCGGTCTGGCAGAATGCTATCAGAAAGCATTCAGGTTTCCCGAGTACATAGAGACACTGAAACAACAATATACATACGACCCCACTAACCACCGGCTACTCTATCACATAGCAACAAGTTACCATATAAGCCTCAAAGACGAGAAAAACGCCATTCTGTACCTGGAAAAATTCCTGAAAACCCGTGACCTGCCGGGCAACAAACCGGAACCTGTTCCCGATCCGGATACGGGAGGTGTTACACTGACCCTGGAGAATTTCTACAACGCGGCGGAAAACAGACTGAAAGACATCCGCAAAGAACAATTCTTCAGAGAAGGCATCCCGGAAAAATCATCAGAATGAAAACGTTTGCATAAATATAACCTACACCATCTTTTACAGACAGACAAAGATTTTTGATAATAATCTTATCTTAGTAGCATAAAATATACACAATCAATATTATGAGAAAGTTATTATCTATTCTGAGTTTATCCTTATTAACGTTGGTAGCCTATGCGGCTCCGAACATAAACAAGATCGATCCGCCTTTCTGGTATACAGGAATGAAGAATCCCGAATTGCAATTGATGGTCTATGGCCCGGGCATCGGCGACGCTTCTGTGGCAGTAGACTATCCGGGCGTATCCCTGAGTAGTACGGTGAAACTGGAAAGCCCCAACTACCTGATCGTCTACCTGCGTCTGGAAGAAGAGGTACAGCCGGGCACGGTGAAACTGACTTTCACTCAGGACAAGAAGAAGCTGGTCAAAGAATATGAACTGAAAGCACGGGAAAGAAAACCGTACGAACGCATGGGATTCGATTCGTCGGACGCGCTTTACCTGGTGATGCCGGACCGCTTTGCCAATGGCAATCCGGACAACGATCATATCGCCGGAATGAAAGAATACAAAGTAGACCGCAACGACCCCAACGCGCGCCACGGAGGAGACCTGGCAGGTATCGAACAGAACCTGGACTACTTCGGGGATCTGGGTATCACGGCTTTGTGGTTCACTCCTGTATTGGAAAACAACATGAAAGGGGGCTCGTATCACGGCTATGCGACCACTGACTATTACAAAGTAGATCCGCGCTTCGGTACCAACGAAGAGTACAGATCCCTGATCGCCAAATCACATGACAAAGGCATCAAAGTGGTGATGGATATGATCTTCAACCACAACGGAGTGGATCATCCCTGGATCGAAGATATGCCGTCAAAAGATTTTTTCAACTACCCCGATCACAAAAACAACTTCGTACAGACCTCTTTCAAACTCACTCCACACGTAGATCCGTATGCGTCGAAATATGACTTTGTACAGATGAACGACGGTTGGTTTGTAACATCCATGCCCGACCTCAATCAGCGCAATCCGCATGTATACCGCTACCTGGTTCAGAACAGTTTCTGGTGGATCGAATACAGCGATATAGACGGTATCCGTATGGACACCTATCCGTATGCAGATTACGACGCGATGAGCAATTGGATGAAGGAACTCAACGACGAGTATCCCAACTTCAACGTGGTAGGTGAGATCTGGGTAACAGAGCCTGCATATACCGCCTGGTGGCAGAAAGATTCCAAACTGTCTGCTCCCCGCAACAGCAACCTGAAAACGGTGATGGACTTCACATTTTTCGATAAGATCAACCAGGCTCTCCAGGAAGAGACCGACGGCTATTTCCGCGGATTGAACAAGGTGTACAATACCTTTGTATACGATTTCCTCTACGAAGATCCGGAGTATGTACTCACCTTCTTCGAAAATCACGATACAGACCGCTTCCTGGCCGAAACAGACAGACTGGATCTGCTGAAACAGGCGGCCACCGTCCTGCTGACTACCCGTCGCATCCCGCAGATCTACTACGGAACAGAGATCATGATGAACGGCGTGAAACACAGAAGTGACGGATATGTACGGAAAGACTTCCCGGGCGGATGGGCCGGAGATGAGCAGAATCTGCTGAAACCGGAAAACCGTACCGGTATCCAAAAAGAAAGCTACGACTTCTTCCGCACTTTGCTTAACTGGCGCAAAGGAAACGATGTGATAGCCAAAGGCAGCATGGTACAATTCATGCCACAGCACGGAGTATATGTGTATGCCCGTCAGTACAACGGAAAGACAGTGGTGGTGATGGTCAACGGCAAAGACGAACCCGTAACCCTGCCTCTGAAATACTACACAGAGATCCTGAGCGGACATACCCAGGGAAAAGAGATCCTGAGCGGACAAACGGTGACACTGGGTGAAGAGCTACAGCTCGTAAAACGCCAGTGTATGGTCCTGGAGATCCTATAACCGGAAGGGGTTAGAAATGGCTTTATATACAATCGGGCAGGGAATTACATTCCCTGCCCGATTGCTTTACAGGCTTTCAATAAAGTATTTACCAGCATGGCACTACAGAAATGATGAATCTGATTACCAGTACACCCGGAATCACTTCTACCTCTACTTCTACAGTAGTGCTTTCCGAACTTGCAATCCGATCAAAAGCTGCCTAACCCAACCGTACCTCCCAGAGACTGCTATCCACTCCCGCAGCCAGGATGGTAAATCCATCCGGAATACCCAAGACATCCCCTACAATCATATCCGGAATTAACCCTCCGATTAATTTATCCAGAATCTCCGCAAGATCCGATACAATGGTCTGGAGATCTTCGCCTGTGAAAATCTCATTTATTGAGAACACCTCTTCCGGCGCACAGATCACAAGCGGAATTTCAATTTCAATCAGATCATCCGAAGATTCCTGCACGGTAGTTCCTCCATAAGCGAATAGGCTCATACTACTTACAACAAAAGCAAAAAACAATACTAACTTTCTCATACATTTAATTCGAAGGATTTATATTTGTATGGAAAAAACGGTATTACATGACTCACTTACACCAGATATGTAAGGTACCATAGCAATATAAATATCCTACATAACAATGGATATTCACTATATGTCCACTCATACCTTCGCGACAGAACTGAAAGTCCCTCCCAATAAAAAGGAGCATCCCAAGTCCTGAACCAACGGTGGACACACTCAAAAGCAGACAGATTTCAACTCAGGATAAGACGGATAAAGAGAAATAAGATCCGAAGCCATCCGGAGGTACGAACCGCATACGAAAAGGAGTGCTGCAAGCAGGACACGAATAAGATGGGATACCTCTTGGATCTGTGTCGTACTTACAGCACTTTTCAGATAATCTCAATACCATTAAAGTAAAAGAGAATTACCGGGTCATTCTCTTCCGGAGAATGCCTATTTGTCTATCCAGATTATTATCTGGATGGGAAAACTTCCCATAGAATAAAAGAGAAATATTCTATGCACAACCTGAGAAATATCCGGTTTTAGGAAGGTATAGCAGAAATAATCAGAGTTATTTTCAGGAGATCGAGCAGATCAAAGGAAACTTCTACAGTAGACCCTTCGGTACTTGCGATGGCGTTAAAAGCCGCCTCACTTAACGATACCTGCCAGAGACTGATATCCGCTCCCGCAGTCAGAATAGTAAGCCCATCCGGAATACCCAAGACATCCACTGTAATCACATCCGGAATCAACCATCCGAGTACCGTTTCCAGAATTTCCGCAATATCCGATGCAATGGTCTGAAGATCTCCGCCAAGGAAAATATCATTTAAAGAGAAAATCTCTTCCGGCGCACTGATCACAATCGGAATTTCAAACTCAAATAACTCCTCCGAGGAATACTGAGTTGCAGTTACCTCATTTCCAAACATACTCATAGTACCTACAAAAATGCGAAAAGCAATACTAACTTTTTCATAAAACTAAATTTTAACTGTTTATAATCGTGTTTAAAAAACTTCTATACAAAGGTTTATCAGATCACTCTACATATAATGTACAACATCTGAATCCGTTTTGGGAAGCTTTCCCGGCCTACCACAACGAACAGCAGAAAAGAACCTGCTGCATCCGATACCGATCGGAAATGCTTCCATGGATCAGAAAGCGTTCCGGAACCTGAACCTATCCGGAATTACAAATAAAAATTTATGTTCAATCCCTATACTGATCTTTATAAAGATAATATAGAT
>JAJBTC010000193.1 GCA_020861095.1 Bacteroides sp.
TGTTTGCATCTAAAATGTAATATATTGAGATTTACAAAATGTAATTTCAATCGTAAATCGTAAATCGTAAATCCCTTTGCGTCTCTACAGATAACCTCTTCGTGTAGACCAAGTAAGAGAAACTCATGTGGTGGATACATTTATCCATAGTATATCGCGTTTTTACAGCATAACGGAGCGTTATAGATACCATGAACAATGAACACTTACTCAAGAATGAGTGTCAAGGCAAAGTATCGTTTTCCAGAATATCCAAAAGTAATCTTTTTCTTCCAAATTTCCAACTGACCGGGTATGCTGTTTGTTTTTAGGACAACCGAAAAAAGAGAAGGAAGCATTTGAAATATTTAACGCCTTATCCGCTCTTTTTTTACGAGTTATTCGTAGATTTGTATACAGAGACAGTTTACATGTTGCACAAATAATAAATGATATGCAGAAACTTACCATTCAGGAAGAGGAAGTAATGATATATATCTGGGATCTGGGAGAATGCGTGATCAAAGATATCGTAAATAAATTCCCCGCTCCTGCCCCACCTTATACCACGGTAGCCTCCATTGTCAAGAACCTGGAGCGCAAAGGGTATGTGGTTCCCCGTCGTATGGGAAATACCTATCTCTACCGTCCGGCTATCCGGGAAAGCGAATACAAACGGAGCTTTATGAGCCAGGTGGTACGCAATTATTTCGGAGATTCGTATAAAGAGCTGGTGTCGTTCTTTGCCAAAGATCAGAAGATCTCGGCCACTGAACTTGAGGATATTATCGGGATGATAGAAAAAGGGAAAGCAGAAGATTAATTTTTACTATCCGTCTGTATCTGGTATGGCTATGACAGCTCTGTTCATCTATCTGTTGAAAGTAAATCTTGCATTGACTCTATTCTATGCATTTTACCGTTTGTTCCTGATCCGGGATACCTTCTTCGGGTCGAGACGCATCGTGCTACTGGCTTTTCTTGTGATTGCTTTTATGTATCCCCTGCTTCATCCCGGGAACTGGGTATCCTCTTATACTCCCGCGCTGGCACTGGCCGATCTGTATCAGGCCATCCTATTGCCCGAAGTTACAGTAGAAGGAGCAGCTCCGGCGCTTTCTTCCGGTCTGTCGTGGTCTGCTCTGCTCGGTGGAATGTATGGGCTGATTGCTCTTTTTCTGGGAATGAAATTACTGGGACAGCTTTTTGTGATCCTGCGACTTCGTTGTCAAAGCAGGCCCACAGAGAAGAACGGATATAAACTGTGGACGTTGCGACAGTCTGCTGCTCCTTTCTCATTTTTCCGGTGGATCTTTCTAAACCCTTCTCTACACAGGGTAGAGGAACTACAGGAGATACTGACACATGAGCAAGCCCATTGTCGCGGGTGGCATTCGATAGATATCCTCCTGAGCGAGCTGGCCTGTATGGTGTGCTGGTTCAATCCGTTTGTCTGGTTGTTACGGAAAGAGATCTCGATCAATCTGGAATACCTGGCAGACGAAAAGGTCCTTGCTGCAGGCTACGACAGGAAAGCTTATCAATATCATCTGCTCCATATGACTTTGCAGCAACCCCGGCACACCCTGATGAATAATTTCCGGATGTTGCCTCTGAAAAGCCGTATACAGATGATGAATAAAAAACGTAGTCACCCTACCCACTACACCAAGTACATCGCTTGGATCCCCTTGTTGTTTGTATTAATGTTGATCAGTAACATCGAAATGATGGCGCGTACCACGGTGCAATTCAGCCGGAAGATCACACATTATATGCAGACTTCTTCGCCTGCTGAAACCATCGGATCTCCTGTACCACAACCGCAATTCGCTCTTTCTGAGCCTTTACCTGCGCCACCCCGGCAGGAGCTTGGAACTGTATCAGTAGCTTCCGCCCAGATTCTACCGGAGGCTGTAGAAACAGATACGCGACTTTCTACTGAAACCGACGGAGAGGTTATCTTTGATGTAGTAGAGCATATGCCTCAATATCCGGGCGGACAGGAGGCACTGATGAGGTACTTGTCTGAGCACATCCGGTATCCCGATCAGGCCCACACGGAAGGTGTAGAGGGGCGTGTGATCGCACAAATGGTGATCGACACGGATGGTAGCGTCACAGATATTACCCTGGTCAGAAATGTGCATCCTGATCTGGACCGTGAAGCGGTTCGTGTACTTTCCGACATGCCTAAATGGATTCCCGGCAGGCAACGCGATCAGGCAGTAAAGGTAAGATATACCGTACCGATCCGATTCAGATTGCCTGAAAAGACATAAGCCGGAAGAAAAGCGGGCCTTACCTTTTTTTAAATAACAGTATCTCTTATGCAGACAGAATGTCTACGAAATACATTTTCTTTCTTCTGATCTGTGGTCCGCATGTGTGGATCCGGAGCACATCTGCCAGGGACACAGACCGCGAGTTGTATCTGTGGGCCAGTGAGACGGAAGTTACGGCCAGTATCGTATGCGGCTATCCGTCTGGTGAAGAAGGAAACAGGTGTGCTGTTTTTCCGAAAAATGATCCTATGGATACTTTCTTGGGGAAAGATTTCCTGATCTTTTCCGGAGAGAGGGGTGTGCCGGCAGACTCCCTTCCTGTGACAGATAGTACTGATCCGGATGTGGAGAATGATCCTTTTGTCCCCATAGACTGCATGCCCGAATATCCGGGAAGTCAGGAAGCCATGAAGGAGTTCTTTGCCAGGAACCTACACTATCCCGAACAAGCGCGGAAAGATGGAATCGAAGGTCGGGTGGTAGCAGAAGTAATCATTGCACCGGACGGACAACCGACACACATAAACATCATACAAAAGGCAGATCCCGATCTGGACAAAGAGGTGATACGCATGCTCCGTTCCATGCCTTATTGGATACCATGCAAAGCACACCAACGGGGAGTGCGGGTAAGGTATGTATTTCCCTTCGAGTTCCGATTACCGGAAGACACTGTGGAAGATAAGCAGGTAAACGAAAAAACGGATGGAAAAGAAGCTGTCTCCCAAGTCCTGATCTAACGAAGAGACAGTTTCACAATAGATTTTACTTTATAAGGATTTATGGTGAGACAGCCTCTTTACCTTTCAAGGTCTCTGGCAACAGCCCCATCGTATCTGTTATCTACGTACCTCTACAATCCGCGTAGGATCTTGCTCCGCATTTCGTCTGACTGTTTCCTCTACTACCCGCTCTGCCAGTTGCAGAAAAGCCTGTCCGGTTACAGAGTCGCCATTCAGAGCCACCGGCAGTCCTTCATCGCCGCCTTCGCGGATACTTTGCACCAGGGGGATCTGTCCCAACAGAGGAAGCTGCATCTCCTCCGATAGCTTCCTGACTCCTTCCCGGCCAAACAGGTAATAGCGGTTTTCCGGCAGTTCGGCCGGAGTGAACCAGGCCATATTTTCTACCAGCCCCAGAATAGGCACATTTACCTTTTCGTTGGTAAACATATTGATTCCTTTGCGCGCGTCGGCCAGTGCTACCTCCTGCGGGGTACTGACTACGACCACCCCGGTCAGTGGCAAAGTCTGTACAATGGTCAGATGAATGTCGCTGGTACCGGGCGGCAGATCGATCACAAAATAATCCAGCTGGCCCCAGTTGGCATCAGTGATCAGCTGTTTCAACGCATTGCTTGCCATGCCGCCCCGCCAGAGAGTAGCCTGGTCGGGATCTACAAAAAATCCGATCGAGAGCAACTTCACTCCGTATTTCTCTACCGGGATGATCAGATCGCGGCCACCGATCTGTTCGGCATACGGACGGGCCTCTTCCACATCAAACATCTTCGGTACGGAAGGCCCGAAAATATCGGCATCCAGCAAACCCACCCGATATCCCAACCGGGCCAGTGCTACTGCCAGGTTGGAAGCCACCGTAGATTTCCCTACCCCTCCCTTGCCGGAGGAAACACCTATTATATTCTGTACGCCGGGCAGCAACTGCAAAGGCTCCGGGCGAGCCTTCTGGCGGGTAGCGACACGGATATTTCCAGCGATCTCTACCTGAGACCCTACATGGGTCTGAATGGCTGTTTCGGCTGCTTTTACCACCGATTTGATAAAAGGATCGGTCGGCTTGTCAAAGATCAGCGAGAAAGAGACTTTGTTGCCTTCAATACGTATGTCGTCATCGACCATGCCGGCCTCTACAATGGTCTTTCCACTGCCCGGATAGCGCACATGGCTCAGGGCATCTATGATTAACTTCGGATAAATGGTCATAACAGGTAATATATTATTTCATATACTAGTTGGAAATTATCACTTGGAAATTAAATACGTGTTCATAATCAATTGTATCATATAATTAATAGGTTGATATCCTGTAGAGACGCACGGCGTGCGTCTCAGCATACCGAATGGGAATACCTATACCGTACGGAATGCTTTTTTTGTTGGACATACACCGCGAAGACGCACACTTCCGGATTGGAGCTGCACCGCGAAGACGCAAATATGCGTCTCTACAAGCTACCGGAGTAGTATATATACCCTGAACGATGAAGGTAAAACGTATCACTCAGAACTTAACACTTATTTACCGGTTTGCAGTCCGCTCCGTTTGCTTCGGTTGTAGCTGCGATAGGCATCCGGTTCGATCTCCACCTCAGGTTCGGTCAGCATTGCCTGCTGAGGAAGGCGAAACCGAATGTATTTGATATTTAACCCCCGGTCAAGCCACTGCTGCTCGTAATAGGTCTTGATATTCAGGATCTCATCCGCCGCTCCGGAACGATAGAGATCTTCGGTCATCACTTCCACGGGCAGTTTATTTTCTTCTAATAGATAACGTGTATAGGTAAACAGGAAGTTGCTGTCGGTCTTGACATGGATCCGTCCGTCGGTAGTCAGGAAACGACGGTAGCGTTCGAGGAAATAAGTAGAGGTCAGCCTTTTGGTGACTTTTTTCATCTGCGGATCAGAAAAAGTGAGCCAGATCTCGCTTACCTCACCGGCAGCGAAAAAACGGTCGATGATCTCAATGTTCGTACGCAGGAATGCCACATTCGCAAGCCCCTCTTCCAGCGCTTCGGTAGCTCCGCTCCACATACGCGCTCCTTTGATATCTACTCCGATAAAATTCTTTTCCGGAAAACGTCTTCCCAATCCTACCGTATACTCTCCCCGACCGCAACCCAATTCCAGAACGATCGGACGATCGTTTCCGAAAAAATCACGGTGCCAGTTCCCCTTCATGTCGAAAGGTATCTCTTCCGCTACGGAGTAAGGATATTCGAATACATGCGGATAAGCTGCCATATCGGCAAACTTCTGCAATTTATTTTTTCCCATAATTCTCTTCTTCTACAATCTTTGTATAACCGGTATAGGTGTAAACGATCCGGTTACTCCCCTGTATGGTGCCGATGCCCGGAAGAAAGCACCCGTATATCCACTATCCGCAGATCCATTTCCGACCTTCCGCATAGGTGATAAAAAATCCGGAGATGCCGGAATCGTATCAGATACACGTCGACTCCGTTCCTGTCAACCGGGGAAAGTCCTCTCCGTACTGCACCCTATACTACATACACAGTTCTCCCCTCCTGTGGGGATTCCGGTATGTACTCAGACGCTTCCGGTCAATCCAGTACAGTCACCCAACCGTACACATCAGGCTCATCGCCTGTCTGTATGGCACGCAGTTTATTATACAGTTTCTCACATACCGCTCCCGGCTTGCCATCCGGAGTATAGATATAGGATTTGTTTTCATCCAGGTCATCGATCTGAGAGATCGGAGTGATCACAGCAGCCGTTCCACATTCGGCGGCTTCTTCAAACGTACCCAGTTCTTCAATAGGGATAGCACGTCTTTCTACCGTCATTCCCATATCTTCGGCCAGCTGCATCAGGCTCTTGTTGGTAATAGAGGGCAGGATCGACTGAGAGGCAGGGGTGATGTAGCTATTGCCACGGATAGCGAAGAAATTGGCAGGGCCGCATTCGTCTAAGTATTTTTTCTCTTTCGGGTCGAGATAGAGAACGGCTGTATATCCCAGGTTGCGTGCTTTATCGCCTGCCACTAAGCTGGCCGCGTAATTACCACCGACCTTGATGGTACCGGTGCCCAGAGGAGCGGCACGGTCATATCCACGCATGATACATACCGGCACAGGTTTGAACCCGGCTTTGAAATAGGGTCCTACCGGAGTCACAAAAACCAAGAAAAGATATTCATGGGCAGGCTTCACTCCTACCTGAGCTCCCGTACCGATCAGCAACGGACGGATATACAGAGAGGCACCGCTTTCATAAGGAGGCACAAAACGTTCGTTCAATTTCACAACCTTGCAGATAGCCTCTTCAAACCGTTCGACAGGTAGTTCTGCCATCATGATCCCCCGGCTGGATGACAGCATCCGTCTGGCATTCTCCTCCATACGGAAAATACGGACTTTACCGTCCTGACCCCGGAAGGCTTTCAATCCTTCAAAAGCCTCCTGTCCGTAATGCAGACAGGTAGCGGCCATGTGCATCGGAATATATTCGCTGTCACTCACCTCCAGTTCGCCCCACTCGCCATCGCGATACGTTATTCTCACATTGTAGTCGGTAGGCAGATAGCCGAACGACAAATTGGCCCAGTCAATTGATTTCATATCTTCGTTGTAAATTAGAGACTGTTTACATGTAAAGAATACAGGATATGCCTCAGGCTAACTCAGGTAAACCTGATTTGCCGTTCGGCTTTCACTATATTTCTCACACATATTTTATTTATAGTATGTTTCGCTCTTTCTTCTGTGTTCTTTTGCCTTATTCTCCTGTTTTCAGATGCACATACGGAGATGCACATACGGAGACGCAAATATGCGTCTCTACAGAGGGATGATGACAGAAGAATATCTGTCTTTTCAATCGTACATCCCTTTGCTGACCGCCTGGTTGGCTACACCGATCTTCGATGGACTGCGTCGACCGTTGGTTCGTACATTGTCAATCAGTACATCGTACATCTCTTTATTTCACCGAATAAAAAAGCGGGCAAAATGTAAACAGACACTGATCTTTGTGATTGAAGAACAAAAATAGCTTTTATTCTTCAGATTCCTGCCCTTCCGCCAGTAATTTTTCGATCTCCTTATCGGCTTTCGTAAGTTTTTCCGTACAAAAAGCAATCCACTCGTTCGCCTCCCGTATCTTTTCACTCAGCTCATCGATCTCCAATTCGTTGGTATCGATTTGATGTACAATGTTCTCTAACTGTTCCAGTGCCTGAGAATAAGTTTTCTTCCGAGGTGCCATTTATTTTTTCTGTTTTTTTGATGGATTACGTCTGACCACAGAGGTTACTTCTCCGCCATAGAGACGGGTGGTGAGTATATCTCCCTCTTTCAGCTGATCGGCAGAGGTGACTATTTTCCCCTGACTGAAAGTCATACTATACCCTCTTCGCAGCAATTTCTCCGGAGACGCGTCTGCTATCCGTTGCTCCAGCAACTCCAGACGGTGCTTCTGACGGGACAACGTACGACCGACAGCCTCCCTGAGTGTACGGCGAATATCCTGCAACCGGTATCGCGACTCTGTGAGCCGTACCGATACCAAAGAGGGGATACGCGCCTGGTAATATTGTATTTTCTGACGTTCATGAGCAATGCGCAGGGAAGCAGCTTCCCGCAACTGCTGAGTGAGTTGTTCCAACCGGTCTGCTGCGGCCTCCACCCGACCAATCAGGAATTCGGCAGCGGCAGTGGGTGTTTTTACCCGGGTGTGAGATACGGCATCCAGGACCGTGTCGTCCCGTTCGTGCCCGATGCCTGTGATCACCGGCAAAGGGAATTGCGCTACAGCCGCTGCCAGCAGATAGGTGTCGAATCCGGAAAGATCGGAGGTGGCTCCTCCGCCCCGGATGATCACTACCACATCGAACTCCGACACACGGTTGTGGATAGATTCTAATGCCGACAGTACCGACTCCTCTACCTGGGCTCCCTGCATCCATGCCGGGAAAAGTTCCGTATGGAAAGCCACTCCCCGGGAGTTGTTCCGCAACTGATGACAAAAATCGCCATATCCCGCCGCGTTCAACGAAGAGATCACAGCTACGCGTTGCGGCAGCAACGGCATGGGCAATTCTTTATTGAGTGTGATTACCCCCTCCGCCTGCAATTGCAAAAGGATCTCCCTCCGGCGACGGGCCAGATCGCCTAATGTATAGTTCGGATCGATATCCTGTATCGTAAGGCTGTATCCGTAGAGTTCGTGAAAATCGACAGTGACTTTCACCTGCACCTTTATCCCGGAGGTGAACGCCTGTCCCGTAGATTCTTCGAAATAGGGTTTCAACAGCCGGAATACATTGGCCCAAACCGTGCCCCGTGCCTTCGCTATCAACTGGTTGCTACGCGGATCTTTCTGTACGAACTCTAAGTAGCAATGACCGTTGTGCGAGGGGCGTACATCGCTCAGCTCGGCCTGTATCCAGTATTCATCGGGCAGGCATTGACTGATGCTCCTGCGTACCAGCGCGTTCAGCGCATGCAACGAAAGGGGGGAAACGGATTCCATAACGCGGGCATGGGTTTTGTGACAGATACCTGTCAGTTATTGTTTTTCTTCTATGGCTGTCTGATAGGCTTTCCACATATCCGGAATGCCATAGCCATAGATATTATCGGGATAGTCGGCCCGGTCTCCCGAACGACGGACAAGTCCGATCACCTCTTTAGCCGTGAGCCACGGACAGGCCTGCCACAGACAGGTCACCATCCCACACATCACAGGGGCAGAGAAAGAAGTACCATTGGCCTGACGGAGGTTGCCGTCGGTACCGATCACATCCGCTCTTAGTCCGACAGCCACTACATCCGGTTTGATGCGGTTGTCTGCCGTATTCCCGATAGAAGAGAAAGGAGCCAGCATTTTTTTCTTATCAATTGCACCTACCGTGAGTACATGCTCCGCATCTCCGGGAGGTGTGGTTTTCTTCCAGGATCCCGCACCCGCATTGCCCGCGCTGCATACCACCACCATTCCTTTATCCGCGGCTTTGGAAGCCTGACGCGACATGAGTGCAAAATGTCCATCCAGATCGCGGTAGGTATAATCTTTACTCTTATCGTCAAAGGAATAGTATCCCAGAGAAGTATTAACAACATCTACTCCCACACTATCGGCAAATTCGATAGCAGCTGCCCAGTAATCCTGTTCTACTAAGTGTTCGGAATATTCATCTTCGCTGCGCAGCAACCAGAACGAAGCCTCAGGGGCTGTTCCGATCATTACATACGGCTTGTTCATACCTATGCAGGAAAGTACGGCCATTCCGTGACTGTTTTCGGAGTAGATATCTGAATCCGGATTCACAAAATCCCGTGTGCCCAGCACACGTATGTTGCGCATGGCATCTATCTTATCTACATTGTGGAAACCAGCGTCGATCACAGCAATGGTCATCCCTTCTCCCCGGAAACCCGCTTCATGCAGTTTCTCTCCCCGGCTGATCTCTATCTGTGTGATAGCCGGTCCGTACAGGCTATCACTCACGGCAGGAGCATTGATGAGGCTGTCGCGTTCGGTGGCAACAGAAGGTTTGGACGGGTCAGGAGCGGTCCATACCTTTTCTACTTGACGCACAAAAGGAAGTCCGGCAATGCGATCGACGAGCGTACTGTCGTCGCAGGAAACGGTCACGAAATTGTCCCACTTCCCGGTTACCACCACATTCACCCCTTCTGCGCGGATAAGATCGACGTACGTCTGGCAAACCGGCAAGTCGGTAGAGTCTACCGGCAGGTGCTGCCGCGCACGGCGTTCCAGCGCTTTACGCGAAAGAAACTCTTCCGGACGATCCGGAGAATAGGTGGTCTGTGCCTTATCGGTCAGAGAGATCCGATATTTCAATGTATCGCTCTGCGCGGCTACAAATACAGCAGTACTTAAACATACCGCAACCGCGCACAAACGGGAAAGGGTTCTTTTCATATCTTTTGTTTTATAATTGTTACTAACATACGGATCTCATACAGATCTATGGATAATACGACAAAAATCGTATCCGGGATCATACGTGTGATTCAAATCGTAAATGTCCTTGTATCTCCGCGACATATCTTTTTATCAGACAAAAGACCATAAGAACATATAGAGAAAAGAGAGAACTTACATATAGATAAATTATATCCGACGGTCTTATCTGTTCTTTTGTTCTTCTGTCTAATCGTAAATCATCAAATCGTAAATCTCCCGATTCCTTTCTGGGAAGCAATAAACGCGCCCCCAGTACCCGGTTACCGTCGTAGAAGACAGCCGACTGTCCGGGAGTCACCGCCGACGCTTCTTCTTTAAAATGTACCAGCAAACGACCGTCGTCCAACCGGGAGACCTGGCAGGGAATGGGGCGGCTCCGGTAACGGATACGTACTGCCAGCCGCGGACAGGAGAACAACTCCTCCTCACGGATGATCTGCGGATCTTCTGCCAACATCCGGGATATACAGAGATCCTGCGCATCTCCGAGCATCACGGTGTTTTTATCGGGATTGATCCGCAATACATACGCAGGTTTTCCCAAAGCGATCTCCAGTCCTTTCCGCTGACCGATGGTGTAGTAGGGATATCCTTTGTGCTGGCCCAGCTTCACTCCTGCCCTGTTCACAAACCATCCCGGACCAATCTCTTCGTCCAGCGCCGGATACTGCTCACGCAGAAAATCCCTGTAATCGCCCTGAATAAAGCAGACCTCCATACTCTCCCCTCCACTGGCTTTGGCTTCGAATCCCTTGCTACGCAGATAGTCACGTACGTTGTCTTTGGTATAGGTACCTAAGGGGAAAAGCGTTCGCCGCAGCGTCTCCTGTCCCAATCGCCAGAGAGAATAAGACTGGTCTTTCTTCTCATCCTCTCCGGCCACTATATAGATACGATGGTTTGTCTCTGCCAACTGGCTGTAATGGCCGGTCGCGATCCAGCGACATCCCAGTTTATCGGCCCATTCGGTAAGCACGCGGAATTTAAACAGAGGATTGCACATGACACACGGATTGGGCGTGCGCCCCCGGCGGTATTCATCTACAAAATTACGCACTACCGTCCGCCGGAAAGGTTCCCGTTCGTCTGCCACATAGTGTGCGATCCCGATCCGGTCTGCCAGTTCCCGGGCTCCCGCGGGTTCATCGCCCCAGACACGCATGGTGACTCCAACGATCTCATAGCCCTGTTCCTGCAACATCAGACAGACAGCGGAACTATCTATTCCGCCACTCATCCCGACCAATACCCTGTTGTCTGCTGATCTCATCTGCTCTGCTGTTCGTTCTTTTCTGCAAAAGTAATTATTCCGGCGCAGATAATCGCACACGGACTACCAAAAAGAGAACTTCCGCACGGGAAACCACCTGCTCTTTTGTGGATAAAGAGAACGCTTTCA
The DNA here is from genome assembly GCA_020861095.1 of Bacteroides sp. Taxonomy (GTDB): domain Bacteria; phylum Bacteroidota; class Bacteroidia; order Bacteroidales; family Bacteroidaceae; genus Bacteroides. Next base: position 11,364 of record JAJBTC010000193.1, read on the forward strand.
TGTAGAAACGAAGAGATTTGCTGATTTACGATTTTAAGATCAGACAGAAGAACATAAGAACAGATAAGACCTCCGGGTATAGTTTATCTATGTGTAAACTATCTTTTGTCTCTATATGTTCTTATGTTCTTCTGTCTGATAAAAATATATCGCGGAGACACAAAAAGATTTACGATGGGACGAACCAACGGTCGGCGAAGTCAACCAACGGTCAGCCAATCTAATTACAATTGAGAGTACAGAAAGAATATGTTTGTAAATTCCAATGCGTAGTATATTATACATTATACGCAAATATACCAGACGCAAATATACCAGACGCAAATATGCGTCTCTACAAGCGGATGATAACGTTAGTTTTTTGAATCATAAATCGTCAATCAGTAAATCGTCAGTCTCTTTGCGTCTCGTATGTTTGCATCTAACATGTAATGTAGGGAGATTTACAAAATGTAATTTCAATCGTAAATCGTCAATCGTCAAATCGTAAATCTCTTTGCGTCTCTACAAATGTATAACAACTTGTCTCTCCCAATCGTAAATTGTAATTGACTTCGTAGACCGTTGGTTCGTCCCATCGTAAATAAAAATGTGTTGTGATTTCAGAAATACTTTTCCCACACATACCGCAACGGACTCAGCAGACGTGCCGTAAAACTCTGTTCATCGGTCATGATCTCGGCGATACCAGCCAGCTCGCCCGTAAATTCCAGTTCTTTCTGATAAGAAGTACGTAGTTCCTGAGGCAGGCAGACGGTCACCGCATAGGTATCCTCCCGGGGTACTAAAGATACGGACGATACGCTTCCTGTCAGAAACCCGTACTCCAGGTAGGGATAGCCCGTCAGCCGGATATTGACCCGCTGCCCTACCCGCACTTTACCGGCACCTTCCAGCGGGATGCGTACCTTACCGACGATCTCTCCCGGATCGGCAGTGACTACCGGAAACACCGGATCGCCTGTTCCCACATGCTGACTGGTTTGCCAGACTTCGTTGTAAGACAACAGTCCTTCTACCGGAGAGATCAGCAGGTAACGCAGTTCCCACTCTCCGATCGCCCGGTGAAGTTCATCTGTGAGAGTCTGCAATTCGGTATAGAGCCGGTTGAGTTCGCGGGCACGTTCCATCCGGATCTCCACGGCCTCCTGGCGCAGGCACGCCTCCTGGATACGCGCGGTAGACAGCGCAGAGATATGTTGTTCGGCTGTCTGTTTCCAGGAGAGATAAGCCTGCCGGGCCTCCTCGTAGTCGGCCTTTGAGGTGACTCCCTGTTCAAACAGGCGTTCTTCCCGGAGAAAAGCCGTTTCTGCCAGGTTCATCTCTTCCCGGTTCAGTTCTACCTGCGTGTGCAGGGAACGGATGTAAGAGGTATACTCCCGGCTCTCCTGCATCACCGCTTTCTCTTTCTGCGCGTAGAGGTCGTACCGGAAAAAGTCGCGCAAGGTGTTCAGGCTTTTCAGGAAAGAGGTATAGGTAACCTGCACTTCACCCAGCCTGCCATACTCCGGAAATACCACCTGCTGCACGGAAAGACTATCCATCGCGTCCCAGGCAGACAACCGTTCTTTCACTGCCAGCACATCCTGTGTCGCGGCCGTATTCTCCAGTACCGCCACGATCTCACCAGCCTCTACCCGGCTCCCTTCTGCCTTCCGGAGCTCGGTAAGCCGCCCGGTAGAGGCAGCCATCAACCAGACCGGCGGATACTCCGTGGTCACCGTAATCTCTCCTTCCACCACATCGGGATAGTTGAAGAAACATCCTCCGGCAAACAGCAGCAACAGGATCCCGAAGAAAGCCGAAGTTCCCCAACGCACCAGGGCACGGGGCGGACGGGTCAGGATCTCGTGTACCTCGGGGCTGTGTGTGATGATCTTTTTTTACGTGCCTTTTCCATCAGAGTTCCAGTTGATTTTTCACTAACCGGTAGTAGATGCCCTGCCGGGCAATGAGTTCTTCATGGGTACCGATCTCCGCCACCTGTCCCTCCTCGATCACCACGATCTGGTCGGCACGGCGCACGGTACTCAGCCGGTGAGCTACCACCACCGAGGTACGCCCGCGGAAAAAGGTCTCCAGATGGCTCAGGATGGTACGTTCGTTATTGGCATCCAGCGCGTTGGTGGCTTCATCCAAAAAGATAAACTCCGGATCTTTGTACACGGCCCGGGCAATCAATATGCGCTGCCGCTGCCCCTGGCTCACCCCATTGCCTTCCTGCCCGATCTTTGTCTGGTATCCCAGCGGCAGGCTTTCGATAAATCCTTCGATATTGGCTACATGGGCCGCATGGCGCATCCGGTCTTCATCGATCCGTTCTACCCCCGGAGCAATGTTCCCGGCAATGGTGTCGGAGAAGATAAATCCATCCTGCATCACGATGCCGCACCGCTTGCGCCACTCCCGGATGCTGTATTGAGAGAGCTTCCGGTCGCCCAGCAGGATCTCCCCTCCATCCGGGGGATAGAATCCCAGCAGCATCTTCACTAAGGTCGTCTTTCCGCTGCCGCTGGTACCGACAATGGCTGTCTGCTTCCCGGCGGGTATCACCAGGTTGATCTTATCCAGCGTAGGATGCTCGTTCAGTTTGTCGTAACGGAACGTCAGGTTACGTATCTCCAACGGCTGCATCTCCGGTATTTCCCGGAGGCCCGGCCGCTCCGGATCTTCCTCTTCGGGTTTGTCGCGTACCTCACTCAGCCTCTCTAAGCTGAGGCGGGCATCCTGCATATCCCGGGCAAATCCGATCAGCTGATCTACCGGACTGTTGAGCTGGCCGATGATATATTGCACGGCAAGCATCATCCCCAGCGTCATCTCACCCCGTACCACCAGTCCGGCCACCAGAGCGGTAATGATCACATTCTTAGTCTGGTTGATAAACACCGCTCCGGAGTCCTGATACTGCTTCAGGGCCAGGCTACGTACACTGACCTCGAACAGCCGGGCCTGGATACGCTCCCACTCCCACCGTTTCTGCTGCTCACAGGCACTGAGTTTGATCTCCTGCATTCCATTCACCAGTTGCACCAGCTTGCTCTGGTTCTCTGCCTGTTGTGCAAAGCGTTTGTGATCGAGTTGTGCCCGCTTTTTCATAAAGATCCGGACATACAGGACATACAACAGACTTCCCGCCGCAAAGATCAGGAACACCAGCGGACTGTACAGGAATAGTACCAGACCGAATATAACAAGATTGAACAGGGAAAAGAGGATATTCAGGCTCGGTCCGGTCAGGAAACTCTGAATGCGGGTCTGGTCATTGACCCGTTGCAGAATGTCACCCGTCATTTTGGTATCGAAATAGCTGATCGGCAACCGCATCAGTTTGTTCAGGAAGTCCGAGATCAGGGAGATATTGATGCGGATGCCTATGTGGAGCAATATCCACCCGCGTATAAACTCCACCACGGTACTACTGAAGGTCAGTACCAGCTGTCCCAGAAGTACCAGATAGATAAAATTCAGGTTCTGGTTGGTGATCCCGAAGTCTACCACAGACTGCGTCAGGAAAGGAAGTAAAAGCTTTATCATACTTCCCAATACCAGCCCCAGCAACAATTGTAGGATCAGTCGACGGTAAGGGCGAAGATAGGAAAAGAGAAATCCGGCCTTGCCGGGAGTACCTTCCTGATCCTTTGCTATATAAAAATCGGGGGTCGGTTCCAGCAACAAGGCGATACCTGTCATCCCTCCTTCATCACAGGAACTGAGCCAGTGCCGGCAAAATTCTTCTTTCGTATATCTTACTTTTTCCGTACCCGGATCGGCTACCCATACGTATTTCTTCTTTGCCGAAGCCGGAGAGATCTTATACACAACCACAAAATGCGTCTGATCCCAATGCACCACACAGGGCAAAGTAGCTTCTTCCAGCTTGTCGTAACTGATCTGTACCCCCATACTGCGAAACCCGATCTGTTCCGCCGCCTCACTGATACCCAGCAACGACACACCGCTGCGGTTCAGGAACGAGTGTTCACGCAGCCATTCTAAGGAGTAGTGCTTTCCATACCAGGCTGCGATCATACGCAGACAGGTAGGGCCACAGTCCATGATGTCATGTTGTGTATAGTGTGGAAAAGTTCGCATCAATTGTCGTGTCTGAACAGGATGATAATGAAATCATTCCGGACTACTTTGAAAAAGCAGTTTAATTAGGTGTATTTTTATTTCTTCTGTATAAGGTGTTCCAGCATATTCAATAGTTCTCCTCCCCGAAGGTTCTTCGCCACAATCCGGCGATCTTTGTCCAACAGGAAATTCGCAGGGATACCGCGGATTCCCAGTTTCCGTACGGCATAACAGGGGAAACTACCACCCAGAATCCCTTTCACATGTATAAAGTCTTCTGTACCGTCTCTCTCAATAGCCTGCATACAAGCATTAAGATCACTGTCCAGTGTTACTGCATAGATGGAAAAGGAAGAGCCATAGATAGATAAGGCCTTTTTCAGATAAGGAGATTCTTTGCGACAAGGGGCACACCAACTGGCCCAGAAATCAATAAGAACATACTCATTAATCAAACTATCGGTAGAGATATATGTTCCTTCCATATCGGGAAGAGACAAAGTAATGTGTGCACCTATTATCGTATCCTGAGGAACTACATAATCACGTCCTGCACTAATTTCCTTCAAACGAGCAGCAACACGTAGTGCTTCTTCACTGGGTTTGGGTGCAGGAGTAAGGCCCAAATCCTGAATAGGTTTATAATCATGAAACTTATTTTGTATATACAATTTTAATTCTTCAATCTTATCATAACCCACTGAGTTACTATGAAAAGCCCGTAACATCAGATAATAGCTCTCTGCAAGGCTCGGATGGTTTGTCTTTTTCATGGCCTCTATATACG
>JAJBTC010000114.1 GCA_020861095.1 Bacteroides sp.
GTAAGATGTTTCTTTTTGAGATGAAAATAATCAAAGATTTGGCTTTTTGCTTGATAAATAAACTTTTTGTGTGCTTCTGTCAAATAATTCATCGTTTGTTGAACTTTATGTAATTGTAATTTGTATCTTTGCCGGCAAACAAAGGAAGAGATTGATTTACGATTTACGGATTTACGATGTACGATTGACAGTACACGCTGTAATCTTTGATCAATCGGATTTTTAACCGTATGTCTGTATAGTGTACATACATTGTACTGTGAATAAATTAAATCGTACATCGTAAATCCGTACATCGTAAATATAATGTTCCTTGAATGATGTAAATCGTACATCGTAAATATCGTATTTCTTGAGTGAATTAAATCGTACATCGTAAATCCGTAAATCGTAAATCAAATCGTGTGTGGAATCGTAGGTTATATAGGTAAACAGGATGCGTATCCCATCCTGATCAAAGGACTGAAACGGCTGGAGTATCGCGGATACGACAGCGCGGGAGTCGCATTGATCGGCAACAACCAGCAGTTGAATGTATACAAGGCAAAAGGGAAGGTTTCCGAACTGGAAGAATTTGTCGCGGAAAAAGATACCTCGGGCCATATCGGCATTGCCCATACCCGCTGGGCTACACACGGTGAGCCCAGTTCGGCCAACGCCCATCCGCATTACTCCTCTTCCGAAACGCTGGCACTTATCCATAACGGTATCATAGAGAACTATGCTTCTCTGAAGGAGAAACTCCAGGCCAAAGGGTACGTGTTCAGAAGCAGTACGGATACCGAAGTACTGGTACAGCTCATCGAATATATCCAGGTGACGAACCATCTCGATCTGCTGACCGCCGTGCAACTGGCCTTGCGGGAGGTGATCGGGGCGTATGCCATCGCTGTACTGGAAAAGAATCATCCGGACGAGATCATCGCGGCCCGCAAGAGTAGTCCGCTGGTGGTGGGTATCGGTGACGGGGAGTTTTTCCTGGCATCGGATGCCACACCTATTGTAGAGTATACCGACAAGGTGGTCTACCTCGAAGACGAGGAGATCGCCGTGATCCGCCGGGGGCAGGAACTGAAAGTGGTGAACCTGCACAATGTGGAGATGCCTCATGAAGTGAAGCATGTAGCACTCAACCTGGGCCAGTTGGAAAAAGGGGGATACCCACATTTTATGATCAAAGAGATCATCGAACAACCCGATTGTATCCACGACTGTATGCGGGGTCGCATCAATGTGGAGGGAGACCATGTGGTGCTTTCGGCGGTGATCGACTATAAAGAGAAACTCTTACAGGCCAGACGATTTATCATCGTGGCCTGTGGTACTTCCTGGCATGCCGGACTCATTGGTAAGCAACTGATCGAAAGTTTCTGTCGCATCCCTGTAGAGGTCGAATATGCTTCGGAATTCCGCTACCGCGATCCGGTGATCGGCAGTGACGATGTGGTAATTGCCATTTCACAGAGCGGTGAGACGGCGGATACGCTGGCAGCGGTGGAACTGGCACGCAGCCGGGGAGCTTTTATCTACGGTATCTGTAACGCAGTAGGATCGTCTATCCCCCGAGCCACACATACCGGGTCTTACATCCATGTAGGTCCGGAGATCGGAGTGGCTTCTACCAAGGCCTTTACGGGTCAGGTGACGGTGCTGACCATGCTGGCACTGACACTGGCCCGCGAGAAGGGTACTGTGGAGGAAGAGACCTTCCTGAAGGTAGTCAAAGAGCTCAGTGGAATACCGGAGAAGATGAAGGAAGTACTGAAACTTAACGACTCCATCACGGAGCTTTCCAAGATATTCACCTATGCCCATAATTTTATCTACCTGGGACGCGGATACAGCTATCCGGTAGCACTGGAAGGGGCATTGAAACTGAAAGAAATATCTTATATACATGCCGAAGGGTATCCGGCGGCGGAGATGAAGCACGGACCCATTGCGCTGATCGATGCCGAAATGCCGGTAGTGGTCATTGCTACCCGCAACGGTATGTATGAGAAGGTATTGAGCAATATACAGGAGATCAAAGCCCGTAAGGGTAGGGTGATCGCTGTGGTGACGGAAGGGGACGAGGTGATCAGTCGCATCGCGGACTATTGCATCCAGCTTCCGGCTACGCTGGAATGTCTTGATCCGCTCATTACGACAGTGCCTTTGCAACTGCTTGCTTATCATGTGGCAGTATGTAAGGGATTGGATGTAGACCAGCCACGTAACCTGGCGAAGTCGGTGACGGTAGAATGAAAAGATTTACGGATGTACGATGTACGATTGGAGGTACATGCTGTAATTTCAAAGCTAAAGGATAAGAAAAGATAAGGAATGTGAAAACAGAAGTTTTTTCTTAACAAAATGGCACGTAGTAGATGGTGAGATCGTAACTATCCCGGTTGTTCAAAGTGGGTAATTAAAAAGTTATAGGAATTGATAATATACGTTACATCGCCCGGGAATATGCCGGAATAACTCGTTTTTTTGATGTATCTTTACATCCGGAAATAAGAAGAATAACCTGAAAACGTGGGTTTTCAGTCTTGTAAACGGGGATATAGATGCAAAAACAAAACAGATATATACGGGAAAACGGGGAGAGTAAGGCAACACAACAGAGCATCGGTAGTAAACTGATCGGAAAGTTGAAAAAGAAATGCTTAGGATCAGGCGATCGTCACCTGCAATGCTACAATTGCCGGTTTGATCTGACAGGATTTGAAGCTATTCCTTACAACTCCATGGCGTTTCATTCCATCCTGATCACGTTCCGGATGGTTTGCCAGGCTTTGAAATTATAGGTCTCCTGTAGAGACGCAAGGCTTGCGTCTCAGCATGCCGGATGGGAATGCATATACAACGCGGAATGTATGTTTTATTGGGCATACATCGCGGAGACGCACGCCGTGCGTCTCTACAAGTGGATGATAACAGGGGATACGGTGTTTTTCCCAAGTATAACGAAACTCAACGCATCCGAAGGTGTCCGGACGCTGTCACACACATCCGCTGGCACGCTTTGGAAAAGCGTAGGGTCGCCTTTGGTCTCGCAGCGTAAACGGAGTGCAGATGGACGAGGATACAGAAATCAGATACTCTGATAAGTAATGTCAATCGTACATCGTAAAGGGTCAACGTTCCTTAATGTCAATGGTCAAATAAGGGGTCATGACCGAAGGGAGTAAATCGTAAATTCATTCGTCTTTCTTTGCTTCGTTTCTTTGGCGGCCCAAAGAAACGAAGAGTAATAAATAATATAATTAGGTAGATCCTCTGTATGGAACAACTGAAACACGAGTGCGGGGTAGCCATGATCCGGCTGCTGAAACCGCTGGAATACTACCAGGAGAAGTACGGTACCTGGATGTATGGCCTCAATAAGCTTTACCTGTTGATGGAGAAGCAGCACAACCGGGGTCAGGAAGGGGCAGGACTTGCCTGTGTCAAACTGGAATCCAATCCTGGAGAAGAATATATGTTCCGTGAGCGTGCCACCGGGTCGGGGGCCATCACGGAAATTTTTCAAAATATACATACCACTTTCAAAGATTTCCCTGCCGGTCAGGTGCAGGACGCGGAGTTTGCCAAACGCTGCCTGCCTTTTGCCGGAGAGGTATACATGGGTCATCTGCGCTACAGCACCACCGGAAAGTCGGGCCTCAGCTATGTACATCCTTTCCTTCGCCGCAACAACTGGCGGGCCAGGAACCTGGCACTCTGCGGCAACTTCAACATGACCAATGTGGACGAGATCTTTGCCCGTATCACCGCCATCGGGCAGCACCCGCGTAAATATGCCGATACCTACATCATGCTGGAACAGATGGGACACCGTCTGGACCGGGAGGTGGAACGCCTGTATACCCTGGCCGACGCGGAAGGATTGACGGGAATGGATATTACCCATTACATCGAAGACCGGATCGACCTGGCCAATGTACTCCGCAGTTCCAGTAAAGGCTGGGACGGTGGCTATGTGATCTGTGGGCTCACCGGGAGCGGCGAGTCGTTTGCCGTGCGTGATCCGTGGGGCATCCGGCCGGCTTTCTGGTATGCCAACGACGAGGTCATTGTGCTGGCTTCAGAACGTCCGGTGATACAAACGGCTTTCGATATTCCTGTGGAAGATATCCGGGAATTGCAGCCGGGACAGGCATTGCTGGTCAATAAAGAGGGTAAATACCGTACCAACCAGATCAATAAGGCCCGGGAGAAACGCGCCTGTTCGTTCGAACGGATCTATTTCTCCCGCGGAAGCGATGTAGATATTTACCGCGAGCGGAAACTACTGGGAGAAAAACTGGTACCTAAGATACTCAAATCCATAGACAACGATATAGACCATACGGTGTTTTCTTTTATTCCCAATACGGCTGAGGTGGCTTTTTACGGAATGCTGGAAGGGATGGACAACTACCTCAACGAAGAGAAGGCCCAGCAGATCGCCGCATTGGGACACCATCCGGATAGGAACGAGCTGCACCGGATACTGGCACGGCGCATCCGTAGCGAGAAGGTAGCGATCAAGGACATCAAATTGCGTACTTTTATTGCCGAGGGAAACAGCCGCAACGACCTGGCGGCTCACGTCTACGATGTGACGTATGGCAGCCTGCGTCCGGGAGTAGACAATCTGGTGATCATTGATGACAGTATCGTGCGAGGTACTACGCTGAAACAAAGTATCCTGGGGATACTCGACCGGCTGGGGCCGAAGAAGATCATCATCGTCTCCTCTTCTCCACAGGTACGCTATCCCGACTACTACGGTATCGATATGGCACGTATGAAGGAGTTTATCGCTTTCAAAGCAGCGATCGAGTTGCTTAAGGAACGGGACATGCGGGACGTGATCGAAGCGGCCTACCGCAAGTCGAAAGAGCAGGAAGGTCTGCCCAAAGAACAGATGGTCAATTATGTAAAGGAGATCTACGCACCCTTTACCGATGAAGAGGTCTCTGCCAAGATGGTAGAGTTGCTCACCCCTCCGGGATTGCGGGCGAAGGTAGAGCTTGTGTACCAGCCGTTGGAAGGTCTCAGAGAGGCTTGTCCACACCATACGGGAGATTGGTATTTCAGTGGAGATTATCCGACACCGGGAGGTGTACGGATGCTCAATCAGGCGTTTATCAGTTACATTGAAGATGGTTATCAGTTTTGAGGGCAAGGCGCACGGCCAGGTATGCATATCGAACGGGTATGCATACCGGATGGGAATGCATATACCTGTAGAGACGCAAGGCTTGCGTCTCCGCGGTGTACGTCCAATAAACAGGTATATTCCAACAGTGTAATATATTCCCATTCGGCATGCCGAGACGCAAGCCTTGCGTCTCTACAGTGGATGAGAACAGTGGATAAAAACGAAAACAACTATATATTATTTATGCAGAGAAATGTAACCCTGATCCTTGACGACGGGAGCCGCTTTCACGGTAAGTCGTTTGGCTACGAGAAGCCTGTGGCGGGCGAAGTAGTCTTCAACACAGCTATGACCGGATATCCGGAGAGTCTTACGGACCCTTCCTACGCGGGACAGTTGATGGTATTGACTTTCCCTCTTGTAGGAAATTATGGTGTACCTCCCGGTACGTTTGATAAGGATGGGAACGCTACATTCATGGAGAGTGAAAAGATCCATGTGGAAGCCATCATCGTAAGTGACTATTCCTACGAGCACAGTCACTGGAACGCTACGGAGAGCCTGGCCGACTGGTTGAAGCGCGAACAGGTACCCGGGATCACTGGCATAGACACGCGTGAACTTACCAAGGTGCTCCGCGAACACGGGGTGATGATGGGAAAGATCGTGTTTGATGACCAACCGGACAACATCCCTGAAGCTACGTATGAAGGAGTGAATTTCGTAGACAAGGTTTCCTGCAAAGAAGTGATCCGCTACAACGCCGGAGAAGGTCGTAAGAAAGTGGTACTGGTAGACTGCGGTGTAAAGACCAACATTGTCCGCTGCCTCACCCGCCGGAGGGTAGAGGTGATCCGTGTGCCGTGGGATTATGATTTCAACACCCTGGAATTCGACGGACTGTTTATCTCCAACGGCCCCGGTGATCCCGATACGTGCGATGCCGCGGTACAGAACATCCGCAAAGCCATGCAAAATCCCCGGTTGCCTATCTTTGGTATCTGTATGGGCAACCAGCTATTGGCCAGGGCGGGAGGCGCGTCGATCTACAAACTTAAATACGGACACCGCAGCCACAACCAGCCGGTACGGATGGCCGGAACGGAACGCTGCTTCGTGACCAGCCAGAACCACGGCTATGCGGTAGACAATAACTCCCTGCCTGCGGAATGGGAACCTTTGTTCCTCAATATGAACGACGGCTCCAACGAGGGCATACGCCACAAAACGAATCCCTGGTTCTCTTCGCAATTCCATCCGGAAGCGGCGAGCGGACCTACCGATACCGAGTTTTTGTTTGACGAATTTATAAAGCTGATGAAATAACAGCTTATCAAACCACCGTCTTTTTATGCGGAAACATACATAGAACCAGAAGATGTATGGATGTACGATTCAACATACCAGCTTCTGTGTCGTCGGATAAAGCTACAGTGTTCTGTAATACATTTGACGTAATTGTACCAAACGCAGTCACAATTATCTGCAATGCGTCTGGTATAATTTATCGTTATCTACCCAACGTTGTTGGGCGTAATTGTACGAAACGCAGCTACTGTCGTCCGCAACACGCCTGGAACAGGCGTTGGGTCGCCTTTGGTCTCGCAGCGTAAACGGAGTGCAGATGTACGCTGACAACAGAGCAGGATTTGTCTGAGCGAAGCGAGTTTTTCCTGCTCGTCGGCGGACAGCAAACGGAGTAGCGAAGAGACACAAATCACATATTACACGATGTATTTTCAATCGTACATCGTCAATCGTCAACGTTCCTTAATGTCAATGGTCAAATAAGGGGTCATGACCGAAGGGAGTAAATCGTAAATCCCCTGGTGTCGTTTTCTTTGCTTCGTTTCTTTGGCGGAGCAAAGAAATGAAGAGAAAAAACAAAAAAACAAAAAAGTAACATACCCGTCATGAAGAAAGAAGAGATAAAGAAAGTATTGCTATTGGGTTCCGGTGCCCTGAAGATCGGTGAGGCCGGAGAGTTCGACTATTCCGGATCGCAGGCCCTGAAAGCCCTGAAAGAGGAAGGCATCGAGACCATCCTGATCAACCCCAATATCGCTACCGTACAGACCAGTGAAGGGGTAGCGGATCAGATCTACTTCCTGCCTGTGACTCCCTATTTTGTGGAGAAGGTCATCGCCAAAGAGCGTCCGCAGGGCATCCTGCTGGCATTTGGCGGGCAGACCGCTCTCAACTGCGGGGTAGAACTCTATCAGGCGGGCGTTCTGGAGAAATACAACGTGAAGGTACTGGGTACCCCGGTACAGGCCATTATCGATACGGAAGACCGCGAACTGTTTGTCCGCAAGCTGGACGAGATCGACGTAAAGACCATCAGGAGTGAAGCGGTAGAGAACATGGTGGATGCCCGACGGGCCGCGAAAGAACTGGGCTATCCGGTGATCATCCGCGCGGCCTACGCGCTGGGCGGACTGGGATCGGGATTCTGTGACAACGAAGAACAGCTGGATCGCTTAGCGGAAAAAGCCTTCTCTTTCTCTCCGCAGGTGTTGGTGGAGAAGAGCCTCAAGGGCTGGAAAGAGGTGGAGTATGAGGTGGTGCGCGACCGCTTCGACAACTGCATCACGGTGTGTAACATGGAGAATTTCGACCCGCTGGGTATCCATACCGGGGAGTCGATCGTGATTGCTCCTTCGCAGACACTGACCAACAGCGAATACCACAAGCTGCGTGAACTGGCCATCCGTATCATCCGTCACATCGGCATCGTAGGAGAGTGTAACGTGCAGTATGCGTTTGATCCCGAATCGGAAGACTACCGGGTGATCGAGGTGAACGCCCGTCTGAGCCGTTCGTCGGCCCTGGCCTCCAAGGCTACCGGCTATCCGCTGGCCTTCGTGGCTGCCAAGCTGGGACTGGGCTACGGATTGTTCGATCTGAAAAACTCGGTGACCAAGACCACTACGGCTTTCTTTGAACCCGCGCTGGACTATGTGGTATGTAAGATCCCCCGCTGGGATCTCGGCAAGTTTCACGGGGTAGACCGCGAACTGGGCTCTTCCATGAAGTCGGTGGGAGAGGTAATGGCCATCGGACGTACGTTTGAAGAGGCGATCCAGAAAGGGTTGCGTATGATCGGGCAGGGAATGCACGGGTTTGTGGAGAACAAAGAACTGGTGATCGAAGACATAGATAAGGCCTTGCGGGAACCTACGGACAAGCGTGTCTTTGTGATTTCCAAAGCTTTCCGGGCAGGGTATACGGTGGATCAGATCCACGACCTGACGAAGATCGACAAGTGGTTCCTGCAAAAACTGATGAATATCATTGAGACTTCGCGCGCGCTGAAAGAAAAAGATGCCGAAGGTACCGATCCGGAGTTGCTGCGTACAGCCAAAGTGCAGGGATTCTCCGATTTCCAGGTGGCCCGCGCGTGGGGCTGGGACCAGCAGATGGATTCCGACGAAGCGATCCTGAAGGTGCGCGCCCTGCGCAAGGAGCAAGGCATCCTGCCGGTGGTGAAACAGATCGATACGCTGGCGGCCGAATATCCGGCACAGACCAATTACCTCTACCTAACCTATAGCGGTGTGGCGAATGACATTACGTACGAGAACGACGGTCGCTCCATCGTGGTACTGGGATCGGGTGCCTACCGCATCGGCTCGTCGGTAGAGTTTGACTGGTGCGGGGTGCAGGCCCTCAATACCATCCGCAAAGAAGGCTGGCGCAGTGTGATGATCAATTACAATCCGGAGACGGTGTCTACGGACTACGATATGTGTGACCGCCTCTATTTCGACGAACTCACGTTCGAGCGGGTGATGGACATCCTGGAACTGGAACAGCCGCACGGGGTGATTGTCTCTACGGGCGGACAGATCCCCAACAACCTGGCCCTGCGCCTGGATCAGCAGAACGTACCTATCTTAGGTACCAGTGCCCGGAGCATCGACAATGCCGAAGACCGGGAGAAGTTCTCTGCTATGCTCGACCGTATCGGCGTGGACCAGCCCCGCTGGCGCGAGCTGACCTCGATGGAGGATATCCATGAGTTCGTGGAGGAGGTAGGCTTTCCGGTACTGGTGCGCCCCAGTTATGTGCTCAGTGGCGCGGCGATGAATGTATGCTCCAATCCGGAAGAGCTGGAACGCTTTCTGCAATTGGCGGCCAATGTCAGTAAGAAACATCCGGTGGTGGTGAGCCAGTTCATCGAACATGCGAAGGAGGTAGAGATGGATGCCGTAGCGCGTGACGGGGAGATCACAACCTATGCCATCAGTGAGCACATTGAGTTTGCCGGGGTACACTCGGGAGATGCTACCATACAGTTCCCGCCACAGAAACTTTATGTGGAGACGGTGCGCCGCATCAAGCGGATCAGCCGGGAGATTGCGAAAGAGCTGAATATCTCGGGACCGTTCAATATCCAGTTCCTGGCGCGGGACAACGACATCAAGGTGATCGAGTGCAACCTGCGTGCCTCCCGTTCGTTCCCGTTCGTAAGCAAGGTGTTGAAGATCAATTTTATTGAGCTGGCCACCAAGGTGATGCTGGGAATTCCGGTGGAGAAACCTTCCAAGAACCTTTTCGAACTGGACTATGTGGGAATCAAAGCTTCCCAGTTCTCCTTCAACCGTTTGCAGAAGGCTGACCCTGTGTTGGGGGTGGATATGGCTTCTACCGGTGAGGTGGGGTGTATCGGTATGGATACCTCTTGTGCGGTGCTCAAAGCGATGCTTTCTGTGGGCTACCGCATCCCCAGGAAGAACATCCTGCTCTCTACGGGTACGCCCAAGCAGAAAGCGGATATGATGGATGCGGCCCGGCTGTTGGTGAAGAAGGGATATACACTCTTTGCCACGGGAGGTACGCACAACGCTTTGGCAGAGAGTGGTATCGAAAGCACCCATGTCTACTGGCCCAGCGAAGAGGGAAGCCCTCAGGCACTGGATATGATGCGTGAGAAGCAGATCGATATGGTGGTGAATATTCCCAAGAACCTGACGGCAGGGGAACTGAGCAATGGCTATAAGATCCGTCGCGCGGCCATCGACCTGAATATTCCACTCATCACCAATGCCCGTCTGGCAAGTGCCTTTATCCAGGCGTTCTGTACCATGGATATTGAGGACATTGCCATCAAGAGCTGGGAAGAGTATAAGTAAGAATTCTTGTATACCTAAGGAACGAAGATGCCTCAGCCGGGGCATCTTCGTTTTTTATAAGTGGTTCGCTTTCTCCGGGGAAAACGTAGCGTCGGTATATACCGCGGAGAAAGAGGCTGGTCTGCGGTTGACGGCGTCGATCGTTCTGTGGACTGCATCGACCGCCTGGGTGACGGCGTCGACCTGCGATTGACTGCGTCGACCGTTGGTTCAGCACTGAGGATGTCTTCATTTTTTATGAGCAGAAGTTCATCGTTCGTGGTAATACTACTCCGGTGCCTGTAGAGACGCACGGCGTGCGTCTCCGCAGACCGAATGGAAATACATATACCAGGCGGAAGACATTTTTTGTTGAACGTGCACCGCAGAGACGCACGCTCTTGGGTTGGACCTGCATCGCGGAGACGCACACTCTTGGGTTGGACCTGCATCGCGGAGACGCACACTCCTTTATTGGACCTGCACCGCGGAGACGCACGCCGTGCGTCTTTACAGGAAATCCCTTTCTCTATAGAGGAATATTTTGTGGATATGTTTATAGATACAGAGTATACTACCTTGCTACAGGGCAATGGAGGAGCTGTATACAAGGAATGATGAACTGCAGGTTATAGAGATAGCCTTATATGGAATATCGCGTATGTATGTTCTTATTTTTTACGGGTGTACGGTCAAAGAAAACAAAGAAGTGATAATCAATTCAAAAAGAAGCAACTATTTAAAGGGATGAGATGTTTCTCTTATTTGTTACAGGGAACTGTAAACTAAAAACAATCACTTTAAAAAGATTAGCATTATGTTTGGAAAGAATGGAGAAATGAAAGGCAAAGAGTTCAAAGAGTTCTTTATCGACAATCTGAAAGATATCTACTGGGCAGAGAAAGAACTGACCAGGGCATTGCCTGAAATGCAGGCAGCCGCTACCAGTCCTCAGGCAGCCGCAGCGTTTGAAAAACATACCCGGGAGACCGAGAGGCATGTACAACTGGTGGAACAGGTATTCCAGGCGTTGGAAGTAGAACCCGAAACAAAAACATGTCCGGCCATGGAAGGTCTGGTGAAAGAGGCCAAAGAGATCATTAAAGATACTGATAAAGACAGTTTCATCCGGGATGCCGGACTCATTCTGGCTGCACAGAAGGTAGAGCATTACGAGATTGCTACCTACGGTACACTTCGCATCTTCTCCCGCTACTTAGGCGACCAGGAGGTGACTGCCCTGCTCGAGCAGATCCTGAGCAATGAAAAAGAGACGGATGTATCCCTGACCGTGATTGCGGAAGACTTTATCAATGCGAAAGCAGCGGAAGAATAAATAACAAGCAACCGATTTTCAGAAGGAAAGAAACAGGCTGAGGATGAATGAGCTTTCACCACCGTATGCGATTCCGGAAGCTGGTGGTAAGGTTTGTTCTATATTCCTTCTGCCTGTTTCTTTGTAAATGGGCCTTGTAAATGTGATCATGGATACGCGGAGAAAGGAATCTTACCAGCCGGCAGAACGCAGGCTGTCATCCGCAGGCAAGCCCTCTTCCTCCACAAAACAGGGCACAACGGAATGGGAACCGGATTATCCTGCCGCGGAAATGCAACTATGTGTTTCGTAGGTGTACCTGTTTAAGTGCTGAGTTTCAAGTATCCTTCGGAAATAGATAAAAAGAATCCATAAACTAAAACTCAGAACTTACTACTTAAAACTTATAACTTTCAAGTATCATCCGGAAATAAGATAAAAAGCATAACTTACTACTTAAAACTCAGAACTCAGAACTTAAAACTAACTACTTAAAACTTTCAGGTTTTTTCCATTGCACATCGCCATTGACTTCGTCTCCCGTTGTTTCGTCCTGTTGTAAATCTCTTCTTGTTTCTACCTTTTGTTGCCTGCAAAAAAGGCCGGAGTTCATTTCCGGATCAGGGTTCTCCGGTATTCCGTAGGAGATTTTCCGGTATACTTCTTAAAAAACTTACTGAAGGATGCCTGATCGGGAAAGTGCAGTTCTTCCGCTATTTGCTGGATAGAGACATCTTTCTGTCGGAGGAATATCAGTGCGTCAGAGATCACGAGGTCACTGATTATCCGTATGGGAGGCAATCCGATCACCTGTTTCACTGCCCGGGACAGATAGATGGGGGTGACGCATAGCTGATCTGCGTAGAACGCTACTTCGCGCTGCTTGCGGATGTGCAAAAAGAGCAATTTAAAAAACTGTGCCACTACATGCCCGCGATTTCCCGTTTTCTGCGCCACTGTCGGTTGTATATCTGCCTGGGGTACCCGGAAGTTCCATATTTCCAGAATCAGATTGGTCAGTTCATTCTCTACCAGTCGGGCATGGAACAGGTGTCCGGTGCGACCCATGTTGTTTCGCAACCGCTCCATATCGTTGCACAGGATCCGGAATTCTGTCTGCTCCAGGGAAGTCACGGGAGAGAGTAAGGTTGTGTTTATCCCCCGGGGAGAGCTTACATCCAGGGTCAGACTTCGCAGGAAGGAAGGAGCCACTATCATCAGATATCCCTGTAGGTCTTCCGATACCGATACGATCTGGATGATGTTCCTCTCTTTGATCAGCAGAAATGTATTTTCTCCTATCGAGTAAGGTATATAGTCGATGTGGATGTGCATTTCGCCCTTTTCCACTAATATAACGCAGTACTCTTCCAGCCGGATGGGCATCTTCTCCATCTGAAACTCCCACAAGTGGCGGGGTGTCATTTCCAGGATAAGGATATAGTCCCGGTAGCAGGTCAGGCCGGGCACACCGGAGTGGGCCAGCAAGTGGAACATGCGTATTCTTTCTACTTTTTCCATGTCGGAGACAGTGTATCGGGTTTATTTCCTGTAGAACGGACGACGGGGCTGATCCGCCTTCCCGGCCTTTCCCGGATACCCGGGAAGCCGTTGCCATCCGGTACCCCGGAAGGGCCGTTGCGTCTCTTATACGGGGTAAAGATACACAAAAGTCAAAAATTGACAAATTAAGGACAAGTAACCCCCTTGTGTGGGCCTCACTTTCTGAGGAACTTTGCAGCATCAATTTATAATCCACAAAGAAAGAATGAAAAACGATGTTTCAAAGGTAACTCCGTTTACCAGGTATCAGATGTTTGTAGTAGCGGTGCTGGCCCTGCTGCAATTTACCATTGTGATGGATTTTCAGATCATCTCCCCGTTGGGCGATATGCTGATGAAAGGACTGCGTATCGATACGGCACAGTTTGGCCTGTTGGTCTCCTCCTACGCGTTGGGCGCAGGAGTGATGGGGGTGCTGGCTTCGGCGGTGGCCGATCGGTTTGACCGCAGGAAATTCCTCCTTTTCTTTTATACCGGCTTTATGGTGGGAACCCTGTTTTGCGGATTGTCGCACAGTTATCCTGTCTTGCTGGTAGCGCGTAGCGTAACGGGGTTGTTTGGTGGGGTCATTGCCTCTATCTCCATGGCGATTGTGAGTGATCTGTTTGCACTCAACCAGCGCGGACGGGTGATGGGATATGTGCAGATGGCTTTTTCCGTGAGCCAGGTATTGGGCATTCCGGCCGGCATACTGATTGCCAACCGGTGGGGGTGGAACGCTACTTTCCTGTCTATTGTTGTGCTGGCCGCGCTGATCTGGATCGCGATCGGGGCCGGATTCCGTCCTGTCGTAGAACACATGAGGCTACAAACACCTGAAAATGTGCTCAAACGGTTGTGGCGGGTGTTCTCGACCCGATCCTATCTGTTGGGGTTTGTGTGTATCGCGTTCCTTACCACCGGCGGGGCCATGATGATGCCGTTCAACGCTACCTTTCTGATCAACAATGCAGGGGTCACACAAGAGCAATTGCCACTGGTCTATATCTGTACGGGAGTGGCCACGATCATCGCTATGCCTCTGATCGGCAGATTGAGCGACAGGATGGAGAAATACCGGTTGTTCCTGATCGGTTCGTCTCTGATGATAGGGGTTGTACTGCTTTTCACACACCTCACTCCTGTTCCTTTGTGGATGGTGATCGGGATGAATATGCTGATGTTCCTGGGTATCTCCTGCGGAAAAGTACCGGCCATGGCACTCAACACCGCTGTGCCTGCACAACGTGACCGGGGCAGTTACATGAGCCTCTGTGCTTCGTTGCAACAACTCTCCAATGGGGTAGGAGCGATGGTAGCCGGACTGATCATCGTACAGCCTGGCGCGGCGGAACCTCTGCGCCATTTCAACCGGGTAGGGTATGTGGTGGCCGCGATGAGTATCGTTGCGATGCTCCTGCTGTGGCCGATCAACAGGATGATCCGGCGACGCGGATAAAGCTCCTTTCCGGACTGTGCCGGAGCCACCTCTCTGCACAAGGTAACTCCATGAATACCGGAGATACGACACCCGTTTACAGCGAAACAGTTCGTTGACGGGTGCTGTACCTTCGGTACTTGTGGTTGGTATCGGTATATATCTGGTTTTATATAAGAAGTAACAGGATGGTATAACAGGCAGGGGCGGGAAACCGACAGGCTGTTGAATGGGCCAGTGAGGCATCTACAGGCTTCCGGGTGTTGCTAAGGGTCAATACCTGATTTCCCGGAGGGTTCTATTTATCGAAAGAGATAAGAATCATACGTATGGAGGCTGTCTTAAAACAGGAAGATGGAGGTATCCCCCAGTCCTGAACCAACGGTCGACGCAGTCAATCGCAGAGCGACGCAGTCCTATGTGGGATGTTCAGGAAATCACGGAAAAGCAATCCGTTTTTTTGATAATCAGGATAATTTTATCTGATTATTAATCCATGTTTTATTTCTGGCATCTCTTTGATCCTCTATCTGCAAATCATCTCCGTTCTCTATCGCATATCCTACACTTTCAGGCATGCTCTATAATCTATTGTATGGTATACGATGTCTGTGTAGTGCTGCAGGCACGTCAGACTCTGGCCCAGGGCAAGTGCAGTGGAGCCGTAGCGGTAGCGAGGGCGAAACAAACGCCACCCTGGATGGCGTACCGCACACGAAATGGAGCTCTGGATGAGGTTACTGTTCCGATCCACCACCCGGTTGTTTCCCAGGTAGTCTTTGACATAGAAGTGATACGTTCCGTTTTCGATGTATCCGTTATCCACAAAGATGCGTTTGAGCGTACCGTTTTCGTAGACCTTGTTTTCCACATAGTCTGTTCGCAGGGATTTATCCAAAGAAGCGGGATTTATGGCCGAGCCGGGTGTGGCACTGGCCGATGGGGCAGAGTTCCATTGTTGCAGCCGGGTGAGCAGTGCACCGTCTGCCGAATAGGTATAGGTTGTGCGTGTTTCCGCCACAGTCGTAAAAAGATTTATTGGAGTGGCCGGAATATTCCGGCCACTCATTGTTTGGGTAAATACAATTTCAGTTAGTGCGACATCTCTTGAGAGTTATCCAAAATGCTTTCATCCAGTTTTCCTGCTTTTATACCTTTCACTAAGTCACCAAGAGTAAAAGGCTTAATAGGTGGGGCTTCTTTCTTTAATCTGAAAGTTAGTAATAGGGAAGATAACCAGTCGTATTCATGTCCCTCTGCTTCAAAATATTGATCTGCCATGAAGTTTGAAACATTTACATTGAAATGTTTACCATATTCTACCATAAAATCACAGGCTTCATCTCCTGTAATTCTCAAGTCCTTTTCAAGTAAAGTATCCTCATTCAATGGTACATCGTCTATAATTCCATATTTATTCTCTATAAAAGAAATAATCTCTTTAAGTAATATTGACTTATCTTTTTCCATAATATTGTGTTTTAATTTCTAGACTAAACAATTTCACTGGTAAATGAGTATTTTATTTTTAAGCAAATCAAAGGAACGAGGACAAATAAGGG
>JAJBTC010000161.1 GCA_020861095.1 Bacteroides sp.
CTTTCTATAATTCCCTGCGTTATACAAACAATTTTTAGTTAATGTGTAGGAACCACTATCTACCTTTTAGGATATTTTTCATGTAAGGAAATGCTACATTCCTGCATTAATAATTCATTCCCAATCCCTTACAGGAATGGGCAGAAGAAGCCATTCTTACAAATACCAAGAAACAGATTAAAGAATAGTCAGTAATTAATTTAAAGTTGAAATTATGAATTTAGGAAAGTATCTGTTCGCTTTTTTTACAGGAGCCATTTTGGTTGCCTGTAGCAACGACGACACCTCTGGCAGTAGTGTCCAGGAAGGTGTACCAACGTATGTGAATCTCTCCGTATACCTTCCCGGAGCCAATCCCACCCGGGCCTTACCCGAAGATTACAATCAGGACGGAGAGTATGCAGGAAATGACGGTATACTGACTCTGGATATTTACATGAGATCCGGGGATGGTACCATAGAAGCCAAACGATTCTCCGGTACCGGGATCTCCTCTACCGGAACGGTCGTTTCTCCCAGTGAACCTTTCAGAACCACTTCCGGCACAAAGACTATATATGTCGTACTGAACAGTCCGGAGCCTCTGAATACAACAATTACAAGTGACGATGCCTTAGTTTCTACAGACGGACTGGCGGAGATCGTAACACAGAACGGAGTCAATTATGATGTGATCACCATGACCGGAAAAGCCAGTTCCGTAGTCATAGAACCGGATATCCCCAAGAGTGCTGTGGTACTGGGAACCAATCATATATCCGTAGATGTAGTCCGCATGGTCTCCCGTGTGATCGTAACTACCACCGCCGGAAATACACTGACAAACAGTGAAGGTACAACCATCGGTACTATTTCCAATGTAACTTACTCTGTGGCACAGGGAACCAAGGAAATATACTTCCTGGAACAGCCCGGATATGTCACCTACGGATACAATTATGTACCGGAGTTAGGAGAATACGTAGATCAGGCAGGTACCTACTACGACTATTCCGACCTTTCGACTCCTTCTCCGGTACCTGCCTTGCCTACTGCCAGCGATGGCTACAAATCTTTGCCGGGCAAATTCCTCTATGAAAACACCCATCAATCGGGTGATATAAAAACAACCGGCTACAGGAAAGGAAATACGGCCTATGTACTGGTACGCGCTAAACTGACTCCCCTGGCCTCTGCTATAGCAGATGGAGGAGAACTGACCAACAGTACTTTCTATGTAGGACAGTCGGATGGTCTGATCTATTCCAACAAGCAAGCTGCATTGGACGCGGTACAAAACCAGAAAGTTGCCGTATACCAGCAAGGAGAAATGCTATACTACGCATGGCTCAACCCCGACAATATCGAAGCCCCGCTGAATTCTCCGGTAATAAGAAACAATATTTATCACATCAATATCACGGGATTCAAAGACCTGGGACATACCTGGAGCCCCTTGTATCCGGAAGATCCGGATACGACGAATCCCTCTAATCCCGACCCCAAGCCGGTCAATCCCGATGAACCGGAATCACCGATAGATCCGATAGATCCGCTTACTCCGGAACAGACCTATATGACAGTTGAGGTCACCGCATTGAACTGGATCGTACATTCTTACGATATAGATTTATAATATACATTCCATATTACCTGCTCTGCCTCTGAAGAGCAGGTAATATACTCACCTTTGATCCCATTATCGATGATGAATTTACGCTACGCCCCTTTGCTGGGAACCTGCCTGGTGATCCTGTCTCTCTTATCCGGCTGTATCAAAGGAGACTCTGCCCCTGCTTGCGGAAGCCAGGGAATAGATGTATATTTCTATTCCAAGAGTATATGTGAGTCGGACACTGTGTATCCGCAGGAGATACAAGATATCCTTCTTGCTGTATTTGATAAAGAGAACAAATTAGTCGACTATACCCGGAACTCTCTTTCCGAATTGCACAGTGGATACTTCCAGCAAATGGAAGTCGGCAGTGGCTTATATACAGTTGTCGCATGGTCCGGTATCGATGAATCAAACTTTACGATAGAAGAACTTCACAACGGTACTACGCATAAGAACGATCTGC
The DNA here is from genome assembly GCA_020861095.1 of Bacteroides sp. Lineage (GTDB taxonomy): Bacteria > Bacteroidota > Bacteroidia > Bacteroidales > Bacteroidaceae > Bacteroides. The sequence goes on from JAJBTC010000161.1 coordinate 2,061, forward strand.
TGTTCCGTATCCAAAGAGAGGCAGAACGCGCGTATGACATCTCAGGAGAAAAAATCTTCTACGGAGAGAGCCAGGCTTTCTATGTAGAAGAGAATCAGACTACAGATCCGCTTTTTGAGAAAGTTTATGTGAATATGCTCGAGGTAACCAACCGCATCACCATTTCCGTAGAAGGACTGGCACAGCCAGATCTATATCAGATCCTGATAGAGTCCAATGCCGGTTCGATGAATATAGACGGTACCCTCGCCTCAGACGATACACTTCAGTACATTCCCAACGGCTCGGAAGACTCGGATCCACCGGAGGCCACTTTCACTCTTCTGAAATTGAGCACCGGTTATGAAAATACCATCGTCATCAGAGACAAAACCTCCGGAACCGAGATCTACCGGGGAAGCCTGCTGGGAGCACTTATCCTCAAAAACCCGGAAGTGAACCTGGCGTGTGATCATGATTTTACCATCCGGTTTACCGCGGAAGACCCTTGCAACTGCGGAACCTATGTCATCACAGAAATACATGTAAACGAATGGCTGGTTCACAGCTACGAGACTGAAATGTAACCATGGAAAAAAAGCCACTATATATGAGAAGCTATCTGATCCCGAAGCATACAGGTTACCTGCTATGTCTGACTCTCTTTCTGACCCTCTCCTGTGTACAGGATGACCACAGGAAAAACAATGGGTCGGACGAAGCGGTGATCTCCTTGTCACTGAATGCTTCAGGGTATAGTATCAACGAAGACGATGAATTCTGGGAAGACCGCGTGGATGAACTGAGAATGCTTGTTTTCCAGTCCGACAACGGAGAGATCGTATTCAATCAGAAGTTGTATTTCCCGGATGGATTCTCACAAAAAAGCAAAGCTGTGGCCTTACCTCTGGGAACATTTAATTTCTATTTCATTGCCAACGAGACAGTATATCCGGACGATTTCACCGAGGCTCTGATAAGTATCGACAACGAGTCGGAATTCCAGACCGATACCCGTTTCACCACATTAGACTATAATCCTGACTTCCTGCCGGATGCCACCAGCCGGGAAGGGCGCTTTGTGATGTCGGCGGTATATACCGATATCGCCGTGGCGGAAGGGGGTACCGAAACCAATCCGGCACTGTTGCCCGTACCCAACGGCAGAGTAGAACTGATCCGGGCATTGGCCAAAGTGGAGGTGATCTTCCGGAAGAAAGTAACAGGTGGTGAAGTCCCCGATCAGTCCATCACTTCCGTCTTATTGGAACAAGTAGCTTCCAGGCTATCCGCACCTCCCTCAGATGCGGCTTACAACGGTCCCGTGGAAAGTATTCCTGAAGGGTCTCTCGATGGCCTTGACTACAGCAGAGACAGTATCGGGTCAGTGATATTCTACATACCGGAGTTCCTGGTCCCGGCAGGGGGTACAACGTATACCCTGCTGGAAATCAATAACCAGACCTATCCTATAGAAAGTGATCCGGAGAAAAGCGGTCTGGCACTCCAGCGCAGAGACATCAGCAATCTATCGGACTACAGTGTGATCCGCAACTACCACTATATCATCAATGCCTATTTAAACTCGGAAGGTGGCCTGCAGATCATCACGTATGTGAAAGACTGGCAACAAGACACTTACCAATACCTCTTCCAGGGCGATACACAGATCACCATCCCACCCGTAGAGCCTACGGATACAAGCATCATCATCACCACCGAATGTGGCAAAATAGAGATCCTGTCTCACAACGAATACCTGACACAAGGATTGCAGGGAGCATACAACGATGTGGTCAATTATTGGGATCCTGAGATACAGGGACCAACCATTATCAAAGGAGATCCGCCCTATTACTGTGAGAAAAAGTACGGAAGTGGCTGGAGGCTGATCAACTCCTGTGAACTCCTCTCCTTTTTAGCTATTGTAGATGCAGCCTATAACGTCTATCTGTCCAATACCTGGCTGGCAGCAGACTATCCGGAAATCCCCTATTATCCGCTGGCATTCCGGCAGGCTGCCGGAGAACTCTTAGAAAAACTCACCGGTGCAGATCTGTCACAATCCGTACTGTATCCGACCAATAACTGGGAAGATGAGATAGAAGATACTAAAATGAACATTGTAGACGACTACTTTACTCCGGGAGACATTATGGTACGGGAAGAGGATTTTCCTAACGGATGGCCTTACGAATCCCCTCCGGGAACCACTGAGAGTGAAACCTGGTACTACAACGAAGTCGTTATTCAGGTAAAAGCATTCTGGTATGGTTCCGGATACCTCAGTCCGTCCGACCGTGACAATTGGGACAAGATCCTCTACCATGAATTCAGAAGATACGATTACAGCAGCACTGTATCCCGCTGTGTAAGATCCGTTGAATAAGAAATATATGAGAAAAATAAATTATTATATAGGGTTACTGACCACACTGCTGTTTGTCAGCAGTTGTGCACAAAGTGAACCGGAAGATGAGACGGAAGCAAAAACAGTAACTATCCGTATGGGGCAGTCTTCAGGAGGTTGGACACGGACTATAGATGCGGACAACCTGGCTGTAGAGCAAACCGTAAAGAATCTGAGTATCTTCTTCACTGACCCTTCTTCCACTACCATTGCGTATAAATATGTATATACGGGGTTTTCCATATCCAACCAGGAACAGATCATCACCCTGCCTATAGAGCCCGCCGACCTGCAGACCAAAAATGTATATGTCATTGCCAATTACGACAATGAAAGTGATCTGAATGCGCTGACAGACCTGAGTGAAATGAACGCGCTTTTTACCCCTGAGATAGATAAAAGTAATACCCTGAACCCTTCCGATGGGTTTTGCATGTTCGGCCATACCGACAATGTAGACTTTACCGACAGTTCCAACCTGCCGGTCTATGTACCACTGACCCGTACCTGTGCCAAGTTCCGTATTACCCTCCGCTTTCCGGAAAGAGCGGAATTAAGCACTGTAAACAGCTTCCTGATACAAAAAGCGGCCAAATATACGCATGTGGTAGAGAACCTGACAGAAGTGCTTCCTGCAACAGATTATTTCAATTATGCCGCCGCACTTCCTCTTACCGATAATGGAGCCAACGCATATACAGGCATTACGTATGTGTATGAAGCGACGCAGGCACCTGCTATCACGATCTATACACATCTCAACAACAGTACGGAAGAACAGGAATTTACAACGACTCTTCCTGTTCCACAAAGGAATTACCTGTACGATCTGAATATTTATATATACGAAGAGGAAGCAACCACAAGGAATTCTTCCGAAGGAGGTATTCCTGAATACCTATGTCGGAACACGTTATTTATCTACAATGAATACGGTGAGAAAGTAGAAGAATGGTCCGAAATGGTTGCTCAGAGATAATTTCGGTTCACTTACCGAACGGCACAGCAAACAAATGTCTGCCTGCTGTCCGGATAAGTTTGATGAGGTTATCTATACCTTATACGGTTCTCCTGCTATGCGGCTACCACTCTTTTCCTTTCCGGGCATGGAGAATGGCGTTCCGGGACAGAACCAACGAGGAACAGTTGAACTCAACCGTGTTTCCCTGCATGTGGCAGATCTGCTGTATGTACCCCGTACCGGAACATACCATACACCTCAGTCCGTACAGAGGACAAGAGTTGTGTTTTCCGCAATGCTACCAGAAATCGGAATTCCTTTTCAACTTTTATCTTTCCGCATTGTTTAGAAGAATATTCACATCCCCTGTTTCTCCTTCCGGAGACAGCAAAAGGCAGATGATGAAAAAGATAGTATTCACTTCAACCAACCCTGATATATGGAAAAAGTAGTAGACAGAGCCAACAGCCGCGGACATTCCGTACACTCCTGGCTCGACAGTTACCACACTTTTAGTTTCGACGAGTACTACAACCCCGAACGAATGAATTTCGGAGCACTCCGGGTACTCAACGATGATATCGTAGCTCCCGGCAAAGGTTTCGGAAGCCATCCGCATAAGAATATGGAGGTGATCTCTATCCCGCTGAAAGGAAAACTCCAGCATGGAGACAGTAAGATGAACGACAGGGTCATCACTCCGGGAGACATCCAGGTGATGAGTGCCGGCACAGGCATTTTCCACAGCGAGATGAATGGTAGCCAGGAAGAGCCGGTAGAATTCCTGCAGATCTGGATAGTGCCCCGTGAAAGAGAAACCTATCCGATGTATCAGGACTTTGACATCCGTCCGTTGTTGAAACAGAATGAACTTGTAGCGGTGGTATCACCGGATGGAACCTCTCCTGCTTCTATCATTCAGGATGCCTGGTTCTGCATGGGAAAGCTGGATGCCGGAAAGAGTTTGCGCTACGAACTTCACAAGCCGCACCACGGGGTCTATCTATTTGTGATCGAAGGAGAGGCCGGAGTGGCACAGACCCATCTCTACAGGCGCGACGGCATAGGTATATGGAAAACGGATGAAGTGGAGATCCAGGCGCTTACCGACGCTCATTTGTTGCTGATCGAAGTACCGATGTTTGAATAAGACCGGCTAAGAATGGATCTGTCGGCTATCAGGCAAGAATACACAAAGCACGGGTTGCACCGGAAAGACCTGCCGAAAGACCCGATGCTGTTTTTCGGTCGCTGGCTCGGCGAGGCGATCGAAAAACAGGAACCCGAACCCACGGCCATGATCGTTGCTACCGTATCCGAAAGCGGACAACCTTCTACACGCACCGTGTTGCTGAAAGGCATACATGAAGGGAAATTTATTTTCTATACCAATTACGAGAGTCGCAAAGGGAAACAACTGGCTCAGAACCCGGATATATCCCTTACTTTCCTCTGGCACGGCCTGCAACGGCAGGTACATATCGAAGGTACAGCCGTCAAAACCTCAGATGCAGAGTCTGATACTTATTTCCACTCCCGACCGGAACAAAGCCAGGTCGCGACACGCATCTCTCCCCAGAGTGAGGCGATACCGGGACGGCTGTTCCTGATGAAGAACTTCATCACAGAGACGGCTCTGTGGACAGGCCGGGAGATCAGTCGTCCCGACTTCTGGGGTGGATATGCGGTAACCCCACACCAGATCGAATTCTGGCAGGGGCGCTCCAACCGGCTGCACGATCGTTTTCTCTATGAGTTCAGACCAGACGGACAGTGGCACATCGAACGCCTGGCACCCTGATCATTTACGATTTACCGATTTACGATTTACGATTGGAAAGACAAATACCTTATCATTATCATCCACTTGTAGAGACGCATATTTGCGTATCGATTCTCGATGATGTATATATTCCTTTTCTTTGTTTTCAGACAAAAGAACATAAGAACATATAAGAGTTTTAAGTGATAAGTGGTGACTTACTATTCATCATTCACCACTTGCAGGTAGATATTGTTCCACACATTTTCTCTTTCTTCTTATCTGTCTTTTGTTCTTCTGTCTTCTAAAAAGAAAACCTGCCAAATGAAGTAATTGTGATCTCAATCGTAAATCACAGATGTGTCTATACCAATTAATTTCTGCAAAATCACAACAGTGGGTTTGGCGGAGCGGGAAAGTTTATGTATCATTGCATAGCAAATGATCCGGATATGAAGTTGCATTATATTTACCACAGTGGGTTTGCTCTGCAAACCGACAGATACACTGTCCTTATCGATTATTACAAAGACACTTCGGAGACCGATCCGAAGCATGGGTGGGTACATGACCGCCTGCTTGCTGACCCGAAGCCTTTGTATATCCTGTCTACACATTTTCATCCGGATCACTTCAACCGGGAGATCCTCTCCTGGCGTCAGAAGCATCCGGATATTCATTGTATTTTCTCCTATGATATTCTTAAACACCGCAGAGCTTCCCAACAGGATGCAATCTGGCTGCGCAAGGGCGACACATACCAGGACGATCTGCTGAAAGTAGAAGCATTTGGCTCTACAGATGTAGGAATCTCTTTTCTGATAGAAACAGAAGGCAAACGTATTTTCCATGCCGGTGACCTCAACAACTGGCACTGGACAGATGAATCAACCCCGGAGGAGATCCGCCAGGCAGAGGATGACTACCTGGCCGAATTGAATCTCCTGCACCAGGCAGCCCCGGAGCTGCACCTTGCCATGTTTCCGGTAGATCCGCGCATCGGAACCGACTATATGAGAGGTGCCTGGCAATTTGTGGAAAAGATCCGTACCGACCTCTTTGTACCTATGCATTTCGGAGAAGATTATGCCGGTGCAGAGGCATTTACACCTCTGGCGGCAGCAAACGGTTGTCGTTTTCTCTGTCCTACCCGGCGGGGAGAGAGTTTTGATATATAAATACATTACATAAACAATTTGTACAAATAAAACATACGATCATGAACAAGCCGATACTATTTATTCTGGCAGGCCTGATGGCTTGTTTGCCGCTCTGGGTAGCTGCCCAGGACCCCGATGCACCCTATCTGGCGGGTGCAGTGCCTGAGAAAGAAGGCCGGGTAGTATTTACCAAAGAATTTGTTATACCCGGAATGCAACAGGAGATGATATACCAGCGCGTACTTACCTACCTGGAAGAACGCATGGCGGAAAATGAGAACACCAGCCGGGTAGTGTACCAGGACCCCGCTGCCGGAAAGATGGCTGCCATGGGCGAAGAATATCTGGTCTTCAGTACGAGTGCCCTTTCGCTGGACCGCACACTGGTCAATTACCAGATCTCCGTAGCGTGTGCACCGGAAACATGTAGCGTAGAGATAGAGAAGATACGCTATACCTACCGGGAAAAAGAGAAATACACCGCCGAAGAGTGGATCTCCGATAAATACGCACTCAACAAAGCGCAGACCAAACTGGTTCGTGGACTGGCCAAATGGCGCCGTAAGACGGTAGATTTTGCTAATGATATATTCGCAGGAACGGCCGCCGCACTGAGTGCTTCCCTCACAGCACCGGTAAAAGAACCTGACCTTGTACCTGCTACCCATACCACAAATACAGGTCCGGTCGTGATCGAAGTATCTACGGCAGTAACCCCGCAGATAGCCATACAACCTCCCGTTCCGGTTACGCCGCAGGTCAGAGAGCCTGAAGTTTTTCAGCCATCTGCCACCGTTCCTCCGACCACCGCTCTACCTGTAGGAAAAGACATGGACGGATACAGACAAGTGCCTCCGGACAGACTACCGGGCAATATCATCAAAATGCTGAATGACGACTGGATGCTGATCACTGCCGGCAACGAAGAACAATTCAATATGATGACCGCAAGCTGGGGCGGACTGGGTGTATTGTACGGTAAACCCGTAGCTATCTGTTACATCAACCCCGCGCGTTATACCTACCAGTTGATGGAGAAGGGAGATACCTATACATTCACCTTCTATACCGAAGCCTACCGGGAAGCCTTGCAGTATTGCGGCAGCCACTCGGGACGCAACGAAGACAAGGTAGCTGGCTCCGGCCTCAGCCCACTGGCTACACCCGACGGCAGTATGGCTTTCTCCGAAGCCTGGCTGATCATCGAATGTAAGAAACTCGCGGCACAATCCCTGATCCCGGAAGCTATCTACGACGAGAAGATCAAAGAACAATGGGCCGGAAAGCCTATGCACAAGATCTATATCGGAGAAATTGTGAACGTGTGGATGAAATGATTTACGATTAGACAATTTACTATTTACGATTGAAATTACATTGGATTTTATATACCACTATGAACGCACCATGCTACCATCCACCTGTAGCGGAGACGCACGGCGTGCCGTAGTGTCCGGAAAACTATGTTAAGATTTACGGAACTATCCAACTGTCACTCATCCACTCTGAAAGCCCGGAGGGCTTTACTGTGCATAACTCTCTGTGAAAGCCTGAAGTGACTTTACGGTACATAACTTTCTGAAAGCCTGAAGGGCTTTAATGTGACTAACCCCCAGTGAAGCGGAGCATAGCGGAGCGACTGGGGGTAGTGATCACATCCTTGTCTTCAACCCCGAAGTGGGTTGAATGATTCTATCCTGAATAAAACGATGTCAAATCATACTCATGCTATGTAGAATGTAGTTTTTCTGTATTCAACCCACTCCGGGGTTGAAGAGATTTGTACACCCTGATACCCCCAGTCGCTTCGTTAGGGCTCTGCCCTTACTGCGCTTCCCTGGGGGTTATTGATAGTAAAGCCCTTCAGGCTTTCAGAGGAAACCGAAGTAAATGAGTGTCATTTGCATAGCTTCCGGAAAAGTAATAGCTTGAAATCCTCCGGGTAAAAAATCAAATGTAACTATTTGAAATAAACCATATGATCTTAAAATATTAACCATTTATCCCGGACACCACTGTACACCGTGCGTCTCCGCAGTACAAGATGCAATAATTGTGTGGTGACACCAAATATGTATTGCGGCGAATTTTAAATGAGTCAGGAATTCATTTTATACATACCATGAATATCCAGGAGATCATCGAAACCATCCGACAACCCCCAGGCTGTGAAGTACTGCCCCTTACACAGGCAACAATATATTAAAAATATCCCTGACCTCTGTTATGTATAACAGGAGGTCAGGGATCTACTTTTCAAACAGTTCCGTTTGTACTTTATCTTTTTACAGGCAGTATCTCGATCCAGTAATCATCCGGATCATGAATGAAATAAAGTCCCATATCGGTATTTTCATAACAGACACAGTCCATCTCCTTGTGAAATCGACGTATCTCGTCATAATCTCCCTCTACACGAAAGCACAGATGGCTCTCATTTTCTCCCAACTCATAAGCCTCCGGATGATCCCGCAGCCAGGTCAGCTCCAGTAAAAATCCGGTGGTATCGTCTGTCAGATAGACCAGGACAAACGAGCCGTCGGCAGCCTCCTTACGCTTGCTTTCCTTCAGTCCCAACGCTTTGTTGTAAAATGCAATGCTACGTTCCAGGTTGGTCACATTGATATTGAAATGATCAAATCTTCCTTTTATTTCCATATGATGCATCTATAAATAATAGTTCCTAAATAGGTAGAGTAAATTTACATTTTGGCTTCGCCGAATACAACTTTCGCTGCTACGCCTATCGCTCCTTGTACCGCGGAGACGCACGCCGTGCGTCTCTACAGGTAGATGTAACCGATCGTTAGTCTGTTTGTTATTTCAATCGTACATCGTCAATCGTCCAATCGTAAATCTCTTTGCGTCTCTACAGGTGGATGACAACCATTGTACATCGTAATTGGCTTTGCTGACCGCTGTGTTGGCTACGCCGATCTTCGATGGACTGCGTTGACCGTTGGTTCAGTACATCGTAAATCAGTAAATCCCTTCATTTTCTGTTCCTGCTTGCTCGTTTCCGGCGGATCTCCGCCTTCATCTTAGCCGATGCAGAGTTGTGCTGGCCACGTATATAGGTTGCTTTCCTGGCTTTGGTCTTCACCTTCTTTTCCTCCTTCTCCGAAGCCCCTTTCCTGGTCTTGAGAACAACGCCGCCCCCTTCTATGATATCCTGTAAGTTCATACGCACTCCTTATTTTTAGTTGCAAAGATAAGGGTTTTCAGCGAAATACCTATCTTTGTCCTTTCCCAATATAAAACGACCCGAATGGATACACATATACTTTCCAAAGAGAAAGACCCGATGGGGGCTGCTATCGCCGACTACCACGCGCAGGGAAAAGCCGGGAAACTCCGCGTATTCTCTTCACAATTCGATGAAGACGAGATACCCGTCAGGCAACTTTTCCGCAAATCCCCGCACATGCCCCGGATCGAACGCACGGCCCTGCATATGGCTTCCGGACGGATCTTAGATGTAGGTGCCGGAAGCGGCTGTCACTCCCTGGCGTTACAAGAGGCCGGAAAAGAGGTCTGTGCCCTGGACATATCTCCCCTCTCCGTAGAGATAATGAAGCAACGTGGTGTGAAAGAGGTTCGCCTGATCAATCTGTTCGATCCGACCCTGACAGGACCTTTCGATACGATCCTGTTGCTGATGAACGGATCGGGTATCGTTGGAAAACTATCCAACCTGCCGGCTTTTTTCCGGAAAATGAAACAACTGCTGGCACCTGGCGGATCTGTATTGATGGATTCCAGTGACCTGCGCTATCTCTACGAAGAGGAAGACGGTAGTTTTGTCGTAGATCTTGCAGATGATTACTACGGAGAAGTAGACTTCCGGATGCAGTATAAAGACATACGGGGAGAAACCTTTGACTGGTTGTATATTGATTTCCAGACGTTGGAGTTATATGCCACGGAAAATGGTTTCCGGGCAGAAGTGGTATGCGAAGGAAATCACTACGACTATCTGGCCAGACTTACCTTATCAGAATGACGATCTGTAAGGGAAGTAACTCTTTACTGCAGTTGACAGGTATTGTATTTATTTCTCAGGTTCTTCTTTCTGATAAACAGACAAAAGCCCATAAGAACAAAAGAACAAAAAATATCATATATAAAAGGTAGAAACAAATATGCGTCTGGTATATTTGCATATTGAATGTTACGTAGTTATGTTTACGAAAGATTGAATACATATGATTCCTGTATTTTCAATCGTAAACGTACCCTCATGTAAATAATCAAATAAGGTGTCATGACGAAGGAACTAATCCGTACATCTTACCTGTCTTTGCGTCTCAACATCTGAATGATGGTATCAGGGCATTTGTGCTTGTAACGTTCCGTAGTGTGAATCCTCTGATAAAGATCATGACGAAGAAATAAATCGTATATCGTAAATCCCTTTGCTGACCGTTGGTTGACTTCGTCGACCGTTGGTTCATTCAATCGTAAACAATACCCCATCCATTATGCAACATACAGATTCAATCATGGCTATCTACCAGGAACGTAGCCGGGAAGCAGGCGAACAGCTCAATCGGCTCATCACGCAGATCCGGCAAGTAAGTATACTCCGGGTATGCCTGTTTGTAGCAGGTGTAGTAGCAGCCATTCTCTTGCGGCACTCTTCCTGGTGGCTCATCACAGGTGCTCTGCTGGTCACCTTTGTCCCTTTTTTATGGCTGATCAAAGTACACAGCCGGATGTTCCGTCGCAGAGCGTATTTAGAAAAGCGACAAGAGGTCAACGACCAGGAACTACGCGCGCTGAAACACGATTACAGTGTCTTTGAGAACGGCAAAGAGTTTACCGACCCCACCCATCTCTATACATACGACCTGGATGTATTCGGAGAAAAATCCCTGTTCCAGTACCTCAACCGTACGGTGACCGGGATGGGCCGGAAACAACTGGCCGCGTGGATGATCCGTCACCTCCGCCGGAGAAAAGAAATCACGCAACGGCAGGAAGGTATACGCGAGATAGCTCCCTTGCTGGAGACGCGGCAGGAATTCCGCATCCAGGGTCTGCTACATAACGGCAAATCCGCAGATGAAGAAGAACTCCTGACCTGGTCTACCACCCCACCCCGTTTCCGTAACCGTGTGGGATGCCGTCTGATCCCTCACCTGGTGTTCGCTCTCAACCTCATTGCCTGGGGATTGATGTGGGCAGGAATGGTCCCGATCGGTTTTCCGGCAGGTATCTTTACCCTGTGTGTGCTGATCACCTTCCTGTTTACCCGTCAGATCAGTGCGGTACTACATACTTACGAACAGAAACTCGGGATTCTTCATACCTATGCCAGTCTGCTACGCATCATCGAATCGCTGGACGGCACCAGTGAAGCGATACAGGCCATCAGACAACAGACAGACAACGGAAAAGACCTGGCCTCCGATGCCATTGCCCGCTTAGCCAACGAGATGAACGCGATGGACCAGCGCAACAACATACTACTGTTATTTATCTTCAACGGACTCTTTGGGTGGGAACTGCGACACATGATGCGCATCGAAAAATGGAAAGAACACTATGCTTCCCGCTTCCCGGCCTGGCTCAGTGCCATCGGCAGCATGGACGCGCTCTGTTCCCTGGCTACCCTGGCCTACAACCATCCGGAATATACCTACCCACAGATCTCGGAGCAACCCTTCCTGCTGGAAGGCGAAGAGATGGGACATCCACTCATGAAACGCGGTCAGTGTGTCTGCAACGACATCCGTATGGACAAACGTCCGGCCTTCCTCATCATCACCGGAGCCAACATGGCCGGAAAGAGCACCTACCTACGCACCGTAGGAGTAAACTATTTGCTGGCCTGTATCGGTGCTCCGGTATATGCCTCTTCGTTCCGTCTCTACCCGGCTCAGCTGGTAACCAGCCTGCGCACAACAGACTCACTGACCGACAACGAGTCTTATTTCTTCGCCGAACTGAAACGGCTGAAACGCATCATCGACTTGCTGACCGGCGGCGAAGAACTGTTTATCATCCTGGATGAGATACTCAAAGGGACCAACTCTACCGACAAACAAAAAGGATCGTTTGCCCTCATCCAGCAGTTGATGCGTCTGCGTGCCAACGGCATCATCGCCACACACGACCTGTTGCTGGGAAAACTGGCGGAAGAGTTTCCGGAAGAAATACGCAACTATTGCTTCGAAGCGGACATCCGCGACAATGAACTGACCTTCTCCTACCGCATGCGCGAAGGAGTGGCACAGAACATGAACGCCTGCTTCCTGATGAAGAAAATGGGCATTACAGTAAAATAAAGAGAGGCACGATGTACTGATAGACGATTGGAAAGACAAACATTCCATCGATGGATAGCATCCACGTGTAGAGACGCATCGTTGCGTCTCTGCGATATACATATTCCTTCTGTTCTTATGTCTATATATATATTTTTTAGACAAAAGAACAGAAGGACATAAAAGAATTTGAAGTTATAACTCATAACTTGTAGATAGATGTCATTCAGCACATTTTGTCTTTCTTCTTATGTTCTTTTGTTCGTCTGTCTAATAAAAATAGATTCTGTCAAACGAAATAAAGAGTGATTTCAAATCGTAAATCAGTACATCTTTCTTCATTCCCTGACCGGCAATCTATATATTAGCCGGTTCCCGGTACCATCAGAGACGATATGCCCATCCGCGATGAAACGCTTCAACTGCTTCATGGCCGTATTTTTCAATTTCCCGGTCAGTGCCGAATAATCCAGGCGCGTGATGAAAGGATATTTCTTCAGATGATCCAGTAACAAACGGAGGCATTCCTCGTCGCTGCGGTCCGAAGAGCTTCTGTGCCTCTGACCGGGACGGGCACGCTTCAACTTGCCGTTCAACGATTTACGAAAAGCGGCAGAAGGTCGGAAATTGACCCCATTGAAATAAATATCTTTCGAACGCACTTTCTTCGGATCACGCACCGGCCGGGTAGCTCCTACGGTAGGAGAAAAATAGCCGAAATGGCTCAGTTCTACCCGATAGCCATCGTTCAGGTAGTGGATTACAGCCTCACTCAGCGCATGCAAGGCACCTTGCAGGTCCGGAACAGTGAAGGTAGAAGCCCGGCAGATCTCTTCCATGATCTTTTGACACGGAACGGTACCCGAAGAGATAAGATAAGGATACAACAAAGGATTTTCCTGATCCGGATCCTGGCCCGGATTTTCCTTGAAATCATAGATTGCAGACATAGTTGTTACGGTATGAAAAGGTTTGTAAATAAGGGTATGGATACTTTTCCTATGGAGCATGACTCCACAGACTATGGAAAACAGTCTGTCCCCGCGCCAGGGCCTGTCGGCACCGCGAAGGTGCCCATGAGCCCCGCCAGAGGGCCGATCGGCCCCGCACGGGTGAAACAGTACATTCCATAGGTAAAGATAGACAATTCCATGGAGAAAAACAACATATCCCTGCGAGGAAATGGTGTTATAACTACCTGTTATATAACATCCCGTATCATTCGAAACGATATAGACAGGAGATACGATCCGGATGTTACATACCTTTTGAGTTGCGTAGGGATCCATCCAATACACAGGAAGAATAGATATACCCTACACAAAGAAAAGATTGTACTACGAACTCCTTCCGATGTAAAAAAGGAAAAAAGAATACGGTTCCTGATTTCTCTCTATCTGTTATGTATAAATAGGATATTTTCAGTAAAAAGACCTGTAAACCGCATTGTAGGGCCTCTGTTTATCCT
>JAJBTC010000190.1 GCA_020861095.1 Bacteroides sp.
AGGGGTTATATAGACAGGGATTTTCGGTAGAGACGCAAAGAGATTTACGATTTGATGATTTACGATGTACGATTGAAATTACATTTTGTAAATCCCCATACATTACATGTTAGATGCAAACATACGAGACGCACGGCGTGCGTTTCCGTGGTGTATGTACAATAAAACTTGCGCTTTCACAGGAAATCCCATTGTTCTATTATTTTTTGGGGAATGTAGGCTTTTCTGTGTAGTATCTTTTCCAGACCTCCTGCAATTCCGGACGATCCAACGCACCGTTGTAGAAATAGATCTCCCCACGGATACCCAGTTCGCGATTGATCTGTATCTGTTGCTCCAACAATTCGGGTGTCATACGCACATGGTGTCCTTCCATCAGAATGATACCCGGTGCGAACAGCTGTTGCGGATGGTTTGCACGGATATAGTTGAGGACTTCGGACACCGTAGAGCGGTAGGCTTCCGCCTGGTAGCGGTAGCACTGCACGGCCAGCAGGTCGCAAAGGCCTTCTTTGCACCAGGAAGGCCAGTCCTGCATCAGTTTTTCCTCGCACCAGGGATACGGGTTCGGGGCAAAACTCACCATCATGTCCGGTGCGACCTCGTGTACACGGGTATGGAGTTGCCTGGCGAAATCATTGAGTATCTCCAGTCTCCACGATACCCAGGAAGGGTCATCCGGATCATCGGGTGGATTGGGTCCCTGGTGTTCGGCCCGGTAGCGGGCCACCGTATAAGGATCGTAACCGGAGTTGCGGGGCATGGCCGGCAGGCGGTCGTCTCCCTGGATGCCATCGAGGTCGGGATACAGGGCAATGGCTTCGGCGATCAGATCCAGCAGGAACTGCTGCACATCCGGATCATATGCGTTGAAATAATAGTCGTGATGGTTGTAATGGGCAGGCAACCCGTCGTTGCCTATCCCCAGCCAGGAAGGATTTGCCGCCAGCAAAGGATCATCGGCGGGTATCGGCCGGCCCGAACCCATAAAACCATACTCGAACCAGAAAAACACGCGGATGTCCCGTTTGTGGGCCTCATCGATCAGGTCACGCACCGGATCGTTGGTAGCACTCTTGTAGTTCTGTATGTAAGGAGCCAGCATATATCCTTCATCGACTGTCTGATAGGTGGAATAGCGGGTGAGCACTTCACTTTTGTAAACGGTCTGGTTGTTGGCATAGGATACCAGAAATATACTGTTCATATTCAGGCTGTCGATCAGGGAAACGAAGGACTGTACCTCTTCGTACGTGTGCAGTACCGGGGTAAACCGGGGAGCCGGTACCCATACTCCCCTGATGGCTATTTCGGCTTGCGGGGAAGAGATATCGCAGCAGATCAGCAAGGGAAGGATGGAGAGAAATAAAAGAAGTTTTTTCATGATGTATGTTTTTTATTAAGTTTATCTTCGTTGTTACTTGTATATATAATCTGTTTCCTTCCTGTAGAGACGCATATTTGCGTCTTCGCGGTTTATGTCCAATAAAACATATGTTTCCGATATGTATGTAATCCCATTCGGCACGCTAAGACGCAAATATGCGTCTCTACAGGTAATCATTTACCTACGATAATTACTACCGGCTCACGTTCGCCAGAACCATTTGAGTCATGTGCAGACTACGGCCACCATAGACTGCCGGATCAAAGGTATGGTCGGACGGGGGAAGCTGAGCATGATACATCCATCCGGGCCATACGCCCGAAGCGATGGTTCCTGACAAGATCATGGTAATGATGGCATATCCCCGAAGGGCATCCAGAGAGTACACACGGTGGTTCATGGTGTATGTAGGGATCAGTGGTTGCGATAGGTAGTAAAGAAATCAGGGAACAGGGACAGTCCTTCGTAGAACCAGAAAACTTCGCCTCTGATTCCGTTGCGGCGGTTTATCTCTATCATCTGTTGCAGGAAGGCTGGTTCGGGAGTGTATGCTCCGTTCCGGATCAGCAGACCGGGATAGAATCTGTTCCGTCCTTCGGAAGGAAGATACTGCAACTGTTGCAACAGGGTGGCCTGATAGGCATCCGCATCGTAACGGTAATGTTGCGGGATCACCAGATCGGTATATCCCTTGCTCACCCACGCAGGCCAGTCTTGCAGATACTCTGTCCGTCCCCACGGATAGACACTGGGCGCGCAGGAAACGACCACATCCGGTTTCGCGGCTTTCACCCGCCGATAGAGTTCTCCCTGGAATTCGGTCAGTAGTCCGGCACACCAGTTGATCCAGGCTTCGTCCGTGTGGCTCGCTGGTGGGTTGGCACCGTTGTGTGCTTGCTGATACAGTTGCACCGTGTAGTCGTCGTAACCACCGGTAGCGGGGAGCGCGGGCATCCGGTCGTCTCCCTGTATACCGTCTATATCGTACTTCTCTACCACCTCCATAACCAGGGAGAGCATACATTCCCGGACTTCCGGATGGAAAGGATTCATCCATTCAAATCCGTTCTTTGTCAGTAGCTTTCCCTCTCTGTCCCGGGCTGCCCAGTGCGGGTTGCGTTGCAGGATAGCTCCACCGTTTGCGTTGTAGGAGGCGGCAAAGCCATATTCGAACCAGGCGTGTACCTGAATGTTCTTTTTATGGGCCTCTTCGATCATCTCCTGCAAGGGATCTCTTCCTGTGTATTTCGGAGCAATTTCTTCCCCGGTCAGTTGTTTCATTATCGCGCTGGGGTAATGGGTATACCCTTTGTTCCACACAACTATAAAGATGTGATTGATACCATAGCTGGAACAGGTCTCTACACAGGTACGTATGTTGTCCCGTGAGTCCATAACGGTGCTGGCCACACTGGTCACCCATACTCCCGAGAACCAGGTATCCGCAGGGGCGGGCGGAGAAGGAATCTCCTCCTCTGTTTGGGTGCAACCCCAGTGGCAAAGTATAAAGATGCCACACAAAAGCAGACTGATAAATTTGTTTTTCATATGCTGATGTTTTAAGTGTTAAGTGATAAGTGATAAGTTTTAAGTAATCAGGTAAAAGTGGTAAGTTATATTGTTAATTGTAAGTTTTTGTATCTGCATAGTACTTAGAACTTAAAATTTATAACTTATAACTCTTTGTATCCGCATGGTACTTAAAACTTATCACTTACAACTTTTCCAATCTTAAATAGTGTCAGTGTCTCCATCCTCCTCCGCTGATGTGAATGGTTTCAGAACCTTTCTGCTTTTCGACATCTGTAGAAACGATGTTGAAATACATCTCATCCGGGCAACGCATATCCGTAGCGCGACCGCTGTGCATGGGGGCTTTCACCACTTTACCGTCGTGTATACGCAGCAGCCAGGTCTCGTCCCAACGACTGTTCTCTACTTGGGTAGCAGTGGGCTGTATCGGTTTTCCTTCATTAGCTACCTGGTCTATGGCATTCACCCGTTTGAACTCACCGGTGTTTCCGCGTTTGTATCCGGCACATTCCACATCGGCTTCGTAGCGTTTGCCTTCTCCTTCTATGATGAATCTGATCTTATAGTCCTCTACAAGCTCCAGAGAAATGGTTACTTTATCGCCGGAATACCAATAGTATGGCTCTTCGGCAGGAGCATTCCGGTATCCGGATGCCTGACCACTGGCGTGCGCTGTCCAGCGTATAAAGGGCCGGAAGGCTTTACGTTCGGCAGAGATGGTACCGTTGGCCTCCCGGATCACTTCCCAGGTAAGTCCGATGTCGGTTTCCTGACCACCCATATGACCGCCCAGATAGAGAGACGGATTGTCGAGATACTGACCGGGTTTGGCAGGGTTCTTACGGTTTTCGTCAAAGGTGATCTCCGGAAGGGTCACCTTACCGCCGATGCCCAGCCATTTGTCTTTGGAGGAGACCATTTTGCGGTAGTAAGCTCCCTGAAAGCAAGTCTGGCTGGAAGGAGGCTTTACTTCATCGGAAAAGTAAGTATGGATCGGATCTTCGGGTTCTTTGTGGTCCGGATCATTGCTTCCCGAACAGGACGCGCAAGAGGTTACAGCCAGAAAGAAGGCGGATAACGCCAGATACATACAGGAGAAATAATACGTTTTCATGGCGTTTTCTTTTTAGGTTCCGGCAGGGGAGTCTTTTCTTTGAGAGAATATTCACCTGCCGGATGGTTATTTATGAAATAAGTGTTTGTGATTCATTGTATATATTATCTTTCGGATTTCGTAGAGACACTTCGCTATTTACGATTTGACGAACCAACGGTCGACAAAGTCAATTACGATTTACGATTGAAATTACAAACAGATTAACGATGGATAACATCCACTTGTAGAGACGCACGGCGTGCGTCTCCGCGATCCAGTTCCAACCCAGGAGCGTGCGTCTCTGCGATTCACGTCCAACAAAAAAAAGCATTCCACATTATATCTGCATTCCCATCCGGTATGCTGAGACGCACGCCGTGCGTCTCGTATGTTTGCATATAAAATAGTACGCATGGGGATTTACAAATATATTCTTTCTGTAATTTCAATCGTACATCGTAAATCTGTACATCGTAAATCTCTTTGCGTCTCTACAGGGTGGCGGAGTAGTATATATACAATGAATCTGTAACATCTGATTATCAGTCAAAACGATACACATACAGTCCTAAATTGGTACAGGCAAAGGCGACATGCAACTTTCCGTCTATAACTGCCATATCCGTTCCCATGGTACCGTTTCCATTGGCACCGGTCTGGCTCATCTCCTGCTGGAAGATCGGTGTGGAATAGGCATTGAGTTCGCCGCTGGTGATGTCACAGAATCTCATGATGGCTTTGGTGCCATTGAAGGCGATGTATGCGAGATAGATGCGGTCGTTGTATTTGAATACATACCCGTCGGTGACGATCATTCCACTTAATCCCTGTATCTCTTCCATTTCGCTGTTGAGACAGGTGACGCCGCTCTTGTTGTCTCCAAAACCGGATGTAAATGCTACGTATCCGTTCGTTCCTACAGGCATAGGCTGTACCGCCCAGTAATAATTACCCGCCAGGGAAGCACTGTACTTCTTAGGAGTGGGGTTCAGGTTGCCTCCTGTGACGGTCCAGACAAATACATCGCTGCTCTGGGAAATAGGTACCGTAATAACCGCATTTCCATCCAGGGAACCA
This sequence comes from Bacteroides sp., assembly GCA_020861095.1. Classification (GTDB taxonomy): domain Bacteria; phylum Bacteroidota; class Bacteroidia; order Bacteroidales; family Bacteroidaceae; genus Bacteroides. The sequence goes on from JAJBTC010000190.1 coordinate 5,094, forward strand.
GATATGCTGATACCTGCCGCGCGCGGATTGTAATCTACCCCCAGCGAGGCTTTGGAATAGGAAATATAAGGTTCGCTCGTAGAGGTGACGCTGTTCCAGCGATAGATCCACTGTTCGCCTGCCGTCGTTCCCAGGTGGGCTGCCAGGATATTCCCGGTATCATCCGTAGCCAGATTGCGGTATCCGTGACCTCCGGCAGGGTCTGTCGTGCCCGTCACATGCAGCGATCCTTGTTTTTGTCCGGAGAGATCGAAATAGACAGGTGCTTTGTCCGAAGAGGTGTAGTTGGTTGCCACGACATAGTTGCCACTGAACCCTACCGCGGTGAGGTCATTGGCAGCGAATCCGTCGGCCTCCAGTTCGGCATAGGTCAGAGCAAACAAAGGGGCGAAGGAAAGTTGCGGAACACCGATCGTAAATTCGGTGACCACACCATTGGTACCTGTTACTTTCACCTTGTTCTCACCCGTGAGCAGGTTCATTCCTTTGCTGGTGAACGCTTCGTCTATTTTGTTGCCAAAGCCCACTTCTATTTCCACATCCGCGGAAGCAAAGTTGAGCAGGGCCGGGATGTATGGGATCAGTTCATTCTCATGGACCTCGATGTAGTCCGACTCCACACCGTTGATACAGATCGCGCGTACGGAAGCAGGTCCAACGGTCTCTGTGGTGATGATGAATGTATAGGTATAGATCGTTTCCTCGTCCACGTTCTTCACCTGGAAACGGATGGCATCCGTGTAGTCTTTCTCCACGCCGTTTTGAAAATCCATCAGCGTACCGTTGGTAAATTCGAGGGTCACTTTCAAAGCGGTAAGGTCCGTATCCTTGGGTACCTGTACGATCAGTGAACCGGCTCCGTCATGGATATCTTCGGCAGGGATGGTCATCCCTTCGATGATGAAAGAGACCAGTCTGGGGGCGGAGTGGATACGTACCCGGGTATCTACGCTCTTCCCGTCGTATCCTTCCAGTCTCACGGCAAAAGGTTTGCGGCAATCCATTTCGGTATTGTTTCCGAAACCAGCCAGTTCGCCATTAGATACCAGCAGTTCCACTTTCACATTCGAGAGATCCTTGCCCGCCGGTACATCAAAGCGGGTTTCCCCCTCTGTATAGGTCGGCAGGTAGAGCACATGGTCTATACGTGCTCCAACGATCTGTACTCCTTCGTATTCGCGCTTGTCGTCGTCGTCCGAACAGGAAGTCAACGGCAACACCATGCCTATACATACACACATAAGCAGGCTGAAGAAATTTGTTATCTGTTTCATATCTGAATGATTCTGTTTGTGCACAACGTACTTTTCCTTTCCATCGCATCATCGGATGCGATGTAGATCCGGTAGCTTTGCGCAGGTTACTTTTTGTTTTTTTGTATGGAAAAGGCTCTTTTCATCTGCCCGGGAAAGATATCCCAGTCCACATAGCAGCAATCAAAGATCATAAGTCCCGAAGCGTTTTTCAGGGAAGCCCCGAACACAGTCCCCTGATCTTCCGGAGACAGATCGGGCAGGCTCATCCCACCCAGCAGAGGTACTTCGGCACAGGTAAGGATATGGCCCAGGGTAAGGTAGCGGTTCACTTCACGGGCCGTCCTGAAGTAGGTTCCGATTATCAGGAAGTCGAGGTTTTTCAGATAGCTCGTCTGGTTGTAAGCGGTTCCGTACAACTGACTTTCCGGAAAACCAAGCAGATCGTTGTAAGTGAAATCCCTGCTGGCCCAGTTGACCCCGTTCTGGTAGTACACTTCATACCAGGAGCCTACATAGGCAGCCATCTTGAGGTTCGGGTTCCTGGCAGATCTGTACCTGTCTACCAGAGAGCGTACGCGGTCTATAAACTCACAGATAACACCGGAGCGGAAGGTGATCCATTCGTCGTAATGTTTTCCTTTGACTAAGATACCTTCTTCATCTATCCGGAAGGCATCCGCCGGGAAGGTGTCCAGCTTCTTGCCACGCATGGTCAGGTAGTCTTCAAAGGCATTGCGGGAGATGTAACTGAAATCCGCATACAGATTGTCGTACCTGCACCGGTCCAGGATGATACCATCTACATCGTAGTTTTTCAGGACTTCTTCTACCCGGAGCAATTGGAAATCCTGTACGTCCCTGTTCACCGGGTTCACAAAGGCCAGTGCCAGGAGTTTTCCTTCCGCGGCAGCTTTTCCCCGGCTGCTCCCGGACATCGGGTACAGCTTGCCTTTGTCCTCGGGACGCTGTACGATCTCTTCCCACTCCCGGTGCTGGTCCAGTACGGCGTAGTCTCCGGTGGTGATATTGCCCTCTGTAAAGAAATTGAAGCTGGCATACGCCCTGAGCCCTGCCCGGTGTGCCTCTCTCACGATGGACTCCAGCAGATCAAATCCGTTGTCTTCCACCTTCTTGGAAGGGTTGCGTGTCGCCGTGAAGTAGGGAGTATGCGAGAGGTCATTCCGGCGGTAAGAGGCGTATCCTTCCGGGCCTTTGACATCCAGTGCCACAGCGGTAAACCCGGCCTGTTTCACTTGGGCTATCATGTCGGCAACCGCCTGGTCGTGGGTCAGAACCCTGGCATTGGGAAATTGCTCTACCCACATGACCAGTTCTTTTTCCGCGTCATTCTTTTCCTGCGCGTATACCACTAAGGGCTGCGTATCTACTGTACAGCCATCGGCTTGTAGCTGCAATTGGAAATAATTGCTTCCGGGATGCAGGGGAAGAGCGCCGCTGAAACGTGTTTTGCCCTGTATCCGGAGCGGGTAGCTGTGTTCGCCCTGCACGGCGACCAGGCGATAGTTTCCGGTTTTCTGCAGGTGGGTCAGGGTTCCACTTACAGTATAGGTCTTACCGGATACGGTCACCATAAAATCCTCAGCCAATTCCAGTGTCTCCCGGGGGCGCGCCGCGGAGAGTTTTTCTATGTCGGCGGGCGAACAGATCTCTCCGTTCATACGTAGTTTCATAACATCTCCTATCCGGAAATTCTCTGCTACAAACCTGCGCAGCCCCTTTGTCTGATGGTCAGCATCCGAGGCTATCACAACAAATCCGCCGGCTGGTATATCCAGTTCCAGTACTTCGGAGAATCCGGGCACTGGAACTGGCGTGACGGTGCGGTTGACCACGGCGGAAACTTTCATTTCCCTGTCTACCCGGATGGCCGTATAGTCTGTCCGCTTGCTCACCGGTTTTTCTGCCTGGCTTCCGGTAAAGAGTGCCAGGAATGCCTCTTCCGGATCCCAGTGTGCGTCGTCTGTCAGCGTAAGGGCTATTTCCGGTCCGCGCACTGCCAGTGTGGGGTCCGGGCTTGCGGCTTCCAGCGTGATCCCAGGGTTGGCAGACAAGAGCAGGCAGCCAAACAGGGAGAAGAACCAACAACTGATTATTTTTTTCATATGTATAAAATGAATATTTGACACTAAAGTCATACGAAACCCGCCGTTTTTGACTTTCCCGTCACTTGGGTCGATGGAGTATGTCCGGCTCGTTCCCTATGGTTTTCTGATACGTGTGAGTATCTTCTTCCGGAGAGAAACAACAGATTCTCTCCGGAATGTATATTCTTATTCACCATAACCCGGGTTCTGTTCCAGCCACGGACACTTGTTGCGTTCGGTCTGCGGAATGGGCCATACGTAGAAGCAGTCTTCCCACCGACGGTCGCGGTCACGCATGCGCAGGCGATCTGCGAACGCGGCGTAACTGGCTATATCGTTGAGGTCTCTTTCCGATCCCGGCGCACCGTAAGAGGGAACCATATCGGGAGTAGCCTGTTCGTACCCGTCGGGATAGATGCCTTTGCCTACATCTACCCCTTCCGGAAGCGGATAGCCATAGGTGGGTTCGGCATTTTGCAGGGCACCGGTACGCCAGCGGCGCATATCAAACAGCATCAACGATTCTTTGGCGAGCTCTACTTTCCGTTCACGGCGAACGATCTGTCTCATCTTAGCCTGGTCGTTGATGCGGGCCGGATCGACAGTGAGGATGCCCGGCATACCGACGCGTGCCCTCACCCGGTCGATGGCATTCACTACTGTAGCGTCGATCTCGTTCAGTTCGATCTTTGCTTCCGCATAGGTGAGCAGTACCTCGGCAAAGCGCATCAGGTGGATGTTGTAGGTTGGAGTAGCGGAAGTCTCATCGTCGTAATGATTGTATTTTTTCCAGGCAAAGCCCACTCCGCTCTGTACATATCCGTATTGGGCTACCGAACCGGTGTAGTCCGCGTTGGTGATTATCAGTTCGTTGCTGTCTTCGTCCCACGACCGGGTCTGCGGGTTGAAGAGCTCCATCAGGAACTTCATTTTGTTGGATCCGGTATTGCCGATGATGGTATCGTGATGGGTATAGATGGTCTCTTTGAGACGGGGATCTCTGTCGATGAATGGTTTTGTAGGATCGTAGCCCGAGCCGGCTTCATCAATACGCTTGCCGTTGCTCATTTCATAGGTATCTACCAGTTGCTGCGTGGGGAAACGTCCGCTCTGACCGATCATACGGCATTGCTCTCCCAGCGACATATAGTGTGAGCTCTTATTCGCGAAATCCGAGAACATCATAAAGAACATAGATTCCAGCTTCACCTCCTGTTTCATCTGGCCCTCCCGTGTAAAGAGGTCTTTGTATTGAGGAGCAAGTTCACGACCGCTTTCGTTGATGACCCGGCGGGCAGCATCCGCGGCGTATTCAAAGTAAGTAACTGCTTTGGTTTCGTTCTTCGTACCTGCCATTCCGTATCCGAATTTGCACCAGGATCCTGCATAGAGAGCCACCCGGGCTTTGAGTCCCAGTGCCACCGATTTGTCTACACGCCCCATTCCGTAGCGATCCAGGGAAGCTGGGCTGCGGCTTCTTCCAGTTCGGTCATCAGATCGTCTGCGATCTCTTCCCAGGGGGTGCGCGCTACCTGCTTCAACTGCTCGTCTGTGACGGAAGATTTAAAGTAAGGAACATCGCCCCATAAGGACATCAGCTGGATATGGAAATGGGCGCGGAGCACCCGGATCTCTGCCAGGTAGGTCTTCGCATTGTCATTCAACTGATGGTAGAAGGGTTCGGCCCCGTCGAGCACGGTGTTACACCGGGCTACGGAAGTATACAGGATAGACCAGAGCAATTCCGGTGTGAAGTTGGTACGCATATCGATGTTACCTACACCTACCGAACTGTTATCGGCGCGTTCGATGCCAAAAGGGGTATACATATCCCAGAGGATGGCCAGCGGGATATTGCTGCTACTGCTGTTGGTATGATCCATTTTCAGACGCTGGTAACAACCGTTGGCACCCTGACGGATGGCTCCTTCGTTGTGGTAAAAGTCGGAAGAGAGGTATTGGCTCATCGGTTCCCGGTCGAGGTAGTCGCTGCAACCGGTAGTAAGTGTCCACGCAAGGATCCCGGCAAGGATCGCGCGGCTGACTCTTTTTATATGTATTGTTTTCATAGGTATCTTTTTGAGTTTAAAACAGGAATGGGTTCCTTTTTCTGTGGTTTCGTTCCGGGACCTTCCCCGGGAAAAATCGACCTGTCTCATCACCTGTGGGGTTTAGAATTTCAATTCGAGACCGAACGTAAAGGTCTGCATCACCGGATAGAATTCGCCCCCGTAGGTTCCTCCATACGAGACTTCGGGGTCATAGCCTTTGTAGAAGCTGCTGAACGTAAGCAGGTTTTGTCCGCTTGCATATACCCTCAGGCTACCGATATTCATCTTTTTGGAGACGTGTGCCGGCAGGGTATATCCCAGTAACACGTTTTTCAGCCGGCAATAGGCACCCTTGCGCACCCATTTGTCGGACTTCACGAAGTTGTCCGCAGAGTTTGCCTCGGGCAACAGGATCGGATAGGCCGCATGAGGGTTATCCTCTGTCCAGGAGTCGAGTTGGTGTCTGAACAGGTTGGAACCGTTAGAGAAAGGCCGCAGACCAATCCCACTCATGTAGGCGGAGCGTTTGCCTACTCCCTGGAAGAAAACAGTGAGGTCGAAATTTTTCCACTCCGCGTTCAGGGTAACTCCATATTCAAAATGAGGGAACGGGTCGCCCAGATAGACCATATCGCGGCTATCAATGGCCAGCGGGTCTACCCCCTCTTCTTCATATACTTTCTTGTATTTGATGAACCCCGGACGTGCGGCACTGCTCAGCCTGGGTGAGTTGTCTACATCGTCCCAATCCTGATAATATCCATCGGACAGGTATCCCCAGTTGCCTCTGTACGGATAACCCTCTACCATGCTCTTGTCCTGGGAATTCAGTCCGTTCAGGTTGGTCACCTTGTTGCGGTTGTCGCTCAGCGTGAAGGTCGCGTTGTAGTTGAAATCCCTGATCCGGTTGCGGTGGGTTAGCGCGATCTCCCATCCCTTGTTGGTCATATCTCCGGCATTGGAGAAAGCAGGTTGCATCCCTGCGTAATAAGGCAAAGGGAAAGTCATCAGCATATCATAGATGTCTTTCACGTAATAGTCGGCGGTGAGCCCCAGCAGCCCGTTCCACAAACTCAGATCGACCCCGATGTTTACCTGACGGGATTTTTCCCAGCTGATGTCCCGGTTGGCCAGGGTGGTTTGTGCTACCCCGGTAGCCAGTTCCCTGGCATCTCCCAGGTAATATCCGTATCCGGTATTGATGGTGGCTGTATACGGATAGTTGCCGATATTCTGATTGCCCAGCAAACCATAAGAAGCACGTACTTTCAGCATATCCACTACTTCCGAAGCGCTCTCCATGAAATTTTCCTGAGAGACTACCCATCCCGCGGAAACAGAAGGAAAGAATCCCCAGCGGTTGTTCCGGGTAAAGCGGGAAGAACCGTCGTAACGTCCGTTCATCTCCAGCAGGTAACGTTGCTGGTAGTTGTAGTTGATGCGGCCAAACCACGACATCATGGCCCAGGAACTGGCTCCCCCGGAAGCAGTGGCGGTAGACCCGTCGCCATTGTCGAGGTAGTAGCGATCCAGTTCAAAGCCTTTTTTGGTAGCTCCGATGTTGCTGTATTCACTGTCCTCTGCCTGGAATCCGACCAGGACTTTCGCGTAATGTCCTTTCAGCGTTCGTTCGTAGGACCCCTGCGCGCGGTAGAAGTTGCGTACGGTCTGGTTCCATCCCTCGCTCAGACTGTCTTCGCCCGGATACATTCCCATGATATTTCCCTGCAAAGAGGTCCGGTAGGGAGTAATCAGGGTGCGGGTACGTTGGGTGTATTGCCGGCGGGAATACTGTCCGATGAGTTCCATGCCTTGGAGAGGCGTCAGGGTCAGTATACCGTTCACTACCGCTCCGGCAGTACGCGTCTTTCTTTCGCCGCTGTCGTTGGCAATAGCGGTAGGGTTCTGGCCGTTCTTACCATATCCCCAGTTGCCGTCCAGCTCTCTGGCTGCCGACAGGGTAGGGTCCATATACAGCGCCGTATTGATGATGGATTTCGGTGTACTCACGCCCGGATTCAGGAGATTTGATTGCATCAGGGTGGTTTCCAAAGTGAATTTGGCCCAGGAAGTCACATACGCGTCCGCGTTTATCCGCAGGTGGGTACGGTCATAATTGTCATTCGGTATCAGACCGTCCTGATACAAATACGTACCGGAACTGAAGAAATGGATCTTATCGCTGCCTCCGCTGATGGTTACATTGTGTGTATGCATGAGGGAATGATCGCGGATGGTCTCGTCTTTCCAGTTGGTATCGTAGCGTTCCCAGTTGTCCGGTTTCAGGGTTTTCTGCTGTTCGATCAATAGCAGCTGTTGCTGCCGCTGGGTTTCGGTAATGTTCATCCCGGCATTGTCCCACGAATCGAGCCGGGCATGCAGGTATTCCCATGCCGCTACCGGTTCGGGAAGGTTGGTAGGCCGCTGAATGGTTACCGAACCGCTGTAGGTGGTGGTTACTTTGCCCTGCTGACCGCGTTTGGTTGTGACCAGGATCACTCCGTTGGAGGCGCGGGAACCGTAGATAGAGGCCGAGGCCGCGTCTTTCAATACGGACACACTTTCCACGGTGTTCATATCTACCTGGTTGATGTTCATCTCGATCCCATCTACCAATACCAGCGGATCGGAAGTGGAGTTGATGGAACCGATACCCCGGATACGGATCTCTCCGCCATCGCTACCCGGCTGACCGGAAGTCTGTTGGATAGTGACCCCAGGCATGGTTCCCTGCAACGCGTTGGAAAGGGAAGGAGTGATTCGCTTGGTCAGGTTTTCCGAACTGACCGAAGATACGGAACCGGTGAGGGTAGCTTTCTTCTGACGGCCATATCCTACCACAACTGCCTCTTCCAGCTGGATGGCATCTACTTTCATGACGATATTCACCGTCGCCTGGTCGCCTGCGGTAAGGGTCTGGCTGCGATAGCCTACATACGAGAAGACGAGCCTGTCTCCTTTTTTCACATTTATGGAATAATTACCGTAGAGATCGGTGATCGTTCCCTGGCTTGTACCCTCGACGAAAATACTGACTCCCGGCAGGGGTTCCGTATCGTCGGATACTCTTCCTTTCAGTGTCAGGTTCTGCGCCTGTATACAGACAGAACCGACTGCCAATAACAGAAAAAGGATCTTTTTCATACTACATGGATTTATGGATTAATTAAAGATGTGTTTGTTTCGGGAGGTGTGGCACCCATCTGGTATTCCAGTGTTCCCCCTTGCATGATGTCCTGGTAAGTGATGTAAAACGGTTTGTGTTCCTTGCCGTTCAGCCGGACAGATTGTATATACTTGTTTGTTAGGCTGTTGTGATGGGCAATGATATGCAGTTCTTTGCCATTATTGAGCCGGATGGTAGCACGATCTGCCAGCGGTGACCCGAAGACGAAGGTGCCATCTGCCGGATTTACCGGATAGAATCCCAGCGTAGAAAAGATATACCAGGCGGAGATCTGGCCGCAATCCTCATTACCGATGAGCCCGTCCGGAGCCGCATGATAGAATTTCTCATAGACTTCCCGTACACGTTCGGCGGTTTTATGAGCTTCTCCTGCGTAGGCATATAGATATAAGGTATGATGACTGGGTTCATTGCCATGGGCATATTGTCCGATCATCCCGGAAATATCGACGGAGGCTCCTTCGTTGAGTTCGGAAGAGACTAAGAACAAACTATCCAGTTTCTCCAGAAAACGTTCCCGGCTTCCGAACAGACCGATCAGCCCTTCCACATCGTGAGAGACCAGCCAGGTATATTGCCAGCCGTTGCCCTCTACATAATCGTCTTCCAGATGCAGGCTGTACGACGGATCGTACTCTTGTCTCCAACTACCGTCTGAGAGTTTTCCCCGCATAAATCCTTTTGCCGGATCGAAATAATGACGATAGTTGCGCGAACGCTCCATAAACAGGTGGTAGTCTTCTTCTTTTCCTAACTTGCGGGCCAGTTGCGCGATGCAATAATCGTCAATGGCATACTCCAATCCACGGGCTACGGACCATGTGACTTTATCTGCCGGAATATAGCCCTGCTCACGTACTTCTTTCAGACCGTCTCTGTCCATCGTCCGGAAAGAAGAAACGGCTTGGTAAGCACGCTGCGGGTCAATGTCCGAAAAACCTTTCAGGCAGGCATCTGCGATCACGGGAATGGAGTGTACTCCTACCATGCAATGCGTCTCATTGCCAACCAGGTGCCATACGGGTAGTTCTCCCTGCTGTTCGCAGATCGTGAGCAATGTGTTTACATAATCCTCTACACGTGTATCTATGAGTGTATACAAAGGATGCACCGCGCGGTAGGTATCCCATAAAGAAAAGACGGTGTAAGGTGTGAATCCTTCTGCCCGGTGTATCTTTCCATCCGCACCCCGGTAATGTCCGTCTGTGTCGGCAAACAGGGAAGGAGCGATCATCGTATGATAAAGCGCTGTGTAGAATATCTTCATGGTTTCTTCATCACTTCTGAAATCAATGACCGATAAAGCCTCATTCCATTGTCGGTTGCTGTGCTGTGCGATGGTTTCAAAATCCCATCCCGGCAATTCTGTATACAGGTTGTTTTGGGCACTTTGCTCCGATACATAGGAAATACCGGTTTTGGCATATAACGTTTCTGTCGCCGTATCAAACGTCAGCAATGCCCGGAGTCCATTCCCTTCTTCATCGGTCATACAGTTGAGAATAGGGGCGGAAAACACAGTGGTAAAATAGACCTTGTGGTCCCGTGCCCATTCATCGGAACGGCGATATCCGGTAATCGTCGTATCGTTGATCTGTCTGAAAGAGGTTTCCAGAACTCCCTGACGGGCTTCGAGGGATTGTACACTCTCTTCCAGATCAATAATGACCTGAGGAAGGCTTCCTGTAGGATAGGTATATTTGTGTAAGCCTACGCGTTCGGTGGTTGTCAATTCTACTTGTATGTCATATCTGTCCAATCTGACCGCGTAATATCCCGGTCGTACCTGTTGCTCTGCTTTATGGAAAAGTGAAACATAATCGGTGACTTTCAAGGAAGTGGATGGGGTGTGAATCATCTTGTTACCATCGACAGGCATAAACAGGATATCACCCAGATCGGCGATCCCTGTCCCACTCAGATGGGTATGGGCAAATCCTATGATTGTAGAGTCCGAATCATGATAACCGGAACACCAGTCCCAACCTTTACTCAGGTTATTCGGACCCAACTGCACCATACCATGCGGTACGGTAGCACCGACAAAGACATGTCCGTGCCCTCCGGAACCAATCAGTGGATCTACATAATCCACATAAGAAAGGGCCGTTGACACTGTTTTGTCGGAAAGAGTACATCCGACTGCCAGAAAGAGCATACTGATCCCTATAAACCACAATTGCTTCATGCTTTTATTTTTTGTGTGGTGATCGTTGGGCTGAGAATAGTCTGTTCTCTATTTTCTTGTATTTTCTGCGCCGTTTTGTATATCTGGTATAGTGCCCTTGGTACAT
>JAJBTC010000111.1 GCA_020861095.1 Bacteroides sp.
GTCTATAGACCTTTCTACACATTCCACCTGCGTTTTTTAGTACAAAACCCCAAAGCGAAACACTATGCATCAGCCTATTTGCAACCTGCCTGGCAGCGATAAAATCTCCGGGATAAAAATAGCTCGCAGGCCGCAGAAACGAAGAAAAAAACAGGGCCTGCTGAGTGACAATGACGCCATTGTCACACGGGGTAGCGACCGGGAAGAAAGAAGAAGAAATCAAAGAAAAGCAGGAACAGAGTGGGATTTACCGGGAAAACTCCCTATCTTTACCCCGTTAATTGCAGAGTTATTCATTAAAAACAGAAATTTATGGCAAGCAGAAGACAACTCAAGAAGAATGTAAACTACATCGCGGGAGAACTTTTTATGGAGTGTCTGATACACAGTCTGTATGTACCCCAGACCGACCTGGGGAAGGCGGATGACCTGATGGTGGAGATCTTGAAACTGCAGGAAGAGTTTGTGAGCCGCATCAACCATACACAGCCGGGAAATGTAAAGGAGTATTACCGGAAATTCCGGTCAGACTTTGATGCCCGCGTAGAGAATATCATCCAGGGTATTGGCAAACTGAACCAGAAATAAGACCGGACAACTTACGGGGAGAGGGTATACGGATGCTACAGGCAACGGACCTCCTTCCCCTTTTCGTATATAGAGAGAGAATGAGTTTCAAACAGAATTTTTCCGGATTTATCTTCCGCCGCGTACTGGGCTGGAAAGATGTGGTGACCGTACCGGACTATGACAAATGTGTGATCTGTGTGGCACCGCACACATCGAACTGGGATCTGCTGACAGGTAAGCTGTTCTACTGGACCGTGGGCAAGAGGGCCAGCTTCATGATGAAGAGAGATTGGTTTTTCTTCCCGTTGGGAAGCCTGTTCCGGGCCATGGGAGGAATTCCGGTAGACCGTAGCCGCAAAATGTCCCTGGTGGATCAGATGGCCGCGCAGTTTGCGCAGCGTACGCATTTCAACTTAGCCATCACGCCGGAGGGTACGCGTCAGCGTAATCCGGAATGGAAAAAAGGCTTCTACTATATTGCCCAACAGGCAGGAGTACCTATTGTGCTGGCGGCATTCGACTATCCGTCGAAAACCATCACGATGGGAAAAGTGATCGTTCCCGGTGGAGATATAGAGAAGGATATGCGGGAGATCAAACTCTTTTATAAAGACTTCCGCGGAAAGAAACCGGAGAATTTTGATCTGGGTACGATCTGAGAAGCTATTCCGTTTTCGCTATACCTGATAAGGAGTGAATACCTTATTACCTATATTATTTGAACTTATATCCTACTGAATGATGGAACCGCTTCGCGTCAGCCTGCTGCAAACCGATATGGTCTGGGAAAACATTCCGGAGAACCTGGCACGCCTTCACCGACAGTTGCAACCGCTGGCCGGAACAACGGACCTGGTGGTGCTGCCGGAGATGTTCAGCACCGGATTCACGATGGAGAGTGAGCGGCTAGCTGAGACAACGGAGGGCCCTACACTGACCGCCCTGCGCAGGTGGTCAGCGACCTATGGAATGGCGCTGGCAGGCAGTTTCATTGCCACAGAGCAGGGGAAATACTACAACCGTGCTTTCTTTCTGACCCCGGCAGGGGAAAGCTACTTCTACGACAAACGTCATTTGTTCCGTATGGAAGATGAGCCGCGGCATTTCTCGGCGGGATGCCGGCGGATGATCTGCTCGTACCGGGGATGGAACATCTGCCTATTGGTATGTTACGACCTGCGGTTTCCGGTATGGAGCCGCAACCGGGGGAATGCGTACGACCTGCTGATCTACGTGGCCAACTGGCCGGACGCGCGCCGACGGGTATGGGATACCTTGCTGGAGGCACGGGCCTTAGAGAATATGTGCTATGTATGCGGTGTGAACCGGGTGGGTACAGATGGCAACGACCTGCGTTACGACGGAGGAAGTGTGATCTGCTCGCCCAGGGGGGGAGCGACTGGCCGCCGTACCCGACTGCACAGAGGGAACTGCCACTGCCACGCTGGACGGTGAGAGCCTGCTCCGGTTGCGGAAACGATTTCCGGTATGGAAAGACGCGGACGAGTTCCGGATGGAATGATAGAGATGGCTTCTACTTCTACACAACCTGACTGACTACACGTTTTATTCTTATTTAAAAGCACATCATGAAAAGAATCACATTTTGTCTGATGGTGTTCTGTGTAGGTATCTGTTCGCAGGCACAAGAGAATTTTACCCAATTTCATTTTTCCGGGCTGGAGGTGATCATCCGGCAGGCAGAAGAGTTTTCGTACCGACTGGCGCGCCCGGAGCTGTACAGGATCAGAACCGAACAGGGCTGGCTGGTGATAGAGGCGAAAAGCCTGAAAGGGAAGTTGCCTCAAGGCAGGATCGAGTTGTGGGTGAGGGATGTGGAAAACCTCTGCGTACACAATGGCAAGGTATGGACCCCGGACACCCTGAACGTGGAATTCTTAGAGGTGGAGATGGCTGCTTCATCCGGGGAGATACGCACCCATGCCCATTATGTACACGTCAACCTGGGAACGGGCAGCCGGCTGACCATAGAGGGAACGGCCGACCGGGCGATCCTGAACGGGGAAGGTAGTTCCGTGCTGGATGCCGGAGATCTGATCGCGGAAGAGGGAGAAGCGGACGCGCGGCAGGAGTCACAGGTCACAGCCTGTATCCGCCAGGTAAATCGATTGTATACAGATCAGGGAATCTTTACCAATCTCTGCCCATAGCGGGGAAGAAATCCGGGCAGTAACGGCAAGTGTTAAAAACCCTTTCATACGGCAACAATACCTTGAAACGGGTAGTTTTCATAAGAAACTTCTTTTGTATCTTTGTCGGGTAAACAGTTGCACGACTCAGATACTTTCTGGCTGCCCAACAGTAATGATAAGGGTGGCATATTCAGAGAGTTACTTAATCTAACATAACTTTAGAGGAACGTATGAAAACTAATCTCAGTTCTCAGATCAGTCTCAACCGGGTCTCCCCCAAATACTACAGACCGGAGAATGCATTTGAGAAGTCGGTACTGACCCGACTGGAAAAAATCCCTACAGATATCTATGAGTCTGCAGAGGAGGGTTCGGAACACATCGCGGTGGAAATTGCCCATGCTATCCGTGACAAGCAAAAGGCCGGCCGCTTCTGTGTGCTGGCTCTGCCCGGCGGGAGTTCGCCACGGAGTGTCTATTCGGCCCTGATCCGGATGCACAAAGAAGAGGGCCTGAGCTTCCGCAACGTGGTGGTGTTTAACCTGTACGAATATTATCCCCTGGCTCCGGACGCGATCAACAGCAACCTCAACTCGCTGAAAGAGGTCTTCCTGGATCATGTGGACATCGACAAACAGAATATATTCAGTCCGGACGGCACCATTCCGAAAGATACGATCTTCGAATACTGCCGCCTGTATGAGCAGCGGATCGAGAGCTTCGGCGGTGTGGATGTGGCGCTGCTGGGTATCGGACGCGTGGGGAATATCGCATTCAATGAACCGGGCTCGCGGCTCAACTCGACGACACGGCTGATCCTGCTCGACAACGCTTCCCGTCTGGAGGCATCGAAGGTGTTCGGCACCCTGGAAAGTACACCGATCAGCTCCATCACCATGGGGGTATCTACGATCCTCTCGGCCAAGAAGATCTACCTGATGGCCTGGGGGGAAGACAAAGCAGCCATGATCAAAGAGTGTGTGGAAGGAAAGGTGAGCGATACCATTCCGGCTTCTTACCTGCAGACCCACAACAACGCGCATATCGTGGTGGATCTGTCGGCAGCGGCCAACCTGACCCGCATCCAGCGTCCCTGGCTGGTGACTGCCTGTGAGTGGAACGACAAACTGGTGCGTAGCGCATTGGTCTGGCTGTGTAGCATGACCGGAAAGCCTATCCTGAAACTGACCAATAAAGATTACAACGAGAACGGTCTGAGCGAACTGCTGGCTCTCTACGGTTCGGCCTACAACGCGAATATCAAGGTATTCAACGACCTGCAACATACGATTACCGGCTGGCCGGGAGGAAAACCCAACGCCGACGATACCTACCGTCCGGAACGGGCCAAACCGTATCCGAAACGGGTGGTGATCTTCTCTCCTCACCCGGACGATGATGTGATCTCTATGGGAGGTACGCTGCGCCGGCTGGTGGAGCAGAAGCACGAGGTGCACGTGGCCTATCAGACTTCGGGAAATATTGCCGTGGGCGATGAAGAGGTGGTTCGCTTCCTGCATTTTATCAACGGATTCAACCAGTTGTTTATCGAGGGTAAGGACGAAGTGATCAAGGACAAGTACGCTGAGATACGCAAATTTCTCAAACACAAGAAAGACGGAGATCTGGATACGCGTGACATCCTGACGATCAAAGGGCTGATCCGCCGCGGAGAGGCACGTATCGCTTGTATGTACAACAACATCCCGCTGGATCGTTGCCACTTCTTGGATATGCCGTTCTATGAAACCGGGAAGATACAGAAAGATCCGATCAGCGAAGCGGATGTACTGATCATCCTGGACCTGCTGCGTAAGGTGAAACCCCATCAGATATTTGTAGCCGGCGACCTGGCCGATCCGCACGGTACGCACCGGGTATGTACGGATGCTGTGTTTGCCGCCATAGATATAGAGAAAGAGGCCGGAGCCAAATGGCTGAAGGATTGCCGCATCTGGATGTATCGGGGCGCCTGGGCCGAATGGGAAATTGAGAACATCGAAATGGCCGTACCGATCAGTCCGGAGGAGCTGCGGGCGAAACGGAATTCGATCCTAAAGCATCAATCGCAGATGGAGAGTGCTCCTTTCATGGGAAATGACGAACGTCTGTTCTGGTAACGAAGCGAAGACCGCAACCACGCGACTGCCGATCTGTACAACAGCCTCGGGCTGGCTTCTTACGAGGCAATGGAGGCGTTTGTGGAGTATGTCCCTCTCTGATGCCACAGAAAGGAAATAAGTTTAAAAAATAAATTTCCGACCGGAAACTACGTAAAGGTGCTGACCTCTTGTAGTTTCCGGTTTTTTATATGTAACATTCAGGATAGGAAACTCTGCTTTAACGTTTATTGTATTTTAATTGTAAGATAAAATACTCATATTCGCCCTACAGATTCATCATAAATATATTCGTCCTTTGATGGGTAGAGAATCTATAGAAGGGATTAAAGTCTGTTTGTGTTAATTGTACCGGATTTGTAAAAACTAAACATTTTTAAATCTATATACTTTTTTATCCGAAAGAAAAAAATTCGCTCTTTTGTACGGAAAGAATAATGTACTATCTGATCACATGAAAAATAAGTAACATGAAAAAGTTAATCTTCTTATGCCTTTTATCCGCCTGCTGTTTTTTCTCTTGTGAACGGGATGAGGATACGGCTTCCCTGGCCGGAACGGAATGGTGCCAGCAACTCAACAGCGAATCTTCTATCACACTGAAATTTATCTCCCGGACGGAGAGTGAACTGATCCTTACCACAGGTATTCTACACAACATCTACAGATATACCTACGATAGGAAAGAGAACATCACCAACCTGCGCCCATGCAATCAGGATCATTCGCCCTTAGAAGGGATTATCCATAAAGGACAAATTGACCTGGTACATATCTTGTCGGGAACAACGATAGGGACACTTTATAAGTTGTAAGTGGGGAGTGGTGAATTGTAAGTTATAAGTGGTAAGTGGTAAGTAGTAGCTTATGACCTACCACTTACCACTTATCAGACCCTTCTTCGTTTATTTTTCAAATAGCTGACAGGATCAATAGGCATGCCCTTTGCCTTTCATCTCTTCGGCGGTGATCTTCTTCTTATCGATGCTTCTCCACGCATAGAAGATATAGCCGATGACTACAGGTACGAACAGCGATACATAGGCCATTACTTTCAGGGTGAAAAGACTGGATGAACTGTTGGTAATGGTGAGCGAGCTTTGCAGATCGGCGTTGGAAGGATAGTAGGCTGTGTGGTTCCAACCGGCACACAGCAGCAATCCCAGTACCGCGAGGATGGTACCTGCTCCGGAGAACCAGATGCCTTTGCGGAAGCCATCGCGGAAAACCGTGAGACCGATACCGGAAAGTACCAGTACCACTCCGATCAGAAACACGATCAGTACAACGGGCATCTGCAGGAAATTGTGCAGATATTTGTAAGACTCCATATAGATTTCCTGGGTTACCGGGTTGACCGCATATCCATCTGCCAGGAGCGTACGTACCAGAAAAGCCAGGAAGAACAGCAGAAAAAGGATGGCTTCGATCATCAGCTTGTGGCGGCAACGCTCGTTGAGTTCTTTATCTACGATCACATTGATGGCATAGAGGATACCCAGTACACGCGCCAGGAAAAAGACAGCCAGTCCCATGACCACGTTCCAGGGATTGGCCAGGGCATCGAGTCCGTGCCACCCATTGGCCCAGTGGCTGATCACCGGCATAGCACCTCCGAGTATATTGTCTTTGCTTACCAGAAAAGCCGATCCGGTGAAGAAGGTGGCTACCGCGCCTCCCAGAAGCAGCGGGCCCACGACGCCGTTGATCACCAGAAATACCTGATAGGTCTTGCGACCCAGCAGATTACCGGCTTTGTTCTGGAATTCATAACTTACGGCTTGCAGTACAAAGCTGAAAAGGATAATCATCCAGAGCCAGTAGGCACCTCCGAAGCTGGTGCTGTAGAAGAGCGGGAAGGAGGCAAAGAAAGCACCTCCGAAAGTAACCAGGGTGGTGAAGGTAAACTCCCATTTCCGTCCGGTGGCGTTGATGAGCATCTTACGCTCCTCTTCGGTCTTACCCAGCGCAAAGATCAGGGAATTGCCTCCCTGTACGAAAAGCAGAAAGACTAAGAAAGATGCCAGCAGAGAGACAACTAACCACCAATAGTGTTGCAGGAATTGATATGTATCCATGTGAATCATATTTTTATAGGTTAGAATTACATGGCCGCTTCGGAAGAAGGATCTTCTTCTCCGTCAGGACCTTTACGGATCTCACGCAACATGATACCGATGGCGGCGACGAGCAGCACCGTGAAGATCAACAGGAAAAGGAAGAAGGTGGTTTGTACGGAACCGACCTGCAACTTCGAAGTTGCTTCCGATACGGGCAACAGATCCTGAATGACCCAGGGCTGACGACCGTTCTCGGCTACTACCCAGCCGGCCTGTACGGCGATGTAGCCCAGCGGAATAGTGAGCAGAGCAATCCACTGCATCCATTTCAGCGTTTCGAGTTTCTTCTTATAGCTCAGGAAGATCACCACAGCAAAGAAGAGGATAAAGTATCCTCCCAGGATCACCATGATACGGAACGCATAAAAGTTCAGAGATACATCGGGCACCAGCTTGTGCGGATCTTTGATGTAGCCGTATCCGAAATAGGAGGCATTCTCGCGGAGTATCCGACGGGCTTCATCGGCTTGTTCCTGATTGCCGTTCTTCATCGCCTCGCGATAGCGCACCATGGCGGTAATGGCCATTTGTCCTTTCTCTATCTTCTGTTCGGCGGACAGCGCCAGCGTGCCATCGGGCAACCGGTATCCACCTTCGATCAGGTCTTTGATACCCGGCACAAAAGCATCTCCGTCGCGGGCTGCCAGATAGGAAAGCAATTTAGGGATCTCTATACGGAACAGGAATGGCTCTACCCCATCGTCGTAGGTTTTCTTTTTAGGGTTGAGCATCCCTACCGCCACCAATCCGGCACTCGCCTGCCCTTCGTACAACCCTTCTACCGCTGCCAGCTTCATGGGTTGCACCCGTGCCACATCGTACCCGGAACGATCGCCGGTGATGGCCACCAGCACAGAAGCTACAATACCCAAAATGGCTCCGATCTTCACACTGGCGAGTGCGAAACGGATGTTGCGTTGTTTCAGCAGGAACCAGCAACTGATGCCCACCACAAATACAGCACCCAGTACCCATCCGGACAACACCGTATGGAAAAACTTGGTCACTGCGACCGGCGAAAAGGCTACCTCTGTGAAGTTGACCATTTCGTTGCGTACGGTATCCGGATTGAATTCCATCCCTACCGGATACTGCATCCAGGCATTGGCCACTAAGATCCACCAGGCAGAGAGCGTAGCACCTATACCCGTAAGCCAGTTGGAAGCTAAGTGGAATCCCTTGCTTACTTTCTCCCAACCGAAGAAGAGTACGGCTACAAAGGTAGCTTCCAGAAAGAAAGCCAGGATCCCTTCAATAGCCAGCGGAGCGCCAAAGATGTCTCCGACAAACCAGGAATAGTTGCTCCAGTTGGTGCCAAACTCAAACTCCATGATCAGTCCGGTAGCTATGCCCACCACGAAATTGATGCCGAAGAGCTTGATCCAGAACTTCGTCGTGCGTTTCCAGAATTCGTCACCGGTCTTGTAATAGATGGTCTCCATTACAGCCATAATGATCCCCAGTCCCAGGGTCAGGGGCACAAAGATCCAGTGATACATCGCGGTCAGTGCGAATTGCGACCTCGACCAGTCAATCAATGCGTTGTCAATACTTTCTATCATATGCTATCTGTTAAGTGTGTAACAAAAATATGGTACAGGGATGCAGGCTACGTCCGATCGGCCCGGTAGCTACATAGACATTTTTTTCCCTATCGATAGCGTTTTGCCGGAGATAATTGGGTAAGAAACCCATGTTAGGTATAAAGAACATGACAACTAATTTCAAAAAAAGGAAGAACCCCACGGTACAGCCGGGCATCATGTTCTGAAAATCTTCTTTATAGAAGTTCCCTATGTTCGGAATCGTTTTTTTCATGAAAAAGGTTATTACACAGAACTCTGTACGTTCTCGCTGATTACGAAACTAATAAATTTTCTTTATTATAACAAATAAAAACACAGAAAGTTAAATATCGACTAAAAAAAAGAGTTTGACGGCAAAACTTTTCGTTCTGTCTATCGTTTTTGTTTGTATTAACATAGCAACTTACCTTTGTCTCACAAAACAACAACACCGTTTTTATGAAACATCTACGAAAAATCGCAGCAGGTATGCTCTGTCTGGGGGCTTTTGGTCACAGTAACCCGCTCCCCGCACAGGAGATCCCGGAAGTATGGGACCTGGAAAACAGCATCCGCTACGCGCTGGAAAACAACATCACCGTGCAACGCAGCCGCCTGAACGCCGAAAGCAGCTATGTAGATGTCAAGACAGCCAAAGCTGCTCTTTTTCCCAGTCTCTCTTTCAGTATCTCGCAGAATGTGGTCAACTATCCGTACAACCGCACTTACACCGACGTAATAGATACCGGAGATGGAAATTACGAAACGTACCGGAGTTCGGACAAAACAACCTATAGCGGTAGCTATGGGCTGAATTCGTCGTGGACACTTTACAACGGCAGTAGCAGGTTGAAGACCATTGAACAGCAGAAAATCAACTATCGCATTTCGGAACTGGATCTGTACCAATCGGAGAACAGCATTGAAGAGGCTATTACACAAGCGTATATACAGATCCTGTACGCAGCCGAATCCGTACGGATCAATGAAAGTACGCTGGAGCTGTCCGAAGCACAGCGAGATCGCGCGAGGGTATTGCTGGAGGTGGGCCAGATCGCTCTGAGCGACCTGGCGCAACTGGAATCGCAGTATAGCAACGACAAATACCAGCTGATCACCGCACAGGCTGCCTTAGAAAACTACAAGCTGCAACTGAAACAGTTGCTGGAACTGGATTTCGAACAGGAGATGATCATCGCCATTCCTGAGCTGGAAGAAGATAAGGTATTGACTCCGTTACCCACAGTATCCGATGTGTTTGCCTCCGCATTGGCTGTGCGTCCGGAGATCGAAGCCACCCGGTTGGGCATACAAGCCTCGGAGATAGGAATTGATATCGCGAAAGCCGCTTATATGCCTACCGTGAGTCTGAACGCGGGGATCGGTACCAACAACGCGAGCGGAAGTGACTACGCATTCGGCGAACAGCTCAAACGTGGATGGAACAACGCAGTGGGGCTGTCGGTATCTGTACCTATATTTAATAACCGGCAGACCAAAAGCGCGGTGGAGAAAGCCCGGATAGAGAGAGAAGCGAGCGTACTGGATCTGATGAATGAAGAGAAGACTCTCTATTCTACTGTAGAGGGGATCTGGTTAGATGCCAACACGGCGCAGCAACGTTATCTGGCTGCCCGGGAAACGGTGAACAGTGCCGGGATCAGTTACGATCTGGTCAGGCAGCAGTTTGAATTAGGTATGAAAAATACAGTGGAACTGCTCACAGAGATGAACAACCTGCTTGCTGCCCAACAGGAATTGGTACAGGCGAAATACATGGCCATTCTGAACGCTCAGTTGCTCCGGTTTTATCAGGGAGAGTCGATCTCGTTGTGATCCTCTTCCTGACCTCATTTTATAGAGTGAATCATTAAACATCCCATTCAATAACAAAGAACGAATGAAAAACAGAAAATGGATCCTGATCGCACTGGTAGTTGTAGTGGCCGGGATCGTAGCATGGCTGGTCTGGGGACGTACTCCCAAACATAGGGTGACCTATGTGACGACAGAGGTGGCCCGTAGAGATATAAACACTTCTGTCACCGCCACGGGAACACTGGAACCGGTGACACAGGTAGAAGTAGGTACGCAGGTATCAGGTATTGTAGATAAGATCTATGTGGACTATAACTCGGAAGTGAAGAAGGGACAGGTGATCGCTGAGCTGGACAAGATCACACTGCTCAACTCCTTAGCAACCAGTAAAAGCAACCTGGCATCGGCTCAGGTGGAACTGGAATATCAGGAGCGCAATTACGAACGGATGAAAACCCTGTACGACCGCCAGCTGATTGCCGCTACGGATTACGAAACGGCATTTTATAGCTATCAGACTGCGAAGAATGCCTATGACGTCAGTCGCAACAACCTGGCCCGGGCGGAAACAGACCTGGGATATGCTACGATCTACTCTCCGATCGACGGTGTGGTATTGAGTAAGGATGTGGAAGAGGGACAGACTGTGGCAGCTTCGTTCAGTACGCCGACGCTCTTCCTGATTGCCAATGACCTGACAGCTATGCAGGTGATCGCAGATGTAGATGAAGCGGATATAGGTGAAGTGACCGAAGGATTGCGCGTCAACTTTACAGTAGATGCTTTTCCGAACGATATCTTCGAAGGATATGTGACACAGGTGCGCCAGGAAGCGACTGTAACCAGCAATGTGGTGACTTATGAGGTAGTGATCTCCGCACACAATCCGGATCTGAAACTGAAACCCGGCATGACGGCCAACACAACCATCTATACACTGGAACGCAGGGATGTACTGAGTGTTTCTTCCAAAGCACTGCGATTCACTCCGGAACCGATCCTAATCGGTAAGGAAGATGAGGTGATAGATACAGAAGCACCGAACAAACTCTGGACACGCGAAGGAAATGTATTCCGGGCACACGGTGTAGAAATTGGTATCACCAACGGAATGCTGACCGAAATCATAAGCGGGATCGCAGAGGGCACGCAGGTTGTTTCGGATATATCCATCGGTATGCCGGGAGAAGAAAACAGCAATGGAAATGGCCAGCAGGGATCAACAAATCCTTTTATGCCGAGTCCTCCGGGGGGAAGAAGAAGATAAAGGGATTTACGATGTACAAATTTACGATGTACGATTTGAATTACATGGGAGGGAAAAATTTACGATGTATGCTTGAGAGTGATGCTTTCTGCATGGATTTGAATATTTGATTCGTTTATTCGTATTCCATAGAATCCACATAAGTAAAGCATTTTTCAATCGTACATCGTACATCGTTAAATCGTAACTCAGTAGATCTTACCTATAAACTGTTTATTCATGAGTAAAGCAATTATTCAGTTAGAAAATATCAAACGAAAATTCCAGGTAGGGGAAGAGACTGTGAGGGCCTTGCGGGGAGTCTCTTTCACCATCAACGAAGGGGAATTTGTCACGATCATGGGGGTTTCCGGATCGGGTAAATCTACGTTGCTCAATATCCTGGGTTGCCTGGATACCCCTACCAGTGGAGAGTATCTGCTGGACGGTACTTCGGTGCGCACCATGAGCAAGAGCCAACGAGCGATATTGCGCAACCGGAAGATCGGTTTCGTATTCCAGAGCTACAACCTGCTGCCTAAGACCACTGCCATAGAGAATGTAGAACTGCCACTGATGTACAATGCTTCTGTAAGTGCGTCGGAACGAAGAAGAAGCGCCATAGCGGCATTGGAGTCGGTAGGATTGGGAGACAGGCTGATGCACAAGTCTAACCAGATGTCGGGAGGACAGATGCAACGTGTGGCCATTGCCCGGGCATTGGTCAACAACCCGGCCGTGATCCTGGCAGACGAAGCTACCGGAAACTTAGATACACGTACTTCCTACGAGATCATCATCCTGTTCCAGCAGTTACATGCAGAAGGGCGTACGATCATCTTTGTGACCCACAATCCGGAGATCGCCCAATACAGCAGCCGGAATATTGTGTTGCGGGATGGGCTGATCAAAGAAGATACGATCAATACGGACATCCTGTCTGCAGCGGAGATATATGCTACTCTGCCCGAACCGGAGGAATAAAAGAGAGACTCTCGAAAAGAACTTTATATGAACGGAACCAATTTATTTAAAATAGCCCTGAGGGCTCTGGCCAACAACAAACTGAGAGCCTTCCTGACTATGTTGGGGATCATCATCGGAGTAGCTTCCGTGATCACGATGCTGGCGATCGGACAAGGGTCGAAACGAAGCATCCAGCAACAGATCTCTGAAATGGGATCGAATATGATCATGATCTATCCGGGAGCAGAACGTCGCGGAGGGGTACGTTTAGATCCAAGTGCCATGCAAACACTTAAACTGACGGATGTGGAATCCCTGCGCGAGGAGACAAGGTTCGTGGCTGGAGTGAGCCCGTACGTAAGCAGTTCGGGACAGTTTATCAACGGAGCCAACAATTACCCGGGGAGTATGACGGGAGTGAGTGTAGAATACCTTGATATCCGCCAGTTGAGTGTAGATGACGGAGAGATGTTTACCGAAGAAGATATACAAGCCTCCGCCAAAGTCTGCGTAGTGGGCCAGACCATTGTAGACAATCTGTTTCCGGACGGTTCGGAGCCTGTAGGAAGCGTGATCCGTTTCAACAAAATACCTTTCCGGATCATAGGCGTACTCAAAGCCAAGGGATACAACTCCATGGGACAAGACCAGGATGCGGTAGTGCTCGCGCCTTATACAACCCTTATGAAGCGTCTGCTGGCAGTAACCTATCTGCAAAGTATCTATGCCTCCGCGCTGACTGAGGATCTCACAGAGGAAGCGATCGATGAGATGACAGCTATATTACGACAGAATCATAAGTTGAAGGATACAGACGCGGACGACTTCAATATACGGAGTCAGCAGGAGCTGAGTGAAACGCTCAGTTCCACTACGGATATGATGACTACGCTGCTTGCCTGCATCGCCGGGATCTCTCTGGTGGTCGGGGGGATCGGTATCATGAACATCATGTATGTTTCCGTGACGGAGCGCACCCGGGAGATCGGTCTGCGTATGTCTGTAGGAGCCCGGGGAATGGATATCCTGAGCCAGTTCCTGATTGAGGCCATCCTGATCAGCATCACCGGAGGCCTGATAGGGGTCATCCTGGGAATAGGTGCTTCTCTGGCAGTGAACAGTCTGCTGAACTGGCCGATCTTTGTACAGTCGTGGAGTGTGATCATTTCCTTTATCGTATGTACATTCACCGGCGTGTTCTTTGGCTGGTATCCGGCCCGGAAAGCAGCCGATCTGGATCCGATCGAAGCGATCCGTTACGAATAAAGGAATTTACGATGTACAGATTTACAATAGATTGTTGAAATAAACCCATTAAATATAGTTATATAAATCGTAAATTGTAAATCCGTACATCGTAAATTCCCTTATCTTTGTCTTCCATGAAACACATGACAAACCGCAAACTCGAAATAGTTATCCATCTAATGGGATGGGGCATGGTATTTGCTTTGCCTCTGTTTTTCTTTAATCGCTCGACCAGTGACGGAGCTCCCTGGGACGCATACGTCCGCCATCTGGTAGCTCCTGTAAACCTACTGCTGGTTTTCTATATCAACTACTTTCTGTTGATCCCGAAACTGCTTTTTACAAAGAAAACAAGAGAATTCCTTCTATATAACCTCATACTGGTTGTGGGGTTCGGAGTGCTCCTGCATGTCTGGCAGGAATTTGCGACTCCTCCTGTCAAGTTGCCTCCCCGCCCTTATCCGGGTCCTTCCCGCTGGTTTTTCCTTATCCGGGATATGGTGGGACAGATCTCTATCATCGGGCTCAGCGTAGCCATCCGCATGAGTGTACACTGGAGCAAAACAGAGACGGCACGGCAGGAGGCCGAAAAGAATCACATTGCTTCCGAACTGAAGAACCTGCGCAACCAGCTCAATCCGCATTTTCTGCTCAATACACTGAATAATATCTATGCCCTGATCACTTTTGACAGCGACAAAGCACAACAGGCAGTGCATGAGTTAAGCAAGTTGCTGCGGTATGTGCTTTATGACAATCAGCAGATCTATGTATCTCTGGGCAAGGAGGCGGAATTTGTTCGTAATTATATCGAATTGATGAAAATACGCCTGGGATCCCATGTGCGTGTAGATACGGATATCCGTATCCATCCCGACAGTCGTACACAGATCACTCCGCTTATTTTCATCTCCCTGATAGAAAATGCTTTCAAGCATGGCATCTCTCCTACCGATCCCAGTTATATCCACATCCTGCTTATGGAGACAGAGAAAGAAGTGACTTGCGAAATACGCAACAGCTATCATCCTAAGAATAAGCAGGACAAGAGTGGCTCCGGTATAGGACTGGAACAGGTAAAGCGCAGACTGGAATTATTGTATACAGAAAGATACAGCTGGAAAAACGAAGTCTCGCCAGATAAAAAAAAGAATATTCATCTCAATTAATTATACAACCATGATCCTCCGCTGTGCCATTATTGACGATGAGCCTCTGGCGCTTAATCTGCTCGAAAGTTACATCTTGCGAACTCCTTCGCTGGAGCTTACGGGGAAGTACTCAAGTGCCATCCAGGCAATGAATGAACTCAAAGGGACAAAGACCGATCTGCTTTTTCTGGATATTCAGATGCCGGAGCTCAATGGCCTGGAGTTCTCTAAAATGATAGATCCGCACATGCGGATTATTTTCACTACAGCATTTGATCAGTACGCTATCGAAGGCTACCGGGTAAACGCGTTGGACTATCTGCTGAAACCGATCTCGTATGTGGACTTCCTGCAGGCAGCCAACAAAGCTATCCAATGGTTCTCTCTGGTGAGCCAACCGGAAGAGATCGAAAGTATTTTCGTTAAAAGTGACCATAAGCTGGTACAGATCGAACTGAAAAAGATACAATACATTGAAGGTCTGAAAGATTATATAAAGATCTATACTACCGACCAGCCTAAGCCTATCCTCTCTCTGATGAGTATGAAGTCCATGGAAGAACTTCTGCCGGACAGCCAGTTTATGAGGGTACACCGCTCTTTCATCGTGCAAAAAGATAAAATCCGGATCATCGACCGGGGAAGAATTGTTTTTGATAAAACATATATACCTGTAAGTGATAGTTACAAACAGGTTTTTCAGGCTTTTTTAGATGAAAGAAGTTAACATTATAAAAAAATATCGATAATTTTATCCGATTCGTCGATTATTATTTGCATAATTAAAATATTGTTTCTACTTTTGTAACGAACAGATAGGGGTTGTGAAACTCCACAATAGAATAGTTTAGTTAAGTCTAGTTTAGTTTTTGTGTTGATACTTCCTCCGTAAGCGTACGGTAAGGAAGTATCTTTTTTTTTATACGGTTATTAGCAAATGAAAGCGTTCTCTTATGAAATAAAACAGAATAAATATGTTTAATTGTTTTTTTAAAAAAAGTTATATTCACTACCATTGCTC
>JAJBTC010000098.1 GCA_020861095.1 Bacteroides sp.
AGAGCATTAGCCTTCCAAGCTGAGGGTCGCGGGTTTGAGCCCCGTCTTCCGCTCTATAGAGAATCTGAGTATTCAGATTCTCTTTTTTTATTTAACCACAAACCCTATATCTATGAAACCTTCAGAACCCTCCTGCCGGGATGTCCTGAGACTTTCCCATCATCCCCTTCCGACAGTCCGCATCGGTTTCATCGGGCTGGGCAACCGGGGACTCATGACCCTGGAACGTTACATGCAGATCGAAGGAATAGAGATCACCGCACTCTGCGATCTCAGAGAAACCAACCTCCGCCACTCCCAACAGATCCTCAAGAGATACGGACACCCTCCTGCCACCACCTACACAGGTAGCGATGGGTGGAAAGCACTGTGTCAGGATCATACGCTCCATCTGGTATTTGTATGTACCGACTGGCTCAATCATACTCCCATGGCTGTATACGCCATGAAACATCAGAAGCACGTAGCCATTGAAGTTCCTGCGGCCATGACCATAGAAGAGTGCTGGCAACTGGTAGAAACTGCCGAAAAAGAGAGAAGACACTGCATGATGCTGGAAAACTGTTGCTACGATCCTTTCGCCCTGGCTACCCTGAATATGGCCCGTCAACAGGTATTTGGTGAGATCGTACATGGGGAAGGCGCGTATATCCATGACCTGAGAAAAGCCTACTTTGCAGATGAAAACGAAGGTGGCTTTCACAACCAGTGGAACCGTTCCTATGCCACAGAACATACAGGCAATCCCTACCCTACTCACGGACTGGGGCCCCTCTGCCAGGTACTGAATATCCATCGGGGAGACCGGATGACGCACCTCGTATCCATGTCCAGCCATCAGGCGGGAATGACAGCATATGCCAGAAAGAAATTCGGCCCGGACGCGCCGGAAGCCCGTCAGGTCTATCGCATGGGAGATGTAAATACAACTCTCATCCGTACACAAAAAGGAAAGAGCCTGATGATCCAGTACAACATTGCCTGTCCCCGTCCTTACAGCAGAATACATACGATCTGTGGCACAGAAGGGTATGCACAAAAATATCCTGTGCCCACTCTTTCTTTAGATACACACCAGATCCCACTTCCGGCACAACAGCAGGAACAATTGCTTAAAGAGTATGAACATCCCTTCACCACCCATATCGGAAGCCAGGCCCGTAGGCGAAATCTTCCCAATGAAATGAACTATATCATGGACTACCGGTTGATCTACTGCCTGCGCAACGGTCTGCCACTGGATCAGGATGTATACGATGCCGCAGAATGGTCTTGTCTTACCGAACTGACAGAGCGTTCGGTCCTGGGAGGAAACATTCCGGTGGATATCCCGGATTTTACCCGGGGAGCATGGAATAAATTGTCTCAACTGGAATTTGAAGGAATCCCGGAAGGAAGATGAGGTACGAATTTACGCTTTACGATGTATCATGTTCAATTGGAAATACAGATCTTCATTGTAATACAATCTGTTTTTATTCCTCAATATAAAAGAAAGCATCCACTTGTAGAGACGCACGGCGTGCGTCTCCGCGGTATACGTATATATCACAGGCTATTTGGACACAGAGCAGTTTACATTCTGAATATCTCTCCCTCACCCTATATGTATTTATACAAGGACCACCTATACGATATACCTATTCCACACAAACACTCCCACCGTATATCCGATAAAAACCGGCTGACTAAATGAATACTTAAAGATACCAATCTTTATTGGACATGTACCGCGGAGACGCACGCCGTGCGTCTCTACAAGTAGATGCAACCAATGCCATTGGGGTATTGGCTCTTCAGATCGTAAATCCGCAGATCGTAAATTTGAATAATCTCTACTTTTATTTCAGATCAGACTTCAGCTTACGCCTTAACTGCTTCAGTACTTCATTGATATGTCTTTCCACGGTTTTAGGTGTAATATGAAGTTTCTCCGCTATTTCTTTATAGCTCAGTCCTTCGTTGCGGCTCAGATGAAACACCTCCTGCTGGCGCTGGGGAAGCATCTCTACCAATGTCCGGATATACTGTCTGAGGTCTTCTGTTTCTACCTCTTCAGCCACTGCTCCATCGGCAATATCCCACGCAGACGCGATCGTCTCTATCAGGAATTGCTCATTCAAGCTCTTCCTGTAACGATTAAAAATAAGATTCCTTGTCATAATAAAAAGCATACCATCCGGTTTCTTTTCTTCGTCGAGTACCGAACGATGTTCCCATAGTCTGATAAAGACCTCTTGCACAATCTCCTCTGCGTCGTCTACGGAATGTATATACAGGCAGGTAAATCCATACACCTGTTTCCAGTAGCGAGTGTACAGAAGTGAAAAAGCGGTTTTATCTCCCTGCTTCACCTTCAAAATTATGTCCCTTTCTTTCATCATTTAAAATACATATTTCAATTGACATCAAAATCACAGCAAGGTGTATACGATCATATACACCTTATTTTACATGAAGAAAATAAGGGTTGGTAATTTATAAAGCAGAAAGACACGCTTCTATATTCCGGGAAAAGGATGAAGCGTTTGGACTGTACAAATATACATAGAATATACGAAACTTATATCTGTTTTTATAAGAAAAATGCAATTCTCCGTACGCATACCTCTATGTATGATGAAATGAAAAGCAGCATATCCTTTTATCAGGAGGATGAAAAGCATAAGATATCCTCTGTTACCAAAACCACTTTTTTTCATTATTTTCCTGAGGTGGCTGGGGGATAGTCTTAAGGTACGTGTATTTATTAAAAATAGGGATAGTTTTAAGGGAACCGGATTATGGATCAGAAAAAAGAAGAAAAGAATATTTTCATTGAAACAGACTGGGAGTTTATAGAGCGACTGACTCATACCGCCCTGATACAGGAAAGTATGAAAGATCAATGGAAAGCTTGTCAAAAAGGTATTCCTGATGACACAACCGGAGAAAATATCCGGGAACAGATCATGCGAAAAATTGAGGATTGATCCGGAAACAGATCTTCATCATCAACAGATAAAATACATTCAGATACAAAAGTTTATTATTTTCTTCAAGCTTGTTAGTGCGGGGTATCCCCTCTTCCGGTTCTGTGGCAGAGTATCATAACAAAGTTACAGGCCGGGAGTAACAGGCAGAACGGAGAAGATATTACAGAGAGAACCCATTTTTAAAACAAGAAAACAATAACCTGAAGATACATCAGACAACCAAATGAACCCATTCACTAATCACTAACAAGTATAAGTATGAAAAAATTATTTCAGTTTTCACTCTTCTTTCTGCCTATTCTCCTGCTATGCGGATGTGGATCAGGAGTAAAAGAAGAGCAGACACGAACCCTGATCGCTGTCACAACTCCGGAACGTCCCGCGGGACAAAGCGATGTGATCGGACTTGTCACAGAACCGATGGAGGTGGTACGCGTCGGCTTCATCGGATTGGGTATGCGCGGCCCCGGTGCCGTATCACGCTTTACGCACATTCCGGGAGTAGAGATCAAAGCATTGTGTGACCTCCACGAAGACCGGGTAGAGAAATCGCAGGAGAGACTGGCAAAAGCAGGATTTCCCCGCGCTACCTCTTACAGCGGCAGCGAATATGCGTGGAAAGAAATGTGCGAACGGGAAGACATCGACCTCATCTACATCTGTACCGACTGGAAACGCCATGCCGAAATGATCCTGTATGCACTCAACAACAACAAGCACGTGGCATGTGAAGTCCCGGCGGCCATGACTATGGAAGAGATCTGGGACATCATAAACACTGCCGAACGTACCCGCAAACATTGCATGATGCTCGAGAATTGTGTATATGATTTCTTCGAACTAACCACTCTGAATATGGCTCAACAAGGGGTTTTCGGAGAGATACTGCACGTGGAAGGAGCGTATATCCACGACCTCAGAGACTTCTGGGATGCCTATGAAGGCAACTGGAGATTAGAGTGGAACCGTAAACACAGAGGAGACGTGTATGCCACTCACGGCATGGGACCGGCCTGTCAGCTCTTAGATATACACCGGGGAGATAAAATGAACTACTTAGTATCTATGGATACAAAAGCGGTGGGAAGTCCGGAGTATATCCGGGAAAAAACCGGAGAAGTAGTCACAGACTTCCGGAATGGTGACCACACGTTGACACTGATACGGACCGAACAGGGAAAAACCATCCAGATACAGCACAATGTAACTTCGCCCGTCCTTACAGCCGGATGTATCAGCTCACCGCCACCAAAGGATTCGCCAATAAATACCCCATCCAGGGATATGCGCTGGACGCGTCGCAGATGGACAGCGATGTGGCACTGAACCACGAAAACCTGAACGCGCACAAGTTTGTGCCGGAAGAGGTGAAGGCCGCGCTGATGGATAAGTACAAACATCCGATCCATCGCGAACTGGAAGAGACTGCCAGGAAAGTTGGCGGACACGGTGGAATGGACTTCATTATGGACTACCGTCTGGTATATTGCCTGCAAAATGGTTTGCCCTTAGATATGGATGTATATGACCTGGCCGAATGGTCGTGCCTGGCTCCTCTGACAGCACTTTCTCTGGAAAATAATTCCGCTCCCGTAGAGATACCGGATTTTACCCGGGGCAGCTGGAATAAAATAAAAGGATACAGACATGCGTTTGCCAAACCCTAAAGAAACGGATAAACCCTGACCTTACTATACAAGAAGGTGATTACCAGGAACTATAGTTCCCATGTAATCACCTTTCACCCGTTCTGTCAACCTGACCTTTGATTACGAAAGCCATACGGAATTTTTCAGATAAAAAATACCCACGCAATCCTTACAACTATGGAAGATCTGTTTCCTATCGTTTCTAAATTCAAGACCTATGGTACTCCCGCGGTTGTAAAGCCTTTAGGGAACGGCCTAGTCCATGACACATTCAAAGTCACAACTGCCGAATTACACTCTCCGGACTATGTCTTGCAACGGATCAATCGTATCCTGTTCCCGGACATAGACACCCTGCAAAGAAACCTCGTCTATGTCACCAACCATCTGCGCGGCAAATTACCGGCTACCGATCCCGATAGAGACAGGAAGGTACTGACGCTCATACCCACGATACACGGAAAAAGATACTGGACAGACGGAACGGAATACTGGCGTATGACGAAGTATATTCCTTTTTCACAAACCATCGAAACCCTCACTCCCGAAACAGTTTATACTGCCGGAAAAGCTTTCGGCCATTTCCAGGCTATGCTTTCCGACCTTCCGGTACACTTAGAAGAGACTCTCCCCGGTCTCTACAACATGGAATTCCATCTCAGACAATTGAAAGAAGCCAGAGAGAACAACCGGGCCCGGCGACGCAGGAAAGTGCGTAAAGAGCTGGACTATATAGAACGGTATGCCGCGGATATGTGTAAAGCAGAGATCGCACACCGGGCAGGAAAATTACCTAAACGCATCTGCCACGGAGACCCCAGGATCGGCAATCTCTTGTTTGATCAGAACAGAGAGGCCCTTTGTGTGATCGACCTGGACACGGTAATGCCCGGATATGTATTCTCAGACTTCGGAAACTTTCTGCGGACAGCAGCAAATACGGCAAAAGAAGAGGAGAGAGATCCGGATAAGGTATACTTTGACATGCAGATATTTTGTGCATTTACAAAAGGCTACCTCGCAAGCAGTATGAGTTTTCTTACAGCTTACGAAATAGCCCATTTACCTTTTGCCGCCACTCTGTTTCCCTATATGCAGGGAGTTCGTTTCCTCACGGATTTTCTGAACGGAGACAAC
Organism: Bacteroides sp.; assembly: GCA_020861095.1. Lineage (GTDB taxonomy): Bacteria > Bacteroidota > Bacteroidia > Bacteroidales > Bacteroidaceae > Bacteroides. The sequence continues at coordinate 5,762 of JAJBTC010000098.1, forward strand.
TGTTATCAGATACAGTATCCCGGGCACAACCTGATACGCACACGTACACAACTACGGTTGCATGAAAGTGCTACAGAGCAATTGCCGCACATGCAGGAATTTATTCATCAACACCTGCTTCAATAAGGTCACCCTGAACAAACTTATTGTCATCTTTCCAATAATAGACCATGGAAGGACGAACAAAAGTTTCCAGTCTGTCTGCTGTTTCTTTGTCCAGATATTCCGGAGTAGTAAAAGTAAAGATCACTGCAGGTTCCGTATCGGAGACATCGGCTTTCATCAGCAGGATATCAGCATCACGCGACGCGTCAATTACTTTTTCTCTATCTTCCCCTGCTTCGGGGATCACAATAAAATCGGTCAGTTCCGGAAGTACCAGATAGTGGTCCGACTCAAGCAGGTTCCAGTTTTCATCATAAAACTCTACCCGACTGTCGCAAACCGGTGCACAGGAAGTAAACACCGCACAAAGTACAGATCCTCCGTTACTGAGGGGCAACACTTTCATCTGCCAGTCACTCTGCGGAGTAAGCTGCAAACGGATATAGTCTTTTGTCATATGAGTCATCTCCGTCTTACTACCAAAGCGGTTGGTCACCTCCGCTTTCATATTACTTTCCAGGAAGTCCACACAATCCGCTCTGTTGTTGGCTGTAAGCATCGGACTCAGAGAATCCGGCATATTTACAAAAAAAGTTTTAGCCTCCTGTGCGTTCACAAGCGTAGCGAGCAGCATCAGAACGGAAAGTAATACTGTTTTTTTCATCTGTAACATTGAATTAATTAAGTTATTTTGAACCCAAATATAGAAATATCATACCTATTAACACCAGAAGCAGGTCAATTGCTTTACTTTTTAAATTCTTTTCACGGAAAATAAGAGCTCCGAAGAGAAAAGAGACCAGCACACTGCCTCTGCGGATCATAGAAACAACTGATATCAGGGACTGTTCATAGCTCAGGGAATAAAAATAGACAAAGTCGGCGATAGAGAGAAATACCGGGATCCAGAGGATGGCCCACTTCCATTGAAAAGGGGTAGTCTCTTTGCGCCGGGGCCACCAAAGCCCCAGCAAGATGGGACACATGATGAATAATTGATATACATTGTACCAGGATTGCACCGTCATCGGAGGTAAGTGCTTCATCAGGAACTTATCATACAAACCACTGACTGCTCCTGTCACAGCAGCCAATATGATGAAAAGGATCCATTTGTTACGGGCAAAATCTATTCCTTCTTTTTTACCCGAACGGCTCAACAGGAAAAACGAACAGATGGCCAGCGAAACCCCGATCCACTGATAAAGATTGAGCCTTTCCCCAAAAAGCAACATAGCCCCCACCAACACCATCACCGGACGGGTAGCATTGATCGGGCCCACGATGGTGATAGGCAAGTGTTTCATGCCGAAATAGCCAAAAATCCAGGAAGACAACACGATACATGCTTTCAGGAGGATATATGCATGAGTTTCCCATCCGGCTTGTGGCACAAAGAAAATACTGCCTTCGGACAGAGACGGCCAGAAAGCGGAAACCCAAATGAAAGGCAGGAATATAAAACTGGAGAAAAGAGTATTCAGGAACAGGACGGGAAGCACCGCGTTGTCTTTAAGTGCCTGCTTCTTTGAAACATCGTAAAACCCCAGAAAAGTAGCGGAAAGAAAAGCCAGAAGTAACCACATGTGTATTTACGATTGAACGATTTACAATTTACGATTGAAATAACTTTTATAATTTATGAATCCATATTCCCCGGTACTTTATCATTTACGATTCCAGAATATACACGTTTTACGATTGAAATTGAAATATGTTAATGGATTCATAAACCTGTAGAGACGCACGGCGTGCGTCTCCGCGGTATACGCGTCTGCAACAGTTTTTTTGAGAGGATATATGTATCCATAGGATATACAACCCATCAGATAAGGATGTCGGTTACATACAAATATTACCATAATCTGTCCGATAGAATATAAATAATTTGATATATTACATCAGGTACCTACCTTTATTGGACCTGCACGGCGGAGACGCACGCCGTGCGTCTCTACAGGTTTATGATTACTGAATATATGTGTATTTCAAATCGTAATTAGCTTTCCTGACCGTTGGTTGACTTTGTCGACCGTTGGTTCGTAAATTGGTAAATCGTAATTCAAAAGATGTCTTCCGGATAGGTAATATTCACCAGAAAAAGTGCATGTCCCGGTGCCGAAGAGCCGGCTTTTCCCCGATCTTTGGATTCAATCACCTGCCGGAATTCCTGTAGAGAGAGTTTTCCTCTTCCCACTTCCAGCAAAGTACCCACAATGGCGCGTACCATATTACGTAAAAAACGATCTGCCGTAATAGTAAACACCCACGTTGTTTCATTCACCTGCTCCCATACGGCCTGAGTCACCACACAGTTATTGGTTTTCACATCGGTATGCAGTTTGCTGAAACTGGTAAAATCAGTATATTCATACAACATAGCCGCGGCTTCATTCATCTTCTCAAAATCGGGAATATGGAACAGGCGGTAACGGTAATTTCTCAGAAACGGAGATTTTGAAGTAACTACGTAATAGTTGTACGTACGTGAGGTCGCGTCGAAACGTGCATGTGCGTCTGCGACAACAGGTACAACCTTGTATACGGATATATCCGGTGGAAGAATCCGGTTGAGTTTGTCCGTCACCCATTCTCCGTCCAGCATTTCCGAATGATTAAAGTGTGCCACCATCATTTCCGCGTGCACCCCGGCATCCGTTCGTCCGGCTCCGGTCACCTCAGTCTCACTCCGCAGAAAAGTGCTCAACGCCTGCATCAGACACTCCTGCACACTGCTGCCATTGGGCTGTATCTGCCATCCGTGATAGCGGCTCCCATCGTAGGCCAGATAGATAAAATAACGATATGGCTTCATCCCTACTCTTTTTCGGCTGCAAAGGTAGCCAATTAATCCCTTTCTTCAGAGAGCATCGCTGTTTTTCTTTCCGGTTGCCTGTCAGCGGGCGGTAATATGAAAACAACCCTGTTTCAATTCATATACAATGTAGCACTTCTCCTGCTGACGGATGTCCCGCAAGACCTCCGCCAACACCAATTTCAAGGTATCTGCGCCTACATCCTGCATAGGTCTTCCCTTTTTATCTTCTACTTTACGAAACCTTTTCCAGCTGATATCAAAGGTGGTTCCATAAGCATGGGCCGAGTTGGCAGAGGCATTGATATTTCTTTTGCGGAGTTTCTTTACATCCTCCTCCGTACGGAGCACGGAAGTCACAAGTATCCGGTTCGGGTTCAAACCTTTTGCCTCCAGAGAATCCAGAAAATTAGTCCCGATCAGATCCAGCAGTTCACTTGCCCGCGGCACCAGATAAGGGATGGAATGGGTCAGCGAATCCACCTCATACAGATCATTATCCACAATCTGCCGGAGTTGTTTTTTCAATGTTTCGGCCTGTGTGCGATCGGCCAGCGGATCTACCCCCAATTCCTTGGCAGCCATCAGATGCAATTTATTGAGATCTCCGAACGTCTTTTTATAATTGCTGACCCCACGTATATTACGCGGATCGTTCCTCTTCATTGTCAGCTCTCTTTCCTGGCAGGCAGTACATACAAGTACGATCAGCAAAAAGCCCCATATCCTGGTTTTTAAGTCCATCACAAGTAGGTATAAGTGTTCTCTATCTGTTTTCCAACCTGCAAATATAAATCAATACCTCCATCCTAAAGAGAACTCAGACAAATTAATTTCGATGAACAATCAAACTATCCAAACGTTTCATTAAATTTGCAGATAAATTCGCCCTTTACAGCAATTCTTTTAAAAAGCCTGTTTACATGTTGCCCGTTTCTTTATTCAGGCTTATTTTTAGTCACTTGTTCTCTTTCAGAGATACCATCAGGCGTTGTAGAGACGCATATTTGCGTCTGAAAAGAGAAAAATGTGGAAAAAGAAGGCAGAAACAAAGAGCGGAATACAGATCGGGTAAATTATTTGTGGAACCAACGGTCTACATAGTTAAAATTTAAACAGGCTCTAAATTTCATTGATGATAGAAAAACATATAGTTCTGGAGGATATCGACCCAGTGATCTTTTACGGTGTCAACAACTCCAATATGCAACTGATCAAGGCTCTGTTTCCTAAACTTCGTATCGTCGCCCGTGGCAATGTGATCAAAGTACTGGGTGACGAAGAAGAGATACGTGTTTTCGAAAACAATATCCACGCCCTTGAAAAATACAGTTCCGAATACAACTCTCTCAAAGAAGAGGTAATTATCGACATTGTCAAAGGGAACACTCCCCAGGGAGAAAAAACCGGTAATGTGATCGTTTTCAGCGTCACCGGGAAGCCCATCCTTCCACGCAGTGAGAACCAGCTGAAATTAGTAGAAGGCTTCGACAAGAACGACATGGTGTTCGCGATAGGACCCGCCGGTTCGGGAAAGACCTATACGGCTATCGCCCTGGCTGTGCGCGCATTGAAGAACAAAGAAATCAAACGCATCATTCTCAGTCGGCCCGCCGTAGAAGCAGGAGAGAAATTAGGTTTTCTGCCCGGAGACATGAAAGAAAAAATAGATCCTTACCTGCAACCACTCTACGATGCCTTGCAGGACATGATACCGGCGGCCAAGCTGAAAGAATATATGGAACTCAACATCATACAGATCGCTCCCCTGGCTTTCATGCGCGGACGCACCCTGAATGATGCAGTAGTGATCCTCGACGAAGCACAGAATACCACCACTCAACAGATCAAGATGTTCCTGACCCGTATGGGAATGAACACCAAAATGATCGTTACGGGTGACATCACCCAGATAGATCTCCCCGCCGCGCAGACCTCAGGTCTGGTACAGGCAACCCGGATATTGAAAGGGGTGAAAGGGATCAGTTTCATCGAATTGAACAAAAAAGACATCGTCCGGCACAAACTGGTAGAACGCATTGTAGATGCCTATGACAAGTTCGACAAAGAACACAAAACCGACAGGGAAAAACGTATCGGGAAAACAGAGGAATACAAACAGATACCATGAAAGGATTTACGATTTACTGATTTACGATTGACGATTGAAATTACATAACTGAATAAAAACATTTGTTTCTGATCAGAGCAAAGCAGTTGAAAGAGTAAATCAGATCATAAATCAATAAATCGTAAATAAAAAGTAATTTCAATCGTACATCGTAAATCAGTAAATCGTAAATTAAAATGATATGAGCAAAGCATTAGTCAGAACAGATTTCAATTTTCCGGGACAGAAAAGTGTATACCACGGAAAAGTACGTGACGTCTACAACATCAACGACGAATTACTTGTAATGGTGGCCAGCGACCGCATCTCTGCCTTCGACGTGGTACTGCCCAAAGGCATTCCTTTCAAAGGTCAGGTCCTCAATCAGATCGCGGCACGTTTCTTAGATGCAACCGCAGACATCGTTCCCAACTGGAAAATAGCCACTCCGGATCCTATGGTCACTGTAGGGGTATGCTGTGAAGGCTTCCGTGTGGAGATGATCATCCGGGGCTACCTCACCGGAAGCGCGTGGCGCGACTATCAGGCCGGATGCCGTCTGTTGTGCGGTGTACCCTTGCCGGAGGGTATGAAAGAAAACGAGAAGTTTCCCGTTCCCATCATCACTCCCACTACCAAAGCCGATGAAGGCCACGACGAGAACATCTCCAGGGAAGAGATCATTGCCCAGGGCATTGTCAGCAAAAAAGACTATGAACGGATGGAGAAATATACCACCGCCCTGTTCCAGCGTGGTACGGAAATGGCAGCGGAAAAAGGACTGATCCTTGTCGATACCAAATACGAATTCGGCAAAAGAGACGGAAAGATCTACCTGATCGACGAAATACATACTCCGGACTCTTCCCGTTATTTCTACGCAGATGGTTACGAAGAGAAGTTTGCCCAGGGGCTGCCACAGAAACAACTCTCCAAAGAGTTTGTGCGTCAGTGGCTCATCGAACACGACTTCATGGGCAAGGAAGGACAACAGGTCCCTGAGATGACCGACGAATATGTAGAATCGGTATCCGAACGCTACATCGAGCTCTATGAGCATATCGTAGGGGAGAAATTTATCAAAGCAGATACCGACAGCCTGCTGTCGCGTATCGAAAAGAACGTAACCGAATTTCTCAACGCGCGATGAATCACCCACAGGAATCCATCAAACCCTACCACGCGGATGGCGGGAAGGCCACACAGGTGGAGCAGATGTTCGATAACATCGCTTCCGACTATGACCGCCTCAACCACACGCTATCGTGGGGAATAGACCGGTATTGGCGCAAAAAGGCGATCCGCCTGCTCAAGCCTTCACGCCCGCAACAGATGTTAGATGTGGCCACCGGTACGGGAGACTTTGCTATCCAGGCCTGCTATGAATTGAAACCCCGGCAAATCATCGGCACGGATATCTCTGAAGGAATGATGGAGGTGGGAAGGCAGAAGGTACAGAAAGCCGGTCTTTCCGGACAGATCACATTGGTCCGGGAAGATTGCATGGCACTTTCATTTGCTAAGAACAGTTTCGACGCAGTAACAGTTGCATTCGGAATACGTAATTTTGAAGATCTGGAAAAAGGACTTGCCGAGATGTTCCGGGTATTGCGTCCGGGTGGGAAATTAGTGATGCTGGAACTTACCACACCGGAACGTTTTCCCATGAAACAGCTTTTCGGCATCTATTCCCGGATCATCATCCCTCTGCTGGGCAGGATTTTCTCCAAAGATCGCCGGGCATACACCTACCTGCCGGAGACCATCCGTGTATTCCCGCAGGGAGAGGTGATGCAAAAGATCTTGTGGCAGACAGGTTTCAAAGAGGCCGCGTTCCGCAGGCTCACCTTTGGTATCTGTACGTTATATATGGCAACCAAATAACTCATTTTAAATTCTATTTTCTATGGATAAGTACGGCTTAATAGGTTACCCCCTGAAACACTCCTTTTCTGTCGGTTACTTCAACGAGAAATTCCGTTCAGAGGGCATTGATGCAGAATATGTTAACTTTGAGATTCCTGACATCAAAGACTTTCCGGAAATCATCTCCAAGACTCCCGATCTGTACGGACTGAATGTCACCATCCCCTACAAGCAACAGGTAATACCTTACCTGAATGAACTGGATGCGGATGCGGCTGCCATCGGAGCCGTGAATGTGATCAAGATCACCCGTCAGAAAGGGAAAGTGAGACTGAAAGGTTTCAATACAGATATCATCGGTTTCAAACAGTCTATAGAACCATTGCTGCGTCCTTTTCACCGGAAAGCCCTGATCCTGGGAACCGGAGGGTCGTCCAAAGCCATATACCACGGTCTGAAGCAATTCGGTATAGAAGGGACCTACGTATCCCGCACCCCCCGGGAAGGGCAACTCACGTATCAGGACCTCACTCCGGAAATCATGGATACCCACCAGGTGATCGTCAATTGTACCCCTGTAGGTATGTATCCGAAAGTAGATTTCGCTCCGGAGATCCCTTACGATCTGCTCACTCCGGATCATCTGTTGTACGATCTGTTATACAATCCCAATGTAACCCTGTTCATGAAAAAAGGGGCAGCCCGGGGAGCCATAACCAAGAACGGACTGGAAATGTTGCTGTTACAGGGATTTGCCGGTTGGGAGATCTGGCAAAGATAATCCATTCATCCGCATTGAACGGCATGCATCTCTTGTTCCGGAAATATCGTCTCTGTCTGGCAGGCATTTGTCTGCCTCTGCTTCTGTTGTCCGGTTGCTTCACAGGGGGATACATCATGCTCAACTATTCGCTGACCCCGAAAAATCGGGGAAAAGACATAGAAGGCTCTTACCGGTTTATGTACGATCGTTACGATTTCCTGGAAGCCTGGGTGGATAGCCTGAACCAGGAAGGCGCACTCCGGGATACCTCCATTATGAACCCGGAAGGGATTCCTTTGCACGCCCTCTATATAGCCGCTCCGCAACCTACCCGACGCACCGCTGTCATTGTACATGGGTATACTGACAATGCGGTACGTATGTTGATGATCGGCTATCTGTACAACCGGGATCTGGGCTACAACGTTCTGTTGCCCGATCTGCAATACCACGGTACCAGCGGAGGGAAAGCCATTCAGATGGGATGGAAAGACCGGTTGGATGTGCTCCAGTGGATGGACGTGGCCAACGAGACGTTCGGCAGCAACACAGACATGGTAGTGCACGGCATCTCTATGGGAGCAGCCACTACCATGATGGTATCGGGCGAATCCCTTCCCGGCTATGTGAAATGTTTTGTAGAGGACTGCGGCTATACCAGTGTGTGGGACGAGTTTTCCAACGAGTTAAGGAGCAGTTTCTTTCTGCCTCCTTTTCCCCTGATGTATACCACCAACTGGCTTTGCCAGAAGAAGTACGGATGGAATTTCAAAGAAGCTTCCGCCCTCAGACAGGTAAGTCGTTGCAACCTTCCTATGTTCTTTATCCATGGAGACGCGGATTCCTATGTGCCAACCTGGATGGTATTCCCTCTGTATGAGGCCAAACCCGAACCGAAAGAACTGTGGCTGGCTCCGGGATCCGCACACGCCCTTTCCTACAAAGATCATAAAGAAGAATATACGGAGAGAGTAGAGGCTTTTGTCAGCCGTTATATTCCCTGATCCGCAGACAATTGCAGTCAATTCTACATATATTACCTTCGCATTATCCAACATAGAAAACGCAAGTCTATTTACGATGTACAGATGTACGATTGAAACCTCTTTTACTTCATGGGACAGGTTTTCTCTTTCTTATATCTATTTATCAGACAGAAGAACAAAAGAACACATAAAAAAGGAATATATATCGCGGAGAGACAAATAAGGAGACGCAAATATGCGTCTCTACAAGTAGAGGTCTACTGCCTTTATAAATCGTACATCGTAAATCGTAAAATCGTAAATCTCTTCCTTTGTTCCTTTCCTTGTCACGGTTAAAGGTTTCAAAAGCCTGCTGCGTCAAAGAACTTATTCATCCGAATTACGTTATAGCAGGTACACACCTCCTCACTCCTGGCAGAAACCGGAAATTCTCTCTTCCCGGAGAGCCTGGTATCCTGTCCCAGATGGGGTTGACCCGGAGACAGAGGAAAAGGAAAAAGGAAGACAATGTACATCGTCATACAAACGAAGACTATAACTGAAACGAAACGGTGGTGGCTGGTAGGACTTTTGTTTCTGTGCCTGGGAATCCGGGCACAGGAAAAGGTATATACAGTAGACAACATACCTAAAGTACATCTGGCCGATCGTACACAATACGTATCGAACCCCACAGGAATCCTTTCTCAGCAGGCTGTTACAGAGATCAACCGTATACTCTACAATCTGGAAGACTCTACCGGCATACAGACTGTAGTTATCGCCGTACCCTCTATTGGCGAAGCCGATTGTTTCGACTTCTCACACCAGCTACTCAATCAGTGGGGAGTGGGCCAGCGTGGAAAGAACAACGGACTCGTGATCCTGCTTGTCACCGACCAGCGTTGTGTACAGTTCTATACCGGATACGGTCTCGAAGGCGATCTTCCCGATGCCATTGCCAAAAGGATACAAACAGCAGATATGCTCCCTTATCTCCGGGAAAACAAATGGGACGAGGCCATGGTCGCCGGTGTCCGTGCCGTATATAACCGGCTTCAGGGCACAGATGTCAATACCGGTCAGAACGAGGAAGGAAGAGCCTTTCCGGTACTCTTCGGGGCATTCCTGATCATTCTGCTGATCAGCATCTTATCCAACTACCTGACCAAACGCCGTATCAAACGGTGTCCGCGTTGCGGAAAATCAGCTTTGAAGCGTACCGATACCCAGCTTATCTCCCGCAGGAACGGTGTAAAGACAGAGGATATCACCTATGTATGCAGCAATTGCGGCTACCAATTTACCCGTCGGGTACAATCGTACGACGATGAATACCGGGGTGGCGGAGGCATGGGTCCTATCATCGGAGGTCTCGGAGGCGGTATGCTGGGTGGAGGCCGGGGTGC
>JAJBTC010000135.1 GCA_020861095.1 Bacteroides sp.
AATCTATACAGGATAGATTGTAAACAAAATATTTATCGAATGAGATATATGGAGAATGAGATACAGTACAGTGTCAACAGAATATATAGTGAAAAGAACACAACAGTGCTTTCGACGTATGGTTTGCATAAAAAGGGACTATCTATCCTTTTGTGTAAATAGAAAACTATAGGTCTATAGGATTCGGGTTTAGACTCGAATCATGCCATCAAATATAGTGATAAATTGATTAAAAATCATCCCCCGGTTCTGTATTGGCTGACACCATTTCTTTTCAATTTCAGCGATAGCCAGGTATACAGGACACCGTCCATAAAAAAAGTAAGCATCAGAAACCTCATTTCATATCCATAAATTTTCCGCTATTCTGAGAAGGAAAAAACAACACGTTGAATCTCCTGTGCTGTTCTATGAGATTTCCGGTCACTTCCTCTGCAAGATACAGTTGTTTTCTGTGTTATACTTCATTTATCCTACTATATAATCCCTATCCTACCATATAAAAATCATATTCAATAGAAGTAAAAGAGATACAGAGCCTTCTGTTGCCGAAGGAAGAGTTCTCCGGAAAGCACAACAAGGAAATCTCCTGTGTTTTCCGGCTAATCGTGCAGGTGGTTGGGAGGACTACCGATCTTCATGACCATCTCTTCAAACTCTTCCCGGCACGTCGCCGCTTTGTTTCTCATTTTGGTGCGGTAGTTATAGATCGTGCTCATGGAACAACGCAGGAAATGGGCAATCTTCACACTGTCTGTTATTCCCAATCGCAACAGGGCATAAATACGTAATTCTTTGTTCAGAAGATCTTCTGTTTTCAGGCAGATCCGCGCTTCTTCCATCAGCAGGGAATTGAAATCGGAAACAAACGTAGGATACAAACTCAGAAATACACTGTCGAAATGCGCGTACAGTTCTTCCAGTTCATTATCTACGACAGTAGTAGACCGGAGCATCTTCATCAGATCTTCGTACTGCCGGGTAATACCTAATTTATAGAGGGTCTTGCGATAGACCTCCATCTTATCTATATAAGCAGAACAAAGATGAAAAAACTGGGCAATGTATTGTTCTTTTATGTCGTTCGACTCTCCCAGGCGCGTATTGCTCCGGTACAGCAATGCATTTTTCCCATTCAGTTCCGCGTTCAGTTCCATCAATTTCTGATTCATCTGAGACAACTCTTCCTTGACACGGGATAGTTTTTTCACCTGTTCATAGATGTAGGCAAGCAGCAGGATCGCCAGCAGGGCAAGTACACTGATCAGCAACAGATATACCCTCAGCTTGCTGTTGGTCTTTGCTTCTTTGGCCTGGTGGGCGGCATTGATGATGGAGTAGAATTCCGACATCTGGGCCGTACGGAACTGTACGCCGGAAAATACAGCATCTTCAATGGCAGACTGTGTATAGGTAAAAGCTTTCGCGATGTCTCCGTTGTCGTAGCAGATCAGCGCCAGCCGCTGGAAGGAAGCATTTTCCTTGATCGAATTCTTAATATCCGCTATGGCAGACAGGATAAAATATTTCCTTTCGCGTTCCGGATCTCCTCTCGCGCCGTATACCACTCCCAGATAGTGTGTGATCAGGGCATATTCCGGAGTATCCGCCTGCTCTGTCTCCAACAAGTCGGCCAGCAACTCTTCCGCCTGGTCTATCTCTCCCAGATGAAGGTATGTATGCACCTTATTTATTCTGTACTTGAAAGTAGCGGGCGGCAATACCGCCAACAAGGAGTCGCGATACCTCTCTCCATGCTCCACATACCGGGCGGGGGTGCTCATGGAACCATAGTGTTCGTAGAACAGGCAATACGTTTCGTAGTAGTCGGCCAGCATCTCTCCGGAGAGTTCCCGTGCCCGCACGCGTTTCAGGATCTCCTCCGATTCACAAAACCTACCCGAATAGGAATAAAGGCAGGCCAGGCGTATGTCTGAAACGATCTGCAGTGAATCATCCTTCAACAGCCCGGCGATCTCTCTGTTTCTTTCCGCGTAATGTATGGCAGAGTCGAGCCTGAACTTTTTATATTCGCTGTGTAGTTTCAGATTCACTTCGTACTCATATTCCAGGGAAAACTCCTTCTTGTGAAGCAGTTTTTTCAAATGATGGATCTCCTGTTCTTTCCGGAGAGTATACAACTCCTTGTTCCGGATCAGTTGATCCAGAGAGTCAGAGAGGGATCTCAGTTCATCCCTGCTACCGGCTGCTATACAAAAGAGGTATACCAGGGAAACAAGAAGTGTTTTTCTCAGGATATCTGTGAGTTTCATAGAGTACATCAGTCATTATCCGTTGCTCTCTGTTCTGTTTTTTGTGTGAATTGTATGATTGTTTTCCATAGGGATTTCCATAAAAAAACAGGTGGTTACCATACAACAACTTGTCAATGGACGAAGATAAAAAAATCCCTGTTTTTTCGATACTCTCTCTCTGATTATTTATCCGCTTTTTCTTTTTCAGAAATAAGTACGCAATATACCATACATAGGAAATGTACTCAGACACCTTTCCCATACGCGACAGAATAGAAAAACAGCTCCGTACAAACTTCAGAAAAACAGAGTGGGCAGGCTAAGTGATCCCTCTCTCTGTACAAGCCGAAGCCATTTCGTTGATCCTTACCAATTGATCTGTGTGGCTGAATAAGAGATCATCTACATCCTATCCTTCCTATGCAACCTTTGCAGGGTTGAAGGGAACAGAGGAGAGTACATTCCGGAGACAAGTAAATATTGAGAAACAAGATCATACGTACCGATAAGAGGATACCCACAGAGAGGTGAATATCCGGAGACAGGTGAATATAAGAAACAGGATTAACCCAGGACAGATCCGGGAAAAGCAAAAACAGGAAGCGGAAAACGATCTCTCTTTTACCCTGACGGCTATACCTGAAAAAAGGTTGTTTCCAGCCTGTGGAAACAACCTTTATCCAATCCTATATATTTATTTCGCAAACCGTCAATAAGCATCTAATGAACTGGCCGGAGCCTGTTCGATCAGTTCCATAAACTGATCCAGTTTCGGGGTCAGGATGATCTGTGTCCGGCGGTTCCGCTCTTTGCCTGCCGCGGTGGCGTTGGTGCCAATCGGATTATACTCTCCGCGTCCGGCGGCAGTCAGACGGCGGGGATCCACTCCGTAAGTGGTCTGCAAAGCCTGTACCACAGAAGATCCGCGCAGTACACTCAGGTCCCAGTTGTTGCGGATATTCGTCCGGGAGATCGGATCGGTGTCGGTATTTCCCTCTACCAGTACATCGTAATCCCTGTAGTCCTGGATGATCCTGGCGATCTTACTGAGAATTTCCCCGGCCTTGTCACTGATCTCATAACTTCCCGAGCGATACAGCATCCTGTCGTCCAGAGAAATATAGACCACTCCCTTCAGCACCTGAATGTCCAGATCCACACTTTCTTCCCGCGTGAGTGAACGCGTCAGGTTGCTTACCATCACCAGATTCAGCGAATCGGAGCGGTTTTTAGCCTGTACCAGGTGCTGGATAAAACGATTGGAAGCATTGATCTCATCCACCAGCTTTCCGATATTTACATTCCCCTGCGAAGACTGTGCCAGTGCCTGATTCAGCGTTGCGCGCAGGTCCTCATTGTCCCTGCGGGCTTCGGCCAGTCTGGCTTCCAGGCTGCTTACCAACGTACGGCTTTCCGTCAGTTGCAACTGACTTTGCTGATAGTCTTTCCTTAAATCTATATATTCCGATTGTACACTTCTGTATTTCTTCTTTGTCACACAACCGGCAAAAAGCATACTTCCTATACATATACACAGTAAAGTTCTGAGATAATTCATACATCTGGTTATTTTATACATCTCTGTAACAACCATTTTCGCTGATTGATTGCTCAAACCACCTCCATTAATGTAATTTAAGTTGTGATGAGCAATCTTAAAACATCCCTGCTACTCCTTCCCGGCCCCTGTATCCGGCGGTGTCCGTTCCTTTTCTTTCATGAGTATATCCAACTGTTTAGTCAGATAATCTACCTTTTTCTCTACCCTGTCGCTGCTGTTGCTCACCATCGCATCCACAAAAATAGAGTTGATCAGCGAGACACCCAGTATACCGGCGAAGAACATCAGGAGCACAAAATAGGCCCTTGTGAAAATAGCCATGCCCGTGCTGCTCCTGGAGACGATCAGGTCCGAAATCTCGTACCACCCGTCTGAGGTAAACAGCCTCAGGATGCTGTAAAGGGAATCTAAGGGCGTAGCGAAATACTCCGGTGCTAAGTTTTTGAAAATGGAACAACTGAGCACGGAGATAATGATGAGCAGCACCATAAAGGTGAAAGTGATCACATAGGAAGCCTTCACCGCTTTATGGAATCCTTTCAGGATGTTGTTGATATCGGGCATAAAACGAAAGATCCGGAACGACTTGAACAGTCGCAGGGCTCTCAGTACCAGGATATATCCCAAGGGAAGGTTGTGACGAATATCCACCATATCAATCAATAGCGACAGCAAAGCGATGGTGATCAATATAAAATCAAACTTGTTCCAGCCATTTCTCCAGTATTTCTTCCAGCCATAATAGTCTACTTTCACCAGCATCTCTATGGTGAAAAGGGCAGTGAACACATTGTCTAAATAGGCCACAAAAGAGGGAATATGCTCAAAATCCTGTACAAATATCAGGATACAGTTCAGGAAGATAAGGATCAGAACAGTATGTTCGTTCAGGAATATTTTTTCTAAAATCTTTTTCATCGGCATACAGCAGGTATATTATACAGTAAGCAGCATAGTTGTCCTCTCTGATCCATGATCGGGAGTTTGTCCGCTTTTTCAGTGATCACTGTTCTCAGAGACTGTCAGGATGTTGACTTCGTCGATCTTCGATTCCACGAATCATGAATTTTTCTATTCTTCGCTCTTTCTTTTGCCTTCTTTTTGGCTTCGCTGACCGCCTGGTTACCCTCTTTTCCTGGTTTCTTTCAGATACAAACAGGAAGACGCAACTATGAAGATGCAACTATGGAGACGCAACTATGCGTCTCTACTCGGAAACAGAAAGATCTGACTAAAAATAAGACTGACCCAAGAAACGTGCAACATCCTGACAGGCTCTGAGGCTTTCCACTCATTTTTAAAACCAGCGCGGCCTACCCGACGGTCCATAGGATATAAAATCCTGACACTTACTAAGTATAATACGGAAAACCACATTTTGTTTACAGATCGTCTGTTTTTATCGGAGACAAAAATCCGTACATTTTCAATGATTAAAGAGAGTTGTATCCTGATTTGTGTCAGGGTTTTGTTATCTTTGCAGAAGATAAGATGCGCCTCAGCATAGCTTAAGTAAACTTAGCTCTGCATTCGGCTTTCACTATCTTTGCATACCTCTGCCACACCAGAGGATAAATACGAACACCTGTGACATAGATTATGAATAGACTTTTCCTGTTGCTTTTGCTGGTGGTATCGTCGGTTGCTCGTGCAAGCACCGAGACCCCTCTCATCCTGTCTGAGCTGGACAATGCCATCAGGCACAAGAAAGTATATGTAGCGCAGAAAGAGGAAAAAATAGAGAATATCAAACGCCTGCTGACCGCTGACATCTCTCTGTTGCAGGAATACCATCTCAATGAGAATCTGAGCAAGGAATACCAGAAATTCAAATTAGACTCTGCCATCCACTATACCAATCGCAATATGGAGATCGCCCGTAAACTGCAGAGCGAAGCCCTCTCCTACGCTGCCCGCATACAACTCGCTACGCTCTATTCCTCTTCCGGAAAATACAGGGAATCGGAGTATCTGCTCAGACACATAGACAGACAGGCGCTTCCCACAGAGCTACTGGCAGCCTATTACGATGCCTGGTATCTGTTTTTCCGCCACTATGCCTCCAATGTACAGACCTCCGGTTACGACAGCCAGATCTATCAGTATGGCGATTCCCTGCTGGGACAACTGAAACCGGGAACCAGCAAATACATCATTACCAAAGCGGAAAAAGACATCAGCCTGAAAAACTATCAGATGGCCGAAGAGAGCCTGCTGGAGTTGCTGCACACTACCGAGGCAGATACGCCGGACTACGCAATGATCACCTATCTGCTGGGGTATATCCACAGGCACAACGACGAGATAGAGGCGGCGGTGAAGTATTTCGCTCTTTCTGCCCGGGCAGACCTGATCAACTCCCTCAAAGACAACGCTTCGATGCAGATACTCTCTTCTATCTTCTACGACCGGGGAGACATCAACAGGGCCTACAAGTATGTGCAATCGGCCATCGAAGACGCGGTCTATTGCAATGTACAGTTCCGTACCATCCAGTCTTCGGAATTCTATACCATCATCAACACGGCCTATCTGGGCAAAGAGGCCAAACAGAAAAGTCAGTTGCAACTCTACCTGGCCCTGATCAGTGTGCTCTCTTTCTTCCTGATCTTTGCCGTGGTATACGTCTACCGGCAGATGAAAAAGGTATCTCATATACGGGCCGAACTGCACGAGACCAATGAGAAATTGCGTGAGCTGAATGTCGAAATGTCGGATGCCAACAAACAGCTCAACGAAAAGAACGAACTGTTGTCGGAAGCCAACCTGATCAAGGAAGAATACATCGCCCATTTTTTTGATCTTTGCTCCGCCTACATAAGTAAGCTGGAAAACTACCGCAAATCTCTGAACAAGAAAGCCAACGACAGGCAGATGGACGAACTGTTCAGGATGCTGAAGTCCACCAAGCTGGTCGAGAACGAACTGGAAGAACTCTACAGGAACTTCGACACGATCTTTATCAACCTGTATCCGACATTTGTGGAAGAATTCAACGCGCTGTTGATCGATGAAGAACGCGTTACACCCAAACAAGGGGAATTGCTGAATACGGAATTACGCATCTTCGCCCTGATACGCCTCGACATCACAGACAGCGTAAAGATCGCGGCCTTCCTGAGGTATTCACTCAGTACGATCTATAACTACCGTACCAAAGCCCGCAACAAAGCGGCTGTATCGCGCGATGAGTTTGAGAAAATGGTGATGAGAATAGGTTCTTACCCCTCCGGACACCATTGACCGGTTTGTGTTTTTACTACTTTTTTCGGTAATAAAAACACAAGAACAACTTTACTATCAGAAAGTTGGTTTTGAAAAATACTACTTTTTTCATTCCAGGGAAAAATTCCGATCAATTGTTTCTATTATTTTGTAGGAACCAAGTAGCAGATAACACGAAATAGATCCCTTTCCCTACTTCCTGTACATTTAGGAAAGAAAGGAACTCTATTTCGCAGATCCGCGCCATCACATCACTTAAATTCTATATATAATATCATGAGAAAGGTATATATCCTGTTTTTTGCCTGCATAGTAACTATACCTCTGCTGGCACAACATGACAAAGAGAAAATGGACGCGTTCATCACAGACCTGATGAATAGAATGACCTTAGAAGAGAAGATCGGACAGATGAACCTGCCGAGCGACGGAGACATCATCACCGGACTTGCCGAGAACAGCAACATCACTCAGAAGATCCGCAAAGGTCAGGTGGGTGGAATGTTCAACATCAAAGGAGTAGAGAAGATCCGGGAGATACAGCGGATAGCTGTGGAAGAGAGTCGCATGAAAATACCGATGTTGTTTGGTATGGATGTGATCCACGGTTACGAGACCACCTTCCCCATCCCGCTGGGGCTTTCCTGTAGCTGGGATATGGAGTTGATCGAAGAGTCGGCCCGCATCGCGGCCGCCGAGGCCAGTGCCGACGGGATCAACTGGACCTTCAGCCCCATGCTGGATATCTGCCGCGACCCACGCTGGGGACGCATCTCGGAAGGCAACGGAGAAGATTCTTACCTGGGCGGACAGATAGCCAAAGCCATGGTACGCGGCTATCAGGGGGCAGACAACTCCTTCGCTACGAACCGGCAGATACTGGCCTGCGCCAAGCACTTCGCGCTCTACGGCGCCTCGGAAGCCGGACGCGACTACAACACCGTAGATATGAGCCGCATCCGGATGTACAACGAATATTTCTATCCGTACCAGGCCGCGGTAGAAGCCGGTGTAGGCAGCATCATGGCCTCTTTCAATGTAGTGGACGGTGTCCCTGCACATGGCAATCAATGGTTACTGACGGAGGTACTGAGAAACCAATGGCACTTCAACGGATTTGTGGTAGCTGACTACGGTGGGATCAGCGAGATGAGCAACCACGGCCTCGGCGACCTGCAAACGGTATCGGCGCTGGCACTGAATGCCGGATTAGATATGGATATGGTGAGCGAAGGATACCTCAACACCCTGGCCCGGTCGCTGGAAGAGGGTAAGGTGACCCAGGCACAGATAGACCAGGCTTGTCGCTACGTACTGGAAGCAAAATACAAACTCGGACTGTTCGAAGATCCTTATAAATACTGCGATGCCTCCCGCGCGGAGAAAGAGATCTATACTCCGGAAAACCGGGCTGTGGCCCGCCGCACAGCCGCGGAAAGTTTTGTATTGCTAAAGAACGAGGGAGATATCCTGCCCCTGACCGGACAAAAGACCATCGCTGTGGTAGGCCCGCTGGCCGATACGCGTTCCAACATGCCGGGTACATGGAGTGTAGCTGCCAACCTGGAAACTCCGGCCACTGTGGTAGAAGGGATACAGGCCGTAGCAGGAGATCAGGTGAAGGTTTTGTATGCCAAAGGTTCTAACCTCACCAGTGATCCGGTATTGGAGGCAAACGCTACCATCTTCGGACGCAGTCTCAACCGCGACAATCGCACGGAAGAGGAGCTCAGAGCGGAAGCACTGGCCATTGCCGCGCAGGCGGATGTGATCGTAGCTGCGGTAGGGGAATCTTCGGAAATGAGCGGAGAGTCGAGCAGTCGCGCGGATATTGGCATTCCGGACGTACAGCAGCGTTTGTTGCAGGAACTATTGAAAACAGGCAAGCCTGTGGTCATGGTGCTCTTTACCGGACGTCCGCTGACGATGGTATGGGAAGACGAGAACGTGCCTTCGATCCTGAATGTATGGTTCGGTGGCAGCGAAGCGGCATACGCCATCGGTGATGTACTGTTCGGCAAAGTGAACCCGGGTGGTAAACTGACCTCTACTTTCCCCCGCCACATCGGACAGATCCCGGTCTATTACAACCACCTGAGCACGGGTCGTCCGGCTTCGGACAGAGCGTTCGAGAAATTCCGCTCCAACTACTTAGATGAGAAAAATGCTCCCCTCTACCCCTTCGGTTACGGACTGAGCTATACCCAATTCACCTACAGTGACATCACTTTAGACAAAACCACCCTGACTCCTCAGGGAGAGGTGACAGCCTCTGTAACGGTGACCAATACCGGAACCTATGCCGGAAAAGAGACTGTACAGCTCTACATCCGCGATGTGGTGGCAAGCATCTCGCGCCCGGTGAAAGAGTTGAAAGGTTTTGAAAAGATCTACTTAGAACCCGGTGAGAGCCAGACGGTGCGGTTCACGATCGGTACCGACCTGCTGAAATTCTACAATTCTGATCTGGAATATGTATACGAGCCCGGTGAGTTTGAAGTGATGATCGGTGGCAACAGCAGGGACGTAAAATCAGCTACATTCGTACTTCAGTGAAAAATACCCTGAGCAACGATTGACAAAAAACAGATATTTTATTTATAAACAGAAGAATATAGGAACAAAAAATTCAGGACTGATTACAAACAAAAGCTATCAGGAAAAATTTGTTCGTATGTTCTTTTGTATCATTATTCTAATATTTACGTACATTTTATCCTTATGAAATTAGTTAAATCTATCGCTTTGTTGCTTTGCGCGTGTACCCTGACCGGGTATGCGCAAACTCAACTGCCTGTGTATCTGGACGACACCAAACCGGTGGAAGAACGCATCGAAGACGCGCTTTCGAGAATGACCCTGGAAGAAAAGATCGGCATGATCCATGCGCAATCCAAATTCAGTTCGCCGGGTGTGCCCAGGCTGGGTATCCCTGAGTTCTGGACCACCGACGGTCCTCACGGCATCCGTCCGGAGGTACTCTGGGACGAATGGGAACAGGCCGGATGGACCAATGACTCCTGCATCGCCTTCCCGGCACTGACCGGACTGGCGGCTACCTGGAACGAAGAGATGTCACTGCTCTACGGACATTCCATCGGCGAAGAGGCACGCTATCGCAAGAAAGATATATTGCTGGGTTCCGGTGTGAATATCTACCGCACACCGCTCAACGGACGCAATTTCGAATACATGGGTGAAGATCCTTATCTGGCTTCGAGAATGGTGGTTCCTTACGTCAAAGGGGTACAATCCAACGGAGTAGCTGTGTGTGTAAAACACTACGCGCTCAACAACCAGGAATTCAACCGACACACCACCAATGTGATCTTAGACGATCGGGCTTTGTACGAGATCTACCTGCCGGCTTTCAAAGCAGCCGTACAGGAAGGGGATGCCTGGTCCATCATGGGGGCTTACAACCTGTATAAGAACCAGCATGCCTGTCACAACGAATACCTGATCAACGATATCCTTCGCGGAGAGTGGGGATTCAAAGGAGTGGTAGTCTCTGACTGGGGAGGTACACACGATACCTATCAGGCCATCATGAACGGTCTGGACCTGGAATTCGGTTCGTGGACAGACGGTCTGGCCAGTGGAAGAAGCAACGCGTATGACAATTATTACTTAGCCTATCCTTACCTGGAAATGATCCAGTCCGGACAGGTAGGTACCAAAGAGCTGGACGACAAGATACGCCGCATCATGCGCCTGGCATACAACACTACGATGAACAAGAACAAACCCTTTGGTTCGCTCACCTCAACGGAACACAGCGAAGCGGCACGCAAGATCGCCGAAGAGGGTATTGTACTGCTCAAGAACAAGAACAATGTACTTCCTATCGACCTGACTCAGGCAACAACCATTGCCGTGATCGGTGAGAACGCGCTGAAGATGATGACTGTGGGTGGGGGTAGTTCTTCCCTCAAAGTAAAATATGAGGTATCTCCTTTCGACGGTCTGAAAAACAGAGTGGGATCGGCTGCGGAAGTGGTATATGCCCGTGGATACGTGGGTGATCCGGGAGGTGAATACAACGGTGTGGTATCCGGACAGGACCTGAACGACGATCGTTCGGAAGACGAACTGATCGCGGAAGCGGTACAGGTGGCCCGCCAGGCAGATTATGTGATCTTCTTCGGGGGTCTCAATAAGAGCGCGCATCAGGATTGTGAAGATTCGGACCGTTACGGTCTGGAATTGCCTTACAATCAGGACAGGCTGATCAGCGAACTGGCTAAAGCCAACAAAAACCTGGTGGTGGTCAATATCTCCGGAAACGCCGTAGCTATGCCGTGGGTCAATGAGGTTCCTGCCATCGTACAGGGATGGTACCTGGGATCGGAAGCCGGCAACGCGCTGGCCCATGTACTGGTGGGTGATGTGAACCCGTCCGGTAAACTGCCCTTCTCGTTCCCGGTGAAGCTGACAGATATCGGCGCGCACAAAGTGGGCGAATATCCCGGCAACAAGCTGGAACTGGAGCAATCGACCCACCGGGGAGATACCATCAACGAAACCTATCACGAAGGCATCTTCGTTGGCTATCGCTGGTTGGATAAAGAGAAGATCAAACCGCTGTTCGGCTTCGGACACGGACTTAGCTATACGACTTTCGAATATGGCAAAGCAACTGCCGATAAGAAAGAGATGAACGCGGAAGATACCATCAGTTTCTCTGTGAATGTAAAGAACACAGGAGACCGCGAAGGAATGGAGGTTGTACAACTGTATATCAGCGATCTGAAATCGTCCCTCCCACGCCCCGTCAAGGAGCTGAAAGGATATAAGAAAATCTCGCTGCAACCGGGAGAAGAGCAGACAGTGACTATCTCTGTAGATAAATCGGCGCTTAGTTTCTTCGATCCGGACAAACACGACTGGGTGGCAGAATCCGGAGATTTTGAAGCATGGATCGGAACTTCTTCTACAGACATCAAGAGTAAAGTGAAGTTTACACTCAGGTAAAAAGAAGAAGGATAACGGAGACGGAGCTATTCAATAGGTATAGCTCCGTTTTTTTATCCGGATCCTGTGAATGATCCTGCTTTCTTATCTTCCGGGGGTGAAAAAGCAGGTCTGTTCCATATGTACAGCAACCCTCTCACCTGGCCCGCGGACACACATATTTCCGCTTCATGAATACCATATAACACAAAACGATCCTTTCCCGCTAACATACGACACCTATCTGTAACAAATACTTTTTTTACCTTTGTATGTAAGTTTGAAGGAAAGAGTCTGAAGTCAATGGCCCTTCTTATCCGCCGCATCTGCCTGCCCTGGAGCAACAGACAGATAAAAAGGTTTGTTTACTGAGAGCCTGTTTACAGGTTGCCCGTTTCTTTATTAGCTTTGCTGACCGTTGGTTCAGTCCTGTTTTTCTAATCAGTTCTTTCTGTTTCCGATACGAGAGCCATCGGTCCACGAAGTAAATAACGGACCATGTAGAGACACAAAGAGATTTACGATGTACCGATTTACGATGTACGATTGAAAGTACATTTTGTAAATCCCCATACATTACATGTTAGATGCAAACATACAAGACACATATGTGCGTCTTCCTATTTGCATCTTCCTGTTTTCATCTGAAAGAAAACTGTTAATGGGGACCACCCACAGTCAGCGTATCTGAAAAGAAGACAAAAGAAAAAGCGAACCAACGGTCCACACAGTCAAAAATAACTATAATGAAATATTTGTCAGGCTCTGCAATCATTACTGATGAAAAATAACCATATGAAACAGAACATCTTTCTTCTTATTTGCCTGCTTACAGGCTTCACACAGTTGCACGCGCAGGACACATCGGGCTATCACAATCCGGTACTGCGCGGATTCAATCCCGATCCCAGCGTCTGCCGGGTAGGTGAAGACTATTACTTAGTGACTTCCTCTTTTGAATACTTCCCCGGACTGCCTGTATACCACAGTAAAGACCTGATACACTGGCAGCAGATCGGGCATTGCCTGACCCGTGAATCACAGCTTCCCCTACACGATGCCCCTCCCTCAGGCGGCTTGTTTGCCCCTTCGCTGCGTTATCGCGACGGATTGTTCTACGTGATCTGCACCAATGTATCGGCGGGCGGGAATTTCTTTTGCACCGCTACAGACCCTGCCGGCCCCTGGAGCGAACCGATATGGGTAGATATAGACAGCATAGATCCCGACATCTTCTGGGACGAAGACGGAAAGACCTATTTTGTGACTCAGGGAAATGAGGGGATCCGGGTGACGGAGATCGATCTGAACACAGGAAAGACGCTGGCGCCTGAACGATTAGTCTGGGGAGGGATAGGCGGACGCTATCCGGAGGCTCCGCACATCTATAAAAAAGACGGATATTACTACCTGCTATTGGGCGAAGGAGGAACGGAATATGCGCATAGTGCCACTATCGGACGCAGCCGGCATATCTACGGGCCTTACGAATCCTGCCCGTTGAATCCGATCCTGACACATTGCAACCGGATCGCGCAGGCCAACCCGATACAGGGGGTGGGTCACGCGGACTTTATACAGGCGGCAGACGGCTCGTGGTGGACGGTATTTTTAGGTTTCCGTACCATTGCTCCTTATCAGAATTTCCATATCTTAGGCAGGGAGACTTTTCTCGCGCCTGTAGACTGGCCCGAAGGGGGATGGCCACAGGTGAATGGCAACGGCACGGTTTCCCTGGAGATGAACGTACCTACCCTGCCCCAATACCCTGTTGAGAAAAAGCCTGTACGCAACAGTTTCGATACAGAGACCCTGGGGTTCGAATGGAACTACCTGCGCAATCCCATTCCGGAGAATTACTCTCTGACCGAAAAAAAGGGATCTCTGCGCATCTCCGCGTCTCCCTATACACTCAACGAAACCAAACCGGTCTCCTTCGTCGGACGCAGGCAAACAGAGTTCTACTTCAACGCTGCTACCCACCTGACCCTCCTTTCCGACAGGGAAAATGAAGAGGCCGGACTGACAGTGATCCAGAACAATCAACACCACTATGAGGTACTGATCCGCAGAAAAGAAGAGGGATATGTGGCGCAACTCCGCGTCAAAATAGGCTCTCTCCTATGTAGCCGCCGAACAGCCCATCACGGGCAATGAAGCCCTGCTCCGGATCGAAGGAAATCCGATGCAGTACACATTTTTCGTGGGAGATCCGGGAACCGGAACATACACCGAACTGGGCAGCATGGACACACGTTACCTCAGCAAAGAGGTAGCAGATGGGTTCACCGGAGTGATGATCGGAATGTATGCTTCCTCCAATGGACAACCCACAAACGCCAAAGCGTTTTACGATTGGTTCGACTACGCGACGAAAGAGAATTAAACGATCTTTCAATATATATATAGAGAGTAGATCCGATGGTCAAGACAAGTGGATGGCAGCTATCAGACCGGGAATTATCCGATAACAAAGTCAAAAGAGTGAGTTATCAGATCGGGAAGTAGTTTAGATGCAACCTTTTGACTTCGTAAACCGTTTGTTCAGGACTGAACCTGAACTGTCTGCCTGG
Organism: Bacteroides sp.; assembly: GCA_020861095.1. GTDB lineage: Bacteria > Bacteroidota > Bacteroidia > Bacteroidales > Bacteroidaceae > Bacteroides. The sequence goes on from JAJBTC010000135.1 coordinate 14,568, forward strand.
GTAGCTTTGTATACATTCACTACATCGCCATATAAGATAAGGTGTTCACTATTTTATTCAGGCTATTACAGGATTTGTTATTTCTTATCCAGCTGATAGTATGCTTATCCAATGATAATCGAATATGAATCTGATGGGTTCGCGAATGTTAAAAAGGGATCAGAATAATCAGGCTGATCGGCTACGGAAACAATAAATGAATATATATTTAATGGGTTGGGCATATATGGTGGGGACATACACGTCTGTTTATTGGACGTGCACTGCGGAGACACACATACCTGTGTTGGACGTGCCCCGCGGAGATGCACGCCGTGCAGTAGTGTCCGGAAAACTATGTTAAGATTTACGGAACTATCCAACTGTCACTCATCCACTCTGAAAGTCCGGAGGGCTTTACTGTGAATAACTCTCTCTGAAAGCCTGAAGTGACTTTACGGTACACAACTCTCTCTGAAAGCCTGAAGGGCTTTAATGTGACTAACCCCCAGTGAAGCGTAGCATAGCGGAGCGACTGGGGGTAGTAATCCGTCCTCTGTTTTCAACCCCAAAGTGGGTTGAATGATTTTCTAAGGTATAAAACGAAGTAAAATCGTGCTCAAGCTATGTAGGATGGAGTTTCTTTACATTCAACCCGCTTTGGGGTTGAATATAGATGCCTCAGATATACTCCCAGTCGCTTCGTTACGGGCTATGCCCTTACTGCGCTTCACTGGGGGTTATGCACAGTAAACCCTCCGGATTTTCAGAGGAGATCAGAGTACATGAGTGTCATTTGGATAGCCCCCGGAAAAGGATTAGCTTGAAATCCTCCGGGTAAAAAATCAAATGTAACTATTTGAAATAAAGCATATAATCTCCAATGCTAACGATTTATTCCGGACACCACTGCATATTTGCATCTCTACAA
>JAJBTC010000068.1 GCA_020861095.1 Bacteroides sp.
ATTCTGTAAATATGAATAGGCTCTTTTTGCTTTAAAAACCTTACGAAGAGTGAAAAGGTTATGGAAAGTAAAAAGAAACCTATACATTTGTAAGTACAATATCAAATAAAATCCATCATGACTATAAATCTGATCACTTTTGCTTCCCTGTTGCACAATCAGCAGACTGTGTATCATGCGCATCAGGCCATCCTAAGCGAACTGGAAAAACACTTTACCGTGAATCTGGTCGACCATACACTGATACACTCCCTTCCCCAGAACGAATTCAGTGTGGTCTTCATTGCCACAGGAGGGGTAGAACGGCTGGTGATGCAGGCCTTCGAATCTCTTCCCCGCCCTACCCTGTTGCTGGCCGACGGTATGCAGAACTCATTGGCTGCTTCACTGGAAATCTCTTCCTGGTTGCGCGCCAGAGGACTAAAAAGTGAGATCCTCCATGGAGAAGCCCCTGCCATTATCCGGCGTATCCAGGTATTGTATGCCAATTTCCAGGCTCAACAAGCCCTGAAGGAAGTACGTGTAGGTGTCATTGGTCCCCCCCTCTTCCTGGCTCATTGCCAGCAATGTAGATTATTTGTTGGCCAAACGTCGCTGGGGAATACAATATGTGGATATACCCATCGAAAGGGTACAGGAAAACTACGATCGCATCACCGATGACGAAGTAGGGGAAGCCTCCGCGGAATTTGCCTCCCGGGCCTATGCCTGCCGGGAGGCCACTCCCGAAGATCTGATCAAAGCCATGCGCCTCTACCGGGCACTGAAACAGGTGTGTGAAGAAGAAAAACTCACAGCCGTCACCGTAAGCTGTTTCCGCCTGATGGAACATACGCAAACCACAGGTTGTCTGGCCATCTCTCTGTTGAATGATGAGGGTATTCCAGCCGGCTGTGAAGGGGATTTGCAATCGATATTTACCCTGCTGGCCGTCAAAACCCTGACCGGGAACAGTGGATTTATGGCCAATCCGTCTATGCTGGATACCCGGAACAACGAACTGATACTTGCACACTGCACCATCGGTACCAAACAGGTGGAATCATTTATTATCAGGAATCATTTCGAATCGGAAAGCGGTATCGGTATTCAGGGCATTCTCCCTACAGGAGAAATGACCATAGTGAAGTGTGGCAGTGAATCGCTGGACGAATTTTATCTTTCCACAGGTACACTCACTGAAAATACCAATTATATAAATGTCTGCCGCACTCAGGTGCGTATCAGACTGAATACTCCGGTAGAATACTTTCTGAAGAATCCGCTGGGAAACCACCACATCATCCTGCCCGGTAATTTTGAAAAAGTATTGAATGACTTTTTCGTTGCCAATAGCTGCAAACGAATAGAATAGAGAAAGTGTATCCTGTATACAGATAATAAGAAACACAACGTGCATCACCGGAGTATATAACCGGAAAAACAGAAAATGTAGTTATCGTATAGAAAAAAGTGTGAGATAAACACACTTTTTTCTATACGATGAAGTCACTAAAAGTCTAAGGTCCAGATGCCACACACCCGTTGCAGTTCGATGATCGAAGAGGCATATCCTTTCAGAGTTTCCAGATATTGTTCCTGCATCTCGTTGTAGGTACGTTGTGCGATAAGCACTTCCAGAATGTCTGTTTCGCCGCGTTTATAAGTATACACCACACCATCCAGCAATTTTTGGGTATCCTCGAGCAAACCGGCCCTGAATTGTCCGAGTTGCTTCTCCATAGCTAAGTAGTAAAAATAGGCCTGTGTCACCTCTGCCTGCAATTGCAATTCGGTATCCTGATATTCCACTTTACTCTTCTCGGCTTCGAAACGGGAAGCTCTGACCGCGCCTTTGTTCAGATTGGAGAACTTCAATGGAATAGCAACTCCTCCTTTCAGCGCATCCCGGGTAGGGCTCAGCCCACCCCAGGCACGTTCGTAACCGACAAATATCCCCAGATCCAGTCTGCGCTCCGCTTTCACTAATTTCAACTGGTTCATAGCTATCTCTGAGTTTTTCATGGCCATCATCAGTTCCACCCTGTTGTCCCTGGCAATCAGGAGCAGGTCCTGCAAGGTATATTCCCATGCGGCCTGTCCCGCATCACCCTGAGGTTCGTACATTACTTCAGCTGTTTTTCCCATATACTGGTTCAGCACAACTAAGGCTGCCTGGTATTCCGCCTCCTGCTGGTAGACCTCATTCAACAGGGAAGCCGCTTCCAGCCTGGACTGCCGCGCATCGTTCTCGGTGATCTCTCCCAGTCTGTGACGGATGCTGTCGGACTGGCTCAGTTGCAACATATATGCATACGAACTCTGCTTGAATTGTAGGATCTCTTTCTGTAAAATAGCCTCCAGGAAAGCCTCTGTTGCTTCTACGCGCAACTCCTGGAAATAGAGCGTGACAGCCAGTTGCTCCTGTCCGGCTACGCTACGTGCCAGTCTTCTGCGTGCATATCTTTTACCACCCAGCTCCAGCGTATATCCCAACTGGAGACTGTACGCATCGTCCGCGGCTTCAAACTCCAGTTCCGGATCAGGCATTTCTCCTGCCGCCCACACTTCGGCCTGTGCAATAGGTATATTGAACTTTTCCGCAATATACCCCAGGTTACCTTCCTCTACCGCCTTTATATATTCTTTGTAAAGGATGCTCCGGTGTACAATCGGCTCACCGGCGTATCCACTCACAGAACTCATCAGCAGAAACAAAGATATACAGTTTGCAGCTATATTTCTGATCATACGATTCGACGTTTTCATTCTGTTGTTTTTTAAGATTTATCTTTTCCATCTTCGACTCTATCATATAATACAAAGCCGGCAGTACATACAGGGTAATGATCGTTGAGAAAAACAATCCATAGACAATCACCGTAGCCAGAGGGCGTTGCACATCCGATCCGATCCCTGTTGCCAGAGAAGCGGGCAGCAATCCCAGCATACTGGTAGTAGCCGTCATAAGGATAGGACGCAAACGATGTTTGGCACCATTAGTAACTGTCTGGAACAACTGCATGCCTTCGGAGCGCAACCCATTGATGTGGGAGATCATGATCACACCGTTCTGGACAGCCATTCCAAACAGAGCGATAAAGCCTACCGCCGAAGAAACATTCAGCGTCATACCCCGCACATTCAGCGCCAGCATACCTCCAAACAGAGCCAGGGGCACTACCATAAGTACCAGTCCGGCCTGACGGAATTTACCGAATGTACAATACAGAAGAAAGAACATGATTGCCAATGCAAGGGGAACGATCATCATCAGCCTGGAGTAAGCACGGTTCTGATTCTCGAACTGTCCGCCCCATTCGATCTTATACAGATGATGATCGTATTGTACATTCTTCTCTATCGCGGTTTTGGCTTCATTCAGGAAAGAAGAGAGATCGCGATCCCGCAGATTCAGTTTGACTGTCAGATGACGTTTGTTCATTTCACGGGTAATGGTGCTCTCTCCTGTACTGAGTTGGATATCCGCTACCTGCGACAGGGGAATGCTGATCCCGGCGGAGGATGTCAGCATCAGTCCGGCAATCTTCTCCGGCGTATCCCGCGCGTCTTCTTTGTATTTACAGGTAATATCGTATACCCGATCTCCCTGATAGATCTCAGAGATAGCTTTTCCACCGATCGCGATCTCTATCAGATTGTTGACATCCGCTACATTCAATCCGTAGCGCGCGATCGCGTCGCGGTTCATGTGGATCTGCAACTGTGGCAAAGGAGGTTCCTGGTCTATATCAAGATCTACCGCCCCTCTTACACCGCGCAGCGTCTCCAATACCTCTTCGGCAATACGCCGTGTCTCCTTAAATTCATTTCCAAAGACTTTTACCACCAATTCACTGTGAGCACCGGAAATCTTATCCATCACCCCATCGATCATGGGCTGACTGAATCCGACTGTATAACCAGGCATAGAGGCGTATTCCTCTGCCAGTTCGGCGATAAGGTCTTCTTTTCTCTTTCCACGGGGCCATTCTTTGTAAGGTTTGATACCTACAGACACCTCAAAGTGAGAAGGAGTGAACGGGTCGGTCCCATCATCATTACGTCCGGCCTGCACAGCCACATACGTTACCTCCGGATACTTCATGGTACGTGCTCTCAGTGTGTCCGACATCTCTTTCGATCGCTCTACGGAAATCCCGGGAGGTAGATTCACCTGCAACCAGATGGAACCCTCGTCAAGATTCGGGAGAAAATCTTTTCCTACACTGATCGAGAGTCCTATCGCCGCAAAAAAGACTATAGCTACAGCGATCAATACCTGGCGAGGTCTACATACCACCTTTTGTATCATGAGATAATATTTCTCTATCAGTTTCTCCAGCCATTTGTTGTGATGCACCTTATGAGGTTTGCGGTAAAGAGCATAGCCAATACCCGGGATTACAAGAACCGCGAGCAAAAGAGCCCCGATCAACGCGTAGCTCACCGTAAAGGCCATAGGAGTAAACAGTTTGCGTTCTACCCGTTCAAAAGCGAAAAGCGGCAGATAGGCTGTAATGATAATGATGGTAGAGAATATGATCGGACGGGCCACCTCTCCTACACGGCCAGCGATATTGATTTCCGCAAGTTTCTCACCGGGATGATCTTCACGTTTTTTGAGGATCGTCTCCATCATTACAATGGCCCCGTCTACGATAATCCCGAAATCCACTGCCCCCAGAGAAAGCAGGTTGGCAGGGATATCAGTCAGGTGCATCAGGATAAAAGCAATCAGCATGGAGAAGGGAATAGTCACTGCTACCAGTACAGCTCCCCTCCAACTACCCAGAAAGATGATCAGCACGATAATAACCAATCCCATTCCTTCCAACAAAGTGCGGGATACGGTATTTAAAGTAGTCTCTACCAGTTCGGTACGGTCCAGGAATGTATGTATATGCACTCCGTCAGGCAATATTTCCGTGTTCAGTTCATTTACTGCTTCATGTATTCCCGCCAGCACCTGGGAAGGATTCTCATGTTTCAGCAGCAAAACAATACCTTGTATACTTTCCGAATATTCGCGGGTACGATCCAAATATCCCATCACTCCTTTCCGTTCGAGGTTTCCATATTTCAGCTTACCCAGATCGCTCAGGAAGATAGGAACCCCCTTCTCCGAACTGACCACGATCATTCCCAGATCTTCCAGAGAGTTGATCTGACCGATCCCTCTTACCACATATCCCAGATCGCCGCGGTTCAGTATACTACCTCCAACATTGGAATTATTATTCTCCACCGCTTCGATCACCTCTTCCAGAGAGACATGATACTGTTCCAGTTTCTGAGGATCGATCTCTATCTGATATTGTGTGGTAATACCACCGAAGTTGCTCACATCCGCTACTCCGGACACCTCTTTGATCCGGGGAATGATCACCCAGTTTTGCAGGTCGGTCAGTTCACGCAGGGAATGTTCGTTGCTCTCGATGATATATCGATAGATCTCTCCCGTAGGTGAGGTCAGCGGGTCCAGTTCAGCTATGGCATCAAAAGGGAGAGACACTTCGTTGAGACGCTCTTGTACGCGTTGCCGGCTCCAGTAGTCTTCTATTCCATCTTCAAAAACAATAGTTATCATAGATAGTCCGAAGGTACTTTTGCTACGCATCACGTGCATGCCCGGTAGCCCGTTCAGAGCCCGTTCCAGAGGGATAGTGATCTGTTGTTCTACCTCTTCCGCGGCAAGTCCGGGAACCTGTGTAACTACCTGCGATGTGACATCGGCAATGTCCGGATAGGCTTCGATGGAGAGCTGCTTCCAGGAATAATAGCCATACACCCCCAGTAAAAGGAAAAGTACCAGCATCACCCATCTTTTCTGTATGATAAGTAAAAAGAACTTTTTCATGTTTATTTTCTGTTTAGATCTCATAGCGTCGCGGGGTACGCACTTCCCATCCGGAAAGATCCTCTATGAGATACGTATTCACGGTTTTTGTTGTTTATCCGGACCCTTTCCGGCTTTTTTTCCTGAGGACAAAAGATAAGGTCCTCACAGACTGACTCAGGGAGTATTTTATTTCAGATAGTAACCTCCTTCACTGATCACCTTTTCACCGGGACGAAGCCCATCGGTGATATACGCCTTTCCGCCCTGCGTCACATCTACCTCTACCGGCCTTTTTACATATACATCCGGAGCCACGGCAACAAAGACAAAAGTAGACTTCTCGTCCTGCAACAACGCCTTTTCCGGTACGACCAACTGCTCTCTGGGCATATCCGTAAAGTGGATCGTTACATACATTCCCAGCTTCAGGATATTCTCATGGTTGGAGCAGGTAGACAGTACCTTCACCGAGCGTGTCTCTTCATCAATCGCTTCGTCGATATGAAATACCTCTCCCAGGATCTCTTTACCGGGATAGGCCGGGATCACGATCTTCATCTTGCTCTTCTCGTGAATAAACCTGAGATCTTTCTCTTTGACCTGTGCAGTGATCCATACATCGGAAAGATTGGCTACTACGGCCACCGGATCCGTGTCATCTCTGAGGTATTGCCCCGCCACTAAATTGGTTTCGATCACTTCTCCGTTGATGGGCGAACGGATGATCAGCGGTTGTCCCAGTACCATATCTTCCGGATCCATCTGATAGATGCGAATGGCAGAAAACGCGTTCTCATATTCTTTTTCCGCGATCTTCAACAGGTTTTGTGCCTCTTCCAGTTCTTTTTCAGAGGTCACCCCGTTCTTGAAAAGATCCTCTTTACGCTGCATATCTTTCATGGCCAGTTCGCGTTCGGCCTGAGCCTGAAAAAATTCTTTCTGGGCTGTCATAAAATCAGAGGAGATGATTTCAAACAAAGGAGTGTGAGCCGCCACAGGTTGTCCCAGTCGGATATAAGAACGTACCACTCTGCCGGCAAACGGAGGAGCGATGTAGGCATATTGTGTAGAGATAGGCTGTATGGTGCCGGCAGTCACAATCTCTTTCGAATAGGGCTCTTCGGATACGGACACTGTCCTGAGGCGGGAAGCAACGAGATTGTCCGGGTTTACATAGACAGTGTCTCCACTGATCCGATAATCATAACCACTGTGTCCGTCTTTTTTTCCCGAACAGGAAGTGAACAGAGAAACCATACACAGGCAATACCATAAACTTTTCCGTGTCATAACTTTTGTATGTTTGATTAAAATTGCGTTTCCGCCTGCAAAAGTAGACACTACACGGGATAAAGGGAATTAGAGATTAATTAAACAACTATTAGAATTCCATTAGAAAAATATGTCAAAACTGTTTCATTCAAAAAGGCATTCTATACTCCATACACACCTGTATGATCATTGGATATCTCAGGAACAATTCACAAATAAAAAGGTGATCCCGAATACATCCGGATCACCCTTCCCTCTGAACAGATAGGACTTCTTACTCGTCCACCTTATCTTTAACGCGGTCTTTACCTTTTTCCCACTCTACTTTGAGTTCACTACCCATCTCGCTGGCACGTTCACGGGTCATGTCCCATGCACGCTGTGCTCCTTCTTTCAGGTTCTCACCGGCATCAGATATGTTTTCCTCTGCCTGATGTGCAGCCAGTTTGGTCTTGCCCTCGACGATCTGCGCGCGATCTTCTGCCTGCTTCTGGTGAAGATCTTTTTTCTCTTCGTAATTATCTCTCATCATTTTATGGATTTAAAAGTTTACTTAAATACAACGGAGACAAAAGGTTGGTTTGCACTTTTAATGAAGTTTGGGTGAAAAAAGGAAATATTGCCTACTTACGGAGAAAATAGTTAAAAAGAAAACAGAACATTCCCATCAAAAGATCCTTTTTGGATAAAAGGTACACTCTATTTTCCGGATCCCACCATTCCGCTCCCGATTTTGATCCAGCCTGTTTCCGTATATGATGCCAGCAGAGTGTATTTTTATTCCATTTACATCCGGAATTCACACCACACTCCATACTTTCCCCTCTTCTCCGCATCTTGCTGTTACTCCACATTCTGCCTTTTTGTACAGAGTAAGGAACACATCCTTATTTTTACTTCCTTTTGTATTTTACTGAATAAATTACCAGAGATCGCCTACTTATTTGTATACTCATGCAAGAATAAAAGGGAAAAAGCAGTAACTTTGCACCTTACATATGAGTTATTTATATTTTACAGATCCCTGCTCCGGCCGGAACAGGAGGTGCGGAAACCATCCGGGATCTGTAGAAGTGACATCGTTTACATAGCAACATGAAAAATAATATTCCCGCTCCTTTCATTTCTTTATTGCCGATACTGGCTCTGATCTGCATGCTTTATTTCACGATCCATACCTTTGGAAGTGACGCGTTGGAGGGAGGAAGCCAGATCTCGCTACTGACCGCCACTGCTATCTGTATCGCCATTGGCATGATAGGATATAAGATACGATGGACGGATTTTGAGCATGCCATTGTCAATAATATATCCAGTGTAGCCACTTCTATCATCATCTTACTGATCATTGGCGCGCTGAGTGGGATGTGGATGATAAGCGGTGTAGTCCCTACTTTGATCTACTACGGTGTCAAGTTGATCCATCCCGATTTTTTCTTAGCCACCACCTGCATCATCTGTGCCCTGGTATCTGTGATGACGGGTAGTTCGTGGACCACCATTGCTACCATTGGTATAGCCTTGCTGGGAGTAGGGAAAGCGCAGGGATTCAGTGAAGGATGGATTGCGGGAGCGATCATTTCCGGGGCCTATTTCGGGGATAAAATGTCTCCTCTCTCGGAGACCACCATTCTCGCCGCTTCTGTCACCGACACTCCTCTTTTTCAGCATATCCGTTACATGCTGATCACCACGGTACCCAGTATGACCATCGCACTGATCCTGTTCACCATAGCCGGATTCTCTTTGCAGGCGACACAAACCGAACACATCACTTTGTTTGCGGAAGCCATACAACACAAATTCGTGATCACTCCCTGGTTGCTGATCGTACCCATAGTCACGGGAATTATGATTGCCCGGAAAGTGCCATCTATCATCACCCTGTTTATCTCCGCTGCACTCGCAGGGATCGGAGCTCTCATTTTCCAACCGGATCTGTTGAGAGAAATAGCTTCGGCGGCTGCCCCCGGAGAAGGGCCTTCGCTGTTCAGAGGTGTCTTTATGACTTATTACGGAGCCACCAGCCTCGGAACTCCGTTGCCACAACTCACGGATCTGGTCTCTACACGGGGAATGGCAGGTATGATGAATACGATCTGGCTCATTCTCTGCGCGATGTGTTTCGGAGGGGCCATGACGGCCAGTGGAATGCTGGGAAGTATCACTTCTATTTTCCTGAGATTTATGAAAAATACCGTAGGTGTGGTAAGCTCAACTGTGTTTGCAGGGCTTTTTATGAACCTGACTACAGCAGACCAGTATATCAGTATCATCCTCACGGGAAATATGTTTCAGCCCATATATAAAAGAATGGGATATGAGAATCGCCTGCTCAGCCGTACCACAGAGGATGCGGTGACTGTAACCTCTGCCCTGATTCCCTGGAATACCTGCGGAATGACACAGGCCACTATCCTCAATGTACCAACCCTCACTTACCTGCCGTACTGTTTCTTTAACCTGATCAGCCCGGTGATGAGTATTGTTATTGCTGCCATCGGATATAAGATTGTACGCAGGAAATAAACATTCTTTCTATCAGTATGTTATCAAAGAGAATAAGACCTCTGTCCGGAGAGCGTTCAGAGGTTGACAGAAACGAACAAGAACTAAACTGATCAAAGATATGAAAGAAAAAATGACAGGATTATTCCTGATACTGACCTTCGTTTTCAGTGGATGCTTTACACAAAGCAATTTGACGAAGGAAGAAAAAGCCACCCGCAAAGCACAGGAAGATGCCCAGAAACAAAGAATGTATGAAAGCGCAGTTTCCGCTCTGAATGACAGAGAGTTTGTACTGGAAGCCGATCGGATCTATTCACGTCGTGGCCGTACCGCGTATGTAACCTCAACCACCAATTTTGTGATGGTCAATGGCCACCGGGCTACCGTACAGATAGCCTTCAACAATACAGTGCGTCCCGGACCAAATGGCATAGGTGGTATTACGGTGGAAGGCCTTGTCTCCAACGTACAGACCAAAACAAGTAAAAAAGGGAACATAGATTATAGTTTCAGTGTACAGGGAACAGGTATATCTGCTCAGGTAAATATTTCTATGGCAGCCGGCAGCGACTATGCTACGGTAACTGTAAATCCGAACTTCAGCAGCAATCGCTTCACGATGTATGGCAGAATAGTACCCCTCGAATACTCCAGCGTATACAAAGCACGCCCTTTATAACCTTTTGCGAGATACAGCCTGTTATGTGTCACTGTTCGGACGATTTTCCGGACAAAATGTAAACAGAAGAACCAATTATACGGAAACTCCGTTGCCAGGTTGCACAAAAAGTGTAACTTTGCAACGGAGTTTCCAGATAAAAAGCCAGCATGAGGGAGTATATTATCGCAGACAAACAGGATATCAGCAAAGCCGGAATGTTATTTCTGCTCAGCACACAAAAGGACACTGCCGCCTTGTTGGAAGCAGACAACAAAGCGGAACTGATCCGTATGCTGCAAAGCCATCCCGATGCTGTGGTGATCGTAGACTATACCCTTTTTGACTTCTCCGGACCGGAAGAACTATTGGTGTTGCAAGATCGCTTCAGGGAGGTGAACTGGCTGCTTTTTTCAGATGAATTGACCGCCGGTTTCCTGCGACAAGTAGTATTGCCTCACCACTCCTTCAGTGTGGTAATGAAAGACAATTCCAAAGAAGAGATCATCGCCGCTTTACAATCTGCTACCCGTAAAGAGATATTTATCTGCAATTATGTCAGCAACTTACTGCTTTCAGGAACACCTGCTCCTTCTGTAGCTTCCTCCCAGGACGACCGGTTGCTGACAACCACAGAGAAGATCGTACTGAAAGAGATTGCGTTAGGAAAAACCACGAAAGAGATTGCCTCAGACAAAAACCTAAGTTTCCACACGATCAATAGTCACAGAAAGAATATCTTCCGCAAATTGGGGGTCAACAATGTACACGAAGCTACCAAATACGCCATGCGCGCAGGGATAGTGGACCTGACCGAATATTACATCTGACCTATGTATATAGAGTCCGGTAGATCCGGGCAGAACTCCCTGCATTCACTCTTCCGCGGATATCTCTCCGCTCCCGATACAAATACGCGCGTCCTTATCATAGATCACTCCGAATTGTCCCGGAGCAATGCCTTGCAGGTCTTCTGATGAATACACGCGGAACCCGTTAGCAGTTTGTACACATTTTCCCGGAATAAACTCAGGAGTATGGCGTATTTTAAAAGTGATCGCTGTCTCTTTCATCTCCGCAGGCCATGGATTTTCCGTAATAAAATGAAAGTCTTTCATCAGAAACTCATTCCCATACTGAGTTTGCGGATCATAGCCATGAGAGACATAAATGACATTTTCTTCTGTATTTTTCCTGATCACAAACCAGGGTCCACCGCTTAGACCAAGCCCTTTCCGCTGCCCGATCGTATGGAACCAATAGCCACGGTGTGTACCGATCACACGTCCGGTCTCCCACTCCACTACCTTGCCTTCTTTCTCTCCTAAAAAACGACGTACAAAGTCATTGTAATTGATCTTTCCCAGGAAACAGATCCCCTGACTGTCTTTTCTGCGGGCACTGGGCAAAGCAGCCTCCAAAGCTATTTGCCGTACCTCCTGTTTCATCAGGTGGCCGATGGGGAACATCAGTTTAGATACCTGCAGATGATCGATCTGTGCCAGAAAATCGGTCTGATCTTTAACCGGGTCCGACGCGGTCCCCAACCAGATCTTTCCCTCTTTTTCTACAGTAGTGGCATAATGTCCCGTAGCCGTACGATCGAAATATTTCCCGGCCTGCTCTTCGAAACAGCCAAACTTGATCAACTTATTACACATCACATCCGGATTGGGGGTCAACCCCTTCCGGATCTTTTCAATGGCATATACCGCCACACGGTCCCAGTATTCACGATGCAGATCGATGATCTCCAGCGTAAGACCATATCTGCGGGCAATGGCACGCGCGAGTTCCGTGTCTTCTTCCGCGGAACAATCCATATACTCCTCGCCCTCCATACCTATCTTTATATAGAAAAGAGCAGGTTTGTATCCCTGCTCGCAAAGGAGATGTACGACAACCGAACTGTCTACTCCTCCGGATAATAATGCGGCAATATTCATCGTTTCCAATTAATTTCCATTTTGATATTACATCTCTCATAGACAACCTCTCCCAGAGGTACTTCCGTGAATCCCAGCTTCCGATAAAGCCTGATCGATGCCTCCAACCGGGTATTCCCTTCCAGGAAAACCTTCGCGGCACCTTGTTCATAGGCATAAGTCAATGCAGCTTCACCCAGCAACCTACCGGCTCCCGACCCCTGACTCTCAGGAGCGACGGCCATCTTTGCCAGTTCAAAAGTCGCTGCCTCATGACGGATCAACGCGCAACAGCCTATACATGTTCCCTGCTCGTCTACAGCAAGAAAGATCTGGCCGCCAGGTTTTATTATTTTTCCTTCCGGATCACTGAACACCTCACGGTCAGAAGCTTCCGGACGAAACCAGGTCCGGATCCATTCGGTATTCAGACGCACAAAATCCGCCTGATAACCGGGTGTATATAGTTCTATATGCAACTCACTCATAGATTACAGATCTTCTTACCTATACCTGATATATACTGTTCGTAGCAGATCCTCTATCGCTTCCGGATATGAAGCTACAAAAATAACCCTTTTCCGGTTAATTACCAATCACACACCCAAGGCAATTTTCTACCACAATTGTGGTAGCGTATCAAATTAATTCTTACTTTTGTTACTCCAAAACAGTCCGATCAACTATGAAGTTTAACAAATTGTACCTGTATGTAAGCGTACTATGGGGGTTTACCACTCTTTTTACCTCTTGCGGTGAAGATCGTATGCATGAATATTATGAGCGAACTGCCGTGAATCGCTGGATATATGAGGAAATGCAAGACTGGTATTACTGGGAAGAGAATCTGCCTTCGGAAGAGTCTGCCAACTTCCTGGCTAATGCGGAGACCTTCTTTAACAGTATCTGCTACAGCAGTGACAAATACTCTTACATCGAAAGTATCGAAGAAATGGACTCCGAAACGAGAAGTATTTCCTCTATCTCCTACACGTATGGGTTCGACTTTGCCAGGATCGATATCCGATTGTCTTCCGTAGGTACGGTCTACGGGATACTGGTCTTGTATGTCGCTCCGGATTCACCGGCATCGGAAGCGGGATTGAAACGGGGCGATATGATTATTTCTATGGACGGACGCTATGTGACGGCCAACAATTATACCCGTCTGTACGGATCCGATCAGATGGTGATCGGACTGGGTGAATATGATGAAGAAGAGAATGTATTGATCACTACGGAAACTAAAACTCTCTCCACGGCAAGAGCGGTAGAAGATAATCCGATCTACTATTACAACAGGTTCGAACACGCAGGCAAACAGATCGGTTATCTCGTGTACAACCACTTTACAGGTGGCCCCAACGATAGCAGTACAGGAATATATAACGAGGAGTTGATAGAGGTCGCCGCCGCATTCGCACGGCAGGGAGTAGATGAGTTTATTCTCGACCTCCGCTACAACAACGGCGGATATGTCTATTGCGCACAGATCTTATCCAGTATTCTGGCACCGAAAAACGCGTTGCAGGAGCCACTGGCATACATGGAGTACAACCAGCATCATCCGGAATATACCGGTTATATACAGTTTATAAATGATATTTCCGAAAGAGGGGCCAATCTCAATCTGAGTACCCTGTATGTGATCACCGGATCAATGACAGCCTCTGCTTCCGAGATGGTAATCAACTGCCTGACCCCTTATATGAATGTGATCCAGGTAGGTGCTACCACAGAAGGTAAGAACGTGGGCTCTATCTCTATCACAGATGGGACCGGAGAATTTCCCTGGATACTCCACCCTATTGTATGCCGTATCTACAATTCGCAGATGGAATCTAATTACAGCAACTGGGCAACCACGTATTACCCATTTAATGAATTCGACTATTTTTATGATTTCAAAGAATTGGGAGACCCGGAAGAACTTGTACTGGCCAGAACCCTGAGCATTATAGACGGAACCTATATCGAAGAAGAAGAGGAAGAAGAGACACGGGGTCGCACGGATCATGCAAAGTATATATCCAGTTCGCTGGAACGCCGCGCTACTCCGGTACGTATCCGGTAATTACCTGATAAAGAATTAAAATACCAGAGGAGTATTTGTTCTTACAATAAGTAATATATACAATAAGTAAAATAGGTAATAAGGATTCCATGATGAAAGCCCTCCGAAAAAGTCCGGAGGGCTTACCAATTATAATTTTATCAAAGAACAAGCAGGCTTTTTCAGGAACACCGGACAAACACCGGAGACAGGATGGAGAAACCTCCTTTTTCCATACTTCCGAGACGTCTATCTGCTGTTAGTTTTTATAGAAATATTTTTCGAAAAAGAGTATCTGATAATCTATCGAGTTGTTCCAATAGGAATTATCATGTCCACCCGGACGAGTGATAAAATCATGGTCTATCCCTTTTTCCAGCAGTTTCCGGTGGAACTCCTGGTTACCTTCCAGAAAGAAATCATCTTCTCCGCAATCAATAATTAGTGCCAGATCTCCTTTATTTAACAAATGTATCTGGTTTATTACTGTATACTCTTCCCAGTTCTGCGGATACTTCGTCTGCTCTCCCAATTGTATACTCATTTCCCAATTGTCGGGAAAAGGACGTATATCTACTCCCCCACTGGTACTTCCAGCCGCTCCAAACACCTCATTATGACGAAAGGCATTCCACAAGGCTCCATGTCCTCCCATACTTAGTCCGGTAACGGCCCGCCCTTTTTTGTTTCTGATCGTATGGTAAGAAGTATCTATATACCCGACCAGTTCGGAAGAAACAAATGTTTCATACTTGTAGTCAGGCACCAGCGGACTGTCCCAGTACCAACTGTTCTTACCATCGGGACACACAAAGATAATCCCTTTCGCGTCTGCAATAGCCGGCAGATCGGGTTTGATCCCCATCCATGTAGGCGCACTTCCGCTATAGCCATGTAACAAGTAAATAACCGGACAAGACTGCGTAGCTGCTTTATCCGGAAGTATGACTACCGTCTGCACCTCTTTATCCATAGATACACTTCGTATTTGTAGAGTATCCACTTTTGCGGCTTGCACCATGTAGCCGCTACATACACTTAAAAGGACCAGAAATAATTTAATTTTCATAGATCAAATATTTTATATTTTTCATGCTTAAAGATCATTGACAAACAGGAAACAGTATGTGTATAT
>JAJBTC010000071.1 GCA_020861095.1 Bacteroides sp.
ACTATGAAAGCTCCTTAAATCTATTACAGAATAAATTTTATCTAAAAGAGTTTGAATAGAAAAATATGCGTTTATTGATCCATCAACAAAGATTGCTTCTTGTCGGAGCCTTGATCATCATATTATTGTTACTTTCTATTATTTACATATTTAGACAGAGAAAGATTCTTGAAGATGTCCGAAAAAGAATGAATAAATTGCAAGAAATGTCTGAACTTTACAACGAACAGGAAAAATCCCTGAGAAACGTTGTGCTTCAAGATTTTCAGATCCTTAAAAAGTGGCATTGTTAGAGAGTTACATGATCAGTAATGAAACCAATGGTAAATTTATCAGGAAGTTTAATGAGATCGTATATGGTCAGGACTCTTTGGATTGGGAGCGATTGTATGAAACCATAAATAGCCTGCATAATAATCTATTCAATAAAATAAAAAATGAGTTTCCGTTTCTGAGCGATCAGGAGTTTAAAACCTGTTGCCTTACCATTGCCCGGTTGTCTAACAGTGAGATCGGTATCATTTTAAATAACTCCGCCTCTACGGTACAATACCGAAAAACCTATATCCGGAAGAAACTGGGCATTCCTCATCAGGGAAATATTACTGATTTTTTCCAGGTGTATTTCAACAACCAGTCTTCCGGAGACCAATAAAGTCATTGTCCAATTTTTTGTATCGGAAAGATAAACAAAGACTTAAATCCCTCATTTTTTCTGAAATTCATGGAGCGGGCCTGAACACATTCCGGAAAGCAGTTGTTTCCTCTATTTTTGCTGAAAACAATAAGCTTATGGACAAAACTACATGCACCCCATTTTCGGATAGCCTTATCCTGGCTCAATGGGTAATCGGAAAAACACACGATGAGATCCTGGAAGTGCCGGAAAGATTCCGCGGAATTATTTCGGAAATAGAAGAAGACGAAGATATCTATGGACCGCTGATCCTGTTGAAAGTAGAAGAAAATTATCTGTTCTGTCATTTCAGGAAAGACCACCCCAACTGCACCAAAAGTATTCTGGAACTTTCTGATCAGCAGATGGATCTGTGTCGGAAGTATTGTGTAAAGCGTTATTCCCGGATAGGAGAGGAGAAGTGGCTCAATACAGAGTATGAAACGATAATCAGCTTCATGTATAGTGTTTCCATGAAGGGGTGTATAGAATGCGTATCGTCTGAAGGGGCTCAGATCTCTGTATGGAAAAAGGTACGAAATCTGTTTGGAGGATGAAAAGGGCATAGCCGTCAGAGATTGAAGACTAAAAGAATGAATCTTTATTCCTTTAATCAGATGTCTTAGTGTGTCCAACCAACGGTCTACGAAATTAAAGCCTTACTGCCCAGCGGGCTGAAAGCCCTCTCGATTCTATCCCAGGGTAAGAGAGCGTAGGGAACCGGAGCGAACGCCGCCTGGGAGATAGATACACCTTGTGAATGGAGTTCTGAAGGAACGATCGAAAATTGTATTATCTCTGTGGGCAATACTTGGATCGACGGTATTTGTGGAGTGATCAGGTTTTCGGGCATTTTTTTGACTTCGTCGACCGCTGGTTCAGAACTCTCTTTATTTGATGATGACTATTTCCTGGGGTGGCACTCGTTCTGCCTTCACTACCGCTATGGCTTCACTCACTTCCCCTGGGCTAGAATCGGTAGGGCTTTCAGCCCATTCGGATAGTCTACACGTCTCTGCATTACAATTATCATTCTACATTACAATAACCTCTTTACATCAAAATTTCCTCTCTGTAATATAATGTAATATAATTGTAATATAATAATGTATCTGCTTCCTCTTTTGTTAAATACTAATAAATAATAGTACTATGTTTTGCATAGTACTAATCCAATGCCTATATTTGTGTTATAAACAGTAGTAGTTATGAATGTAGACAATGTAAAATCTCAGATGAGAAAGGGGATGCTGGAATATTGCATCATGCTATTGCTTCACAAGGAGCCGGCGTATGCTTCCGACATCATACAGAAACTAAAGGAGGCCCGTCTGATCGTAGTGGAAGGTACACTCTATCCGTTGCTGACGCGGCTGAAAAACGATAACCTTCTGAGCTACGAATGGGTGGAGTCTAATCAGGGACCTCCGCGTAAATACTACAAGCTGACTCCGCAGGGAGAAGGTTTCCTGGGCGAACTGGAGGTTTCGTGGTGCGAGCTCACACAGACTGTGGAGCATATCAGGAGAAGAGGTCATGCTCTACAGGGAGAGTCGGACGAAAGACAAGTAATAACCCGCTAAAATAGATAAAAGATGAAAAAGACATTGACTGTGAATCTGGGTGGTACAGTGTATCACATTGACGAAGACGCATATCGTTTGCTGGATAACTACCTCAACAATCTTCATGGATATTTCCGCCGTCAGGAGGGAGGACAGGAGATTGTCAATGATATGGAAGGACGTATTGCTGAGCTTTTCTCAGAAAAACTCTTACTGGGTCGTTCACAGGTGATCACTATTACCGATGTAGAGGAGATCATTGCCCGCATGGGACATCCGGAGGAACTGGCTGGTGAGCAGAAGAGAGAAGAACGGGAGCAGGATTCACCCTTCTCTTCCGCTTCCCGTGGAGCTGCCCGCAAATTGTATCGCAATCCCGATGATAAGTTGTTGGGTGGGGTGATCAGTGGTATCGCTGCCTATTTCGGATGGGATGCTACTCTGCTGCGTATCCTGTTTATCTTGCTGATGTTAGGTAGCGGGGGCACCTGTGTGCTGATCTACATGATACTCTGGATCATTGTGCCGGAGGCCCGTACGGCTGAAGAGAAATTACATATGCGTGGGGAAGACATTACCCTGGAGAATATCGGCAAAACCGTAACCGATGGTTTTGAGAAGGTAGCGGAAGATGTAGGCGATTTTGTACGTTCGGATAAGCCCCGGAACTTTTTCCTCAGACTGGGAGATGCCTTGATGTCTATCATCGGATGGTGTGCCAAAGCCTTTCTGATCTTTATGGCAGTAGTACTGAGTCCGGTATTCTTTGCACTGGCGATTACTTTCTTTGCCTTGCTGGTAGCTGCTATAGGGGTACTGATCGGTGGAGGCTCGTTTGTGATCGGTATGTTGCCGGGATGGGACTGGACATTCGTTTCTACCGCGCCGATGGTGGCTCTGGTGGGTTCATTGGCCGGGATCCTGTTGGTAGGTATACCTGTGGGTAGCCTGGTATGTATCATCCTGCAACAGATCTTCCACTGGAAACCCATGGCTACCGGACTGAAATGGACCTTGGTGATCCTGTGGCTTGTGTCTCTGGTGACTATGTTCCTCTGTGTCGGCCATGCCGGCTGGGAATATTTTCCCTGGGAAAACGTAGACGCTTCGCTATTTACGATTTAGTTCCTTTGTCCTGACCCGTTCTTTGATTTTAACATCAAGATAAGTTGACGATGTACGATTACTCCCTGCGGTCATGACCCTTATCTGATAAGTAACACTGAGGAACGTTGAAAAGACAAATAGACTAACGTTATGATCCACTTGTAGAGACGCAAAGAGATTTACGATTTACAGATTTACGATTTACGATTGAAAAGACAATATCTTAAAGGAGAACATCTACCTGTAGAGACGCATATTTGCGTCTTCAGATTTGCGTCTCCACATTAGATGTATTCTTTTTGTTCTTATGTACTTCTGTCTGTTTTTCAGACAAAAGAACCTAAGAACAGATAAGAGTTTTGAGTTATAAGTTCTGATTCATCACTTGTAGATACATATCATTCTATATATTTTCTCTTTCTTCTTCTGTTCTTTTGTTCTTCTGTCTAACAAAGAGAAATCCTCTCCAATGAAATAAAGAGTGATCTCAACCGTACATCGTCATTGACTTCGTCGACCGTTGGTTCGTCTAATCGTAAATCTCAAAGGTTTATCATCCAGCGGGCCACTTCCAGATGATGCAGAACAGGAATACCGAGGCTGTTCCGGGCTGCTTCTTTCACCTCTTCCTCTACATGAGAAGCTATGTCAATGACGTGCCGCATGTAGGGAAGGTTGTATTCGGGATGTCCCTGAAACGTCAAGATGCGCGGACCGATGCGCAGTGCTTCATTGGGACAGAATTCGCTGGTAGCAATCCGTTCCGCTGCCGGAGGCAAGTGCACCACCTGGTCGTTGTGGTTGTAGAGCAGACAGAGTAGGCCGTCGGGCAGATAGGATGTAGCAGCCGGATGTATCACTGTAGAACATCGTGCACCGGCTCCCCAGCCTTGCGGAGCCGGTTCTACCTTGCCGCCGAGTGCCTGGGCGATCAGTTGATGGCCGAAGCAGGTACCAGTCAGACGTATGTTTGCTTCGGCGGCTCGTTGTACAAACCGGATGGCTTGTTCGATCCAGGGCAGCGGCTCGTATGCTCCGGCACGACTGCCCGCGATCAGATACAAGTCGCTGCGGTTCAGAGAGGAAGGAAATTCCCCTTCAGGCACATTGTATAGTTGATAGGTAAGACCTTCCTGCACAGCGTCGAACATCTCCATAAAGAGGGAAGGAAAAGAAGGAACAAAATCGGGAAGTAAACCTTCGAACCAGTCACAAACCAGAATATGAACTTTCATTGTGTCTTTGTTTTGTTGTAATTTGTATTTATTGCAAAAATACAAATTTATAACAAAATATGTGTGTTTTTGATTTTATATGTGTGTTTTTGCGGTTATTTTGTCTATGTCTTGTCGTTTTTAATAATAAAACGAATATCGTGGAAAAGACCGCCTTTTCCACGATGTTCGTTTCACTATACACAGAACTATCCTTTTATCCTTTCATCGGCAAAATGTATCTTCCGCCTGAAACGATCCCTACATAACTTTTCTATATCTTTCTGACAGAGATCTCTTCCTTATCCATGTAGTTCGGATAGTGGAACTGAGGCATTCCCAGAGCCATTCCGGCATGTATCTCTCCTTCTATGCCCAGCAGGTGGTTGATCCTTCTTTTCTTGTCTTCGTCGATGGCCCTGCACACAAATCCTGTATAGAACTGGCTGACTCCGAGGCTTTCTGCCATCAGGGAGCCGTTCTGATAGGCCAGGTTGCTGTCTATACGTCCGTAGTGACTTCCTTGGGGAGCGTGGATCAATATCAGGGAAGTGGCTCCCCGCAGGATCGGGTCTTTTCCGTTGCGTACCATCTCTGTTAGTGCATTCAGGCGGTTGGCCAGGGTGTAGATATGGGGTGCGAATGTTCGCAGCAGCGAACCCACCACAGGGTAATGGATGCGCTTGACCTTCTCGGAGAATACATCGGCAGTGATGGTGATGATCTGTCTGAGTTTTTCCGGATCGGTGACTAAGGTAAAGTCTACTTCCTGCTGATTGCTGGCAGTAGGGGCACGGTGAGCGGCTTCCAGGATGAGATCAAACCAGGGATCGGGCACCGGTTTATTGGAAAAGGCCCGGTTGGAGCGTCTCGATTGGATCAGCAACATCATCTGTTCGGGTGTGGGTAGCCCGTTGCGATCTATGGCGTGGATCTTTTCAGGCGGAAAGAGCGAATGCTTTACCGAGAAGGTGGGGCATACGGCGGCGCAATGTCCGCAGCGGATACAGTTTTCTTTGTGATGCAGTTCGACCTGTGCCCTCTTGTCGGGCAGACTGAAAATAGAGGCCGGGCATACTTTTACACATCTGCCGCAACGGATGCAGGTGGAATGGTCTACAGTAAGTGAAAAGTCCATAACGTATCGGATTGTATGATGTTAAAATAAAGTATATAAAGATCAGAGCTCCTGTCCCGGATCGGTGTATTGATGGGAACAGGGCCGGAATCTTCGGTAAAAATAGACAAAAATCTTCATAGTCCATCGTATGTGACGGGCCGACTTTGGAGAAATAACAATCCGGAGTGGGCGATGTTCTTTTGCGAGAGGGATTTCCTTATATGAAAATAGCCGGAAAGGAGCATTTCTGACTCTTACACAGGCAACTCCGGACTTCTACCTGCAACGGTCCGGACTTTTACCTGCAAGGCTTCGGAGTTGTATCTGTAAAACTCCGGAGTTGTATTTGTGGAGACCCGGGTCTCCACCTATGGGACACCCGGGTGTCCACCCCCTGGAGACCCGGGTCTCCACGAGTAAAGATGCAGAGTTCTCTTTTTCTTTCACCGGAGTTCTCCCGGTAAAAGTCCGGTGTTGTATTCTTTTTAATCAGTAAGCCTCTGCAAATCACTTGCAGAGGCTTACTGAATTTGAAGCAAACGTGTTTATTTCAACCACTTATCCAACCAGTCGAAATAGGTGCGTTGCCAGAGGATACCGTTCTGTGGTTTGAGTACCCAGTGATTTTCATCCGGGAAGATCAATAGTTCGGCAGGTACTCCGCGCAGGACGGCGGCGTTGAAGGCCGCCATGGTCTGGTTGGCCAGGATGCGATAGTCTTTTTCTCCGTGTATGCAGAGGATAGGCGTATCCCATTTGTCGACAAAGAGGTGAGGAGAGTTGGCAAAGGTGCGTTGTGCCACCTGGTTGCTCTTGTCCCAGTAGGGGCCACCCATGTCCCAGTTGGCAAACCACATCTCTTCGGTCTCTACATATTGCATTTCCAGATTGAAAATACCGTCGTGGGCAATGAATGCTTTGAACCGTTTGTTGTGGTGTCCGGCCAGCCAGTATACGGAGAATCCGCCGAAGCTCGCGCCTACACAGCCGAGGCGATCTGCATCTACAAAGGGCTCTTTGGCTATCTCATCGATAGCAGTGAAATAGTCACGCATACACTGACCGCCGTAGTCGCCGCTGATCTGTTCGTTCCACTCCAGACCGAATCCGGGGAGTCCGCGGCGATTGGGGGCAACGATGATATAGTCGTTGGCCGCCATGATCTGGAAATTCCATCGGTAAGACCAGAACTGGCTCACCGGGCTTTGCGGTCCGCCTACACAGAAAAGCAGGGTCGGGTATTTCTTCGACGGATCGAATCCCGGAGGATAGATCACCCAGGTGAGCATCTCTTTGCCATCGGTGGTCTTCATCCAGCGCTCTTCCACCCGCCCCATATCCAGTTGGTCGTACAGGTTCTTGTTTTCAAAGGTAAGCTGCTGCGCACTGCCGTCCGGAGCCACCGAGAAGATCTCGTCTGCCATGCTCATGGAGTGGCGTTTGGCAATCAGGCGGTCGCCACAGATGGCAACGGAAGCATAATCGTGCATACCTTCGGTGAGTGTACGCACCGTTGCGGTTTCTACATCCGCGGCATAGAGTTGCGACCGGCCGTGCCACACCCCTGTGAAATAAATGGTGGTGCCATCGCTGCTCCAGCAGTAATCGTCTACGTTGGAGTCGAACTCCCGGCTGACAAAGCGTTTTTCTCCCGTTCCCAGGTCCATTACAAAGAGGCGGTTCCAGTCGGCCTCGTATCCGTCGCGCTCCATGCTCAGCCAGGCGATGTATTTCCCGTCGGGCGAGTAGGAGGGGTTGGTATCATACCCCATCATGCCTTCGGTGATGTTGGTGGTCTGCCGGCTGGCCAGGTCGTATACATAGATATCTGAATTGGTAGATAGGGCGTACTCCAGGCCGGTCTTCTTGCGGCATGTATATGCGATCTGGTCTGATCCGGTGCTCCAGGCCAGTTGTTCGATGCCTCCGAAGGGCTTCATCGGACTTTCATAGGGTTCACCTTCCAGCAGGTCGGTGATGTTTGTCAACCGATCGTCCCGGAAGTCTGCTACAAAAGGATGGGGAGCAGTGGTCACCCATTCGTCCCAGTGCTTGTACATCAGGTCGTTCACCACAATGCCGGTAGACTTGGGCAGATCGGGGTATTTGTCTGCGGTGGAGGCCACGGTTTTCACCTGTGCGATAAACAGGATCTTGCTCTCGTCCGGGGAGAAGGCAAATCCTTCGATATCACCTTCGTAATTGGAAAGTTGTTTCTTACCCGTACCGTCGGGATCCATCTCCCAGAGCTGGCTGCTTCCGCTTTCGTTGCTGAGGTAAGCGATTTTGGTGCCTCCTTTGTACCAGGTGGCCTCGTTGACTGAGTAAGGGGTACGCGTGATCTGTTTGTTGTTGCTGCCGTCGGCATTCATAACAAAGAGTTCCCGGTTGCTGCGATTTTCGGGTATGCTGTAGTAGGCTACCGAATAGAGGATCTGTTGTGCGTCGGGAGAGACTGCCACACCACCGATCCGTCCGAAGGCCCACAGCGCTTCCGGAGTCATTCGTCGGTCATTGATCGTGATCTGTGTCTTTTCGATCAGTGCCGGTTCTTTCTTTTCCGATTGCTGTGTGGCGCATGAGGCCAGTGCCAGGGTTGCTGTCATCGTCATCCATTTTACTGATTTCGTCGTCATGTGAATATTTGATTGAAGGATTTTGCCTGTTTGGTTGTTTCTGTGTGCAAAGATAAAGAAATTTACGAGTGGACGATTGACAATCGTACGATTGAGATTACTCTTTATTTCATTGGAGAGGATTTCTCTTTGTTAGACAGAAGAACAAAAGAACAGAAGAAGAAAGAGAAAATATATAGAATGATATGTATCTACAAGTGATGAATCAGAACTTATAACTCAAAACTCTTATCTGTTCTTAGGTTCTTTTGTCTGAAAAACAGACAGAAGTACATAAGAACAAAAAGAATACATCTAATGTGGAGACGCAAATCTGAAGACGCAAATATGCGTCTCTACAGGTAGATGTTCTCCTTTAAGGTATTGTCTTTTCAATCGTAAATCGTAAATCAGTAAATCGTAAATCTCTTAGGGGTGTATATCCAGAATGATCTTTCCGTGTGTGAACTTCTGGGATTCCGGGGTCTGATGCAGAAAGGTGGCCCAGGCCTGTTTGGTTTGCTCTAAGGAATAGACCTCAGCGATGTCACAGATCACTTTTCCCTGCTCGATCAGTGTGGCAATGGTGCGCAACGCGTTTCCGTCGGGATGCACTACCATAGGAATAAAGGTGACATGGGCCGGTTTGTCTGCTCCTTTCGCCGGTCCGGTAGTGGTGACTAATCTGCCATTCTCTTTAAGTACGTGGTAGGACTGTAGTTGCGTTTTTCCTCCCACCAGGTCGATGACCAGATCCGCGTCCCTGACGATGGTGGTAAAGTCTTCGTTTTTGTAATCGATGAACTCGTCGGCATGCAGATGGGCCAGGAAATTCCGGTCGTGGGCGTTGGCTGTGGCATATACAAATGCTCCGCTGTTCTTGGCAAACTGCACGGCGAAGCTACCTACGCTACCTGCTGCTCCGTGGATCAGGACTTTTTGCCCGCTCTTCAACTGTCCGTGTTCGTAAAGAGCCTGCCAGGCCGTTAGGCCAACATGGGGCACGGAAGCCGATTCCACAAAAGAGAGGGTAGAGGGGCGGGGAGCCAGGTCGGAGGCAGACAACGCGATGTACTCTGTATAAGTGCCCCCTGTGGTTTTGGCGTATACCTCCTGACCGGGGGTGAAGTCCTGTACATTTTCTCCGGTTTTCTCCACAACACCTGCCAGGTCGAATCCGGGGATCCAGGGAAATTTTACCGGCATGGATTCCTGCATGTTGCCCTGGGCGATGGCTACTTCGAGGTGATTGACAGAGGTGGCGTAGATACGTACCAGTACCTGATCCGGGTTGATGGTTGGGATTGGGGCCTCTTCGTAGAATAAGCCTTCCGGTCCGTTGTAGCTGTGCAATCTGATTGCTTTCATATGGTTAGGTTTAGGTATTGCATACAGGGTTTGCTCTTTGTTCCGGCGGCCGATGGGCTATGTTTCAGGCCGATCGTTCCGGTGAGAGAGCAGATCGTTTTCAAATCATTATATAAACCGTGAAAAGCAAAATATGTTTACGAAAGGCAAAAAATAATCAGATGAAGAGAGGATGAGAGCTATGATGTACTGATCTATTCCTTCGTCATGATCCTTATCAGCTTATGAACGCTAAGAAACGTTGGAGGCACAGATATTTCAAGGAAATCATCCACCTGTAGAGACGCAAAGAGATTTACGATTAGACGATTTACGATGTACGATTGAAATTACAGAAAGAATATAGTTGTAAATCCCAATGTGTACCATTTTATATGCAAACATACGAGACGCACGCACGGGGTGCATGGGTGTCCGAAAAAATAGTTTAAAATTTCAGGAACTATCCGGATGATATTCATTGAATGCGATTTACTTGGATTTCCTCTGATTTCCTGCGATTTTACTCTGATTTCCTCTGAAAGCCCGAAGGGCTTTACTGTGCATAACCCCCAGTGAAGAGCAGTAAGGGCCTTGCCCGTAACGAAGCGACTGGGGGTAGTAACGTATACATATCTATTCAACCCCAAAGTGGGTGAATATGGAAATACACCTTTCCGCACAGTATGAATGGGATTTTACATCGTTTTATACCTTAGAGAATCATTCAACCCACTTCGGGGTTGAAGACAGAGGCGTAGTCACTACCCCCAGTCGCTCCGCTATGCTCCGCTATGCTCCGCTTCACTGGGGGTTATGCACATTAAAGCCACTTCGGGATTTCAGAGAGGGTTATGTACCGTAAAGTCACTTTGGGCTTTCAGAGTGGAATAAATGTCATTTGAGGTCCATTTCCACCCCCCCCAGTCGCTCCGCTTCACTGGGGATTAGTCACAGTAAAGCCCTCCGGGCTTTTAGGGAGAATCGCAGTAAATGAATGTCATTTAGATAGTATAGGGGAAATGCAACCGTTTGAAATCCTTCGGGTAAAAAACCGGATATAAATAAGTGAAATAAACCATATGATCTCAAATGTGTGCGATTTATTCCGGACACCCATGCACCCCGTACGTCTCCGAGATATACGTCCAATACAAAGCCGTACGTCTCCGCGATGTACATCCAATACAGAGATGTGTTACCATAATAAGTATTGTTTTTATAGAATACAACGCTGTTTGCCTGTTTTCTGTCAGACGGATAAGTGTTTTTTGTGTAAAACCGAATATCTCTAATGGAGTTATATGTGGTACATAAATGCAAGTTATCCAGTCATTCAAATGCGAACGTGTCTCTGTATAATGATGTATATTCATCGCTATGCAGAGACACGTTTGTGTGGGACCTATATTCATAGAGACGCAACTATGTGTCTCGTATGTTTGTATCTAAAATGTAATGTATGGGGATTTACCAAATGTAATTTCAATCGTACATCAGTCCAACGTTCCTTCGTGTGAATAATCAAATAAGGGTAATGACCGAAGGGAATAACCGTAAATCTCTTTGCATATCTACAGGTATATGTTACATTAACTATACATTTTATTAATCGTCAAGGTACATCCGTACATCTCTTTATTTTTTCCCCTGCTGTTTGTTGCGTTCCTGTGCCAGACGTTCCTGCTCTTTCTGCATGGCTTCCAGGCGGGCTGCGAAACCGGATTTTTTCTTCTGAGGACGTGTGGCGCGGCGTGCTTCCAGTTCAGCCAGAAGTTTATTTTCATCTGTGGTCCTGCGCAATACGATCATGGTGATCACACTGATCAGGGTAGAGATGAAATAATAGTAGTTCAGTCCGGAAGGGAATTCATTCAGGATGAACAGGAACATGACCGGCATGAAGTACATCATCCATTTCATGGCTGCCATCTGTGGCTGAGCTCCATTGTCCTGCTGTGCCATGGTATAGCGTGTGTTGAGTATGTTGGTTACGGTCATCAACACGCAGAAGAGACTCAGGTGGCTTCCCAGGAAAGGAATGCTGAATGGGAAAGTAATAAATGCGTCGTAGGTAGACAGGTCGTCTGCCCACAGGAAACTTTGCTGACGCAACTCGATGGCACTGGGCACGAACATAAAGAGTGCCATCAGGACCGGGAATTGCAACAACATGGGCAGGCAGCCTCCCATCGGACTTACTCCGTACTGGCTGTAGAGTCCCATGACTTCTTGTTGTTTCTTCATTGCGTCTTCCTGCTTGGGATACTTCTGGTTGATCTGATCTATCTGGGGTTTGAGTACCCGCATCTTGGCAGAAGACATATAGGTTTTCCAGGTAGCCGGGAATACGGCGATCTTTACCAGGATGGTGAGGATCAGCAGTACAAGACCCATATGCAACCCCCAGCTGCTGAGCCAGTCGAATACATTGATCGTGATGATTTTGTTGATCCAGCGTACTCCGGGCCATCCGAGATAGACCAGGTTGTCCAGCTCCCACCTGTCTGCACGGGCTTTGCCTTTATCGAACGATTTCAGTGTTTTGTAGTGGTTGGGACCGAAGTAGAAGTGCAGGGAAGTAGCCTCTTCTCCTGTAGGATCGAAGAAAGTGTTCATCTCCGCGGCGTAGAACTTGATGTATCCGCTTTCCCGCTGTTGCGGCAGGGAGGTAACAGTGGCCTGCCGGAAATCCTGGTCGGCGATGAATACGGAAGAGAAGAACTGGTTCTTGAAACCGATCCAGTCCAGATTCTGTGCCAGGGATTTTTCCTCGGCCTTGCCTTCAGACAGGTTGTCTGTACTGTTGCCCGCGTTTTTGTAATACAGCTTGGACAAACGGTTTTCATAAGTGAATCCTTTCTCCTGCTGGCGGGACTGTTGCGACCATTCGATCTCTACGTGGCGCGTGTTGGCCAATAGCTTGTCTGCCATTCCTGTGGCCTGAATGGTAAAGTCTACTAAGTAACTTTCCGGTTGCAGGGCGTAGTTGAAGTCGATGTGACTGGTACTATCTGCGACCAGGCGTAGGGTAACGCTTGTGGGTGTGGGATCCACAATATCGAAGTAGTAATTTTCTGTGCCGAAGATCCCTTCTCTGTTGTAGAAATTGAAGTTGAACTCCGTCTCCTTCTGGTTGAACAGTTCCAGCGGGTTGCCCTGCTGGTCGTTGTAATCTTTCAGGATCACAGAAGAAGGACGTCCGCCCAGGGTGGTAAGTTTCAGTTCCAATACACTGTTTCCTAAGGTCACGATCTGTTCGGTACCTTCTGAGGCTGCGAAGAAAAGAGCAGTGGAATCGCTGCTTGCTTGCGGTTTTTCATTGGCCAGTGCGGCACTCAGCTTCTCACGTGCCGCCTCTTCCTGTTGGTATACAGCGGCAATGGAGTCGTTGTAGTGCTGCACGGCAGCAATTTGTTCTGCACTCGGACGGCTGAAATAGCTAAAGCCGATCAGCAACAGGGCAATAAGTACGAATGCGGTAATGGTATTTTTATCCATGTCAGATGATTTACGAAATGCGGGTTACCGGCTCAGGATGTTCAGAGACAGAAACTGCTTGCCTCTGTCGCAACTAAGCAGTTGGTCCGCTTTTACGTTCTAATTTATATTCTTATTTACTTGGGTTGTATGGCTGCTTTGATAAATGAGAGAAACAACGGATGGGGGTTGAGTACCGTACTGCTGTATTCCGGATGGAACTGTGTACCGATGTACCATTTGAGTTCGGGTATCTCCACAATCTCTACCAGGTCCGACTCCGGATTGACCCCTACACACTTCATTCCGGCATTTTCAAAAGCGTCGCGGTAGGCGTTGTTAAATTCGTAGCGGTGGCGGTGGCGTTCCTGAATATGCTCCTGACCGTAGGCTTCGCTGGCTTTGGAACCTGCGCGGAGTACACATTCGTAAGCTCCCAGACGCATGGTGCCTCCCATATCGGTCACTGCTTTCTGCTCTTCCATCAGGTCGATCACGTTGTTCTTTGTTTTTTCGTTCATCTCTACCGAGTGAGCGTCTTCGAGTCCCAGTACATTGCGTGCGAACTCAATGGCCATGCACTGCATACCCAGACAGATACCGAATGTGGGAATGTTGTTCTCACGGGTATACCGGGCCGCGATGAATTTTCCTTCCACACCGCGTGAACCGAAGCCCGGACAGATCACAACACCGTCTGCATGTCCCAGACACTGTACTACATTTTCCGGTGTGAGGTCTTCAGACTGTACATATTCGATCTTCAGCTTCCGGTCGTTGTAGGTAGCCGCCTGTGAGAGGGATTCCAGAATGGACTTATAGGCATCCTGCAATTCTACGTATTTACCTACCAGGGCGATCGTCACCTCTTCGGTGGCATTTGCCCGGCGGTTGAGGAACTCTTTCCAGGGTCCCAATGCCGGACGTTCGCCGACGGGCAAGCCCATCTTTTCGAGGATGGTCTCGTCCAGCCCCTGTTCCTGCATCAGCAAAGGTACTTCGTATATGGTAGAGGCATCTATGGATTGTACCACTGCTTTCTCGGCAACATTACAGAACAGAGCTACTTTTTTGCGCAGGTTGGCATTCAGGTCGTGTTCCGTACGCAGCACCAGCACATCGGGCTGTACTCCCAGCGATTGCAGCTCTTTCACCGAGTGCTGGGTGGGTTTGGTCTTCAGTTCTTTGGCTGCGGCTAAGAAAGGAACGTAGGTCAGGTGTACGCACAATGCGTTTTGTCCGAGTTCCCATTTGAGCTGTCGGATGCTTTCGAGGTAGGGGAGGGATTCGATGTCTCCTACGGTGCCGCCGATCTCTGTGATCACAAAGTCGAATTTGTATTTGCTGCCCAGCAGTTTCACGTTCCGTTTGATCTCGTCGGTGATGTGTGGGATCACCTGGATGGTCTTGCCCAGAAAATCTCCGCGACGTTCTTTGTCGATCACACTTTTGTAGATCCGCCCGGTAGTGATGTTGTTGGATTTGGTGGTTTGGATGCTCAGAAAGCGTTCGTAATGGCCCAGGTCCAGGTCGGCCTCATGCCCGTCTACGGTTACGTAACATTCTCCGTGTTCATAGGGGTTGAGGGTTCCCGGGTCGATATTGATGTAGGGGTCGAATTTCTGGATAGTGACTTTGTAACCTCTTGCCTGTAGCAATTTACCGATGGAGGAGGAGATGATGCCTTTTCCCAGGGAAGAGGCTACACCACCGGTGACGAAAATATACTTTGTTTCTCCCACAGCTGATACTGTTTTATTGTTAAGTAATGACTTGTCGTATGATAGACAGGGAAAGCATGGGCCAGGATCCTTTCTTCCTTCCTTTCCCTCTTAAAAGGCGCAAAATTACAAAAAAATGAGCAAGAAAGGTGAGGTGGGGATGAATTTTTCCTAAAAACATGTGAAAAAGGAAAATAATTCTCCCGGAAGACGATATATAGGATGGGATTTTGAGTAAGGAGTGGCTATGTGGTTGGGAAAGAAAAGATTAAAGGATTTACGATTTGCTGATTTACAATGTACGATTTATTTTATTGGACAGGTTTCT
The DNA here is from genome assembly GCA_020861095.1 of Bacteroides sp. Classification (GTDB taxonomy): domain Bacteria; phylum Bacteroidota; class Bacteroidia; order Bacteroidales; family Bacteroidaceae; genus Bacteroides. The sequence continues at coordinate 15,174 of JAJBTC010000071.1, forward strand.
ATTTAATCAGACAGAAGAACATACGAAGAAAGAGAATATATGTGTGGAATAACATGTATTTACAGGGAATGACTTAGTAGCTGTTTTTCATTCATTGTATGTCTACTACGCCGATAACTTGTAGAGACGCACGGCGTGCGTCTCAGCACACCGAATGGGAATACATATACCAGGCGGAATTCATTTTTT
>JAJBTC010000054.1 GCA_020861095.1 Bacteroides sp.
TTGCATTTAAAATGTAATGTATGGAGATTTACAAAATGTAATTTCAATCGTACATTGTAAATCGTCCAATCGTAAATCTCTTTATCACCTTAAAAAGAGGAAAACGTGATTAAAAACAAGCCTGAATAAAGAAACGAGCAAAATGTAAACAGGCTCTAAAAAATAATTCCCTATTTTTGTCGCAACAACAAACCCTGTTACATCTATGTATATACAAAACAGCCACATCCTCCTGGAGGATCTGCGATTCTATGCTTATCACGGCGTTTCTCCCCAGGAGCGACAAATAGGAAACGAATATTCCGTAACCTTAAAATTGGGAATGGATCTCAGCAAAGCAGCGGAAAGTGATACGCTGGAAGATACTGTAAGTTACGCGGAAGTAGCAGAAGCGGTGAAAAAAGAGATGGATATTCCTTCCCTGCTCCTGGAACATGTATGCGGACGCATTGTAAAGCATCTGTTCGAACACTTCCCTCCTGTACAGGAAATCCGTATAGAATTGTATAAACGCAATCCGCCTATGGGTGCGGATATACAACGTGCCGGAGTAAGCATGACATGCAGCCGACACCTGTAAACAGACCTGTTTCATCTGTCTATCGGATGATAGATCCGCAGATCGGAATTCACTTTTATTCTTCCGGCAACTCTTCCACCACCGGTCTGGGTACATAATCAACCGGACAGTTCTCTTTGCTCTCGTCCTGTTCACGCTTGCGTACGGATTCCACAGCTTCCATAACCACCGGTTTATCTTCAAACCGACGTGCGTATCCCGAATAGTCTGGATGGGTACGCTCATAACAGGGATCCACAAACAGAGGACTCGAAATGATATGATCGGCCGTAGATCGGTTGCAACAGAACACAATGTTCTCTACACCAGCCAGGCGGGTAAGTGCCTTCACGTCCGTATCGTGAGGCTGTAAAGTCATCGGATCGGTAAAGAAAAAAAGATAATCTACCTCTCCTTCCACAATGCGTGAACCGATCTGCTGATCTCCTCCCAACGGACCGGATTTCAGAATGGTAATGTCCCACTCTATATCCGGATGTTTCTCTTTCAAGGCTTCCCGGATGAGCGCACCTGTAGTACCTGTGCAATAGAACTTATGCCCCATAAGCACATCCGAATTCCAGACTACCCATTCGATGAGATCTTTCTTCATGGCGTCATGGGCCACCAGACCAATTTTTCTTGTTAGTTTTTCCATCTTACTTTTCTTTTAAAACTGAAGTTCAGAAAAACGTTTCAGCCCCTTCACATAGTAACTCCATAAAATACTTCCTCTGAATGTAACCGAGGAAGGGATTACGGAATTTTCCTGTGCCGAAACTTTATCCTTATATAACGGTTTCATCTGTTGAAAAGATCTGCGCGCTTTCCGGATCGCGCGGGCCTGAGCCCATTTCCCCTGCAAAACAAAAGAGAGCGCCGCCAGATAATCCAGAAAGAAACGCATCCGCAACACCTTTTTCGCTTCGACCGGGGAGAGGTTCTTATAGAGCATCAGCAAATTATTACGGAAATTCAGGAAGGTTTTATGCGGACTGTCTGTCTGCAACGTTCCTCCCCCTACATGATACACTGTACTTTGTGGTACGCAGCATACCTGTCTCCCTGCCGACCACAGTCGCCAGCACAGATCAATCTCCTCCATGTGTGCGAAAAAATGCTTATCCAATCCTCCCACAGCCAGGTAATCTGTTCTGCGGATACAGAGGGCCGCGCCGGTAGCCCAGAACACAGGAATAGCCGTATCGTATTGTCCCTTATCTTCTTCGAGCGTATTCCGGATCCTGCCCCGGCAGAAAGGATAGCCGTAGCGGTCTATAAATCCCCCGGCAGCCCCGGCATACTCAAAAAGTTCTTTCTCTCTCCAACTGCGTATCTTAGGCTGGCACGCGGCAACTCCGGGATGCGCTTCCAGATGATCGATAAGCGGGGACAACCATCCGGAAGTAACCTCTACATCTGAGTTCAACAGCACGACATACTCCGCCTCTATCTGCCGCAACGCCCGATCGTATCCGCCGGCGAAACCCAGATTTTCATCGAATGTCAGTAAACGGACCGAAGGAAAAGAGGCAGTTACCCACTCTTTCGAATCATCTGTAGAACCATTATCCACGACATAGATAGCTACGCCTTCCGCCTCCGAATGACAAAGAACCTGGGGCATAAAACGCTCCAGCATCTCACGCCCGTTCCAGTTTAATACAACCACTGCTACCTGATCCATAATCACATCTCTCTGTTTTGCTGTCTTTCCGTCAGGATCCGATAGTCCCTGCCAGTGCCGTGCTGTCCGCGTTGAATCCGGTCAGACGCACCGGTAAGATGCAATTGTCCCATTCTGCCCTGTTCTCCACTTCTACCCGCACATACTGGGGAGTGAAACCATGCATGGGACTTCCGGCTTTAGCCTTTTCCAGCAATACAGGCCACGTCTGCCCTATAAAACGGGAATAAAACTCCTTTGTTTTCTCTTCGGACAAAGCCAATAGTTTCTGGCTACGCGCGTGCCTCTCATCGGCAGAGACCTGATGTCCGATCTTCAACGCCTGTGTACCGGGACGTTCGGAGTAGCTGAATACATGCAATTGTGTGATATCCAGACTCTGTATGAAATCATACGCCTGCCGGAAATAGTCTTCCGTCTCTCCTCTTGTACCCACGATCACATCTACACCGATAAATGCGTCGGGCATGGTTCGGCGGATCGTCCCGATCTTCTTTCTGAAGAGGGCTGTATCGTAGCGTCGCTTCATCAGCTTAAGCACTTCATCACAACCGGCCTGTAAAGGAATATGGAAATGCGGCATGAATTTTTGCGATCCGGCAACAAATTGTATAATCTCATCCGTCAGCAGATTGGGCTCGATGGAAGAAATACGGTAGCGCTCTATCCCTTCTACCTGATCCAGCGCCCGGATCAGATCCAGGAACGTCTCTCCGGTCGTACGACCGAAATCCCCGATATTCACTCCGGTCAGCACGATCTCTTTTCCCCCTTCTTCTGCTGCCATACGGGCCTGGATCACCAGCGATTCAATGGTTCCGTTGCGACTGTGTCCCCTTGCGAAAGGAATGGTACAATACGAACAATAATAGTCGCAGCCATCCTGTACTTTGAGGAAATACCGGGTCCGGTCTCCTCTGGAGTAGGAAGGGACAAAAGAACGGATCTCATGGGTCTTACTGGTGATCGCTTCTCCCAACTCTTTTTTCCGCAGGTCTCCCAGATAAGCAAGCATATCTTTTTTCTGTTCCGCGCCCAACACAATATCCACTCCCTCCATGCCGGCCACCTCTTCCGGTTTGAGTTGCGCGTAACAACCTGTCACTACCACAAAAGCTCCGGGATGCTGGCGGATCAGACGATGGATGGCCTGGCGGCATTTCTTATCTGCCGTATCTGTGACCGAACAGGTATTGATCACACAAATATCTGCCTGTTCTCCTTTGCGTGCCGTACGTATCCCCGCTTCGCGCAACGTACGCCCTATTGTAGAAGTCTCAGAAAAGTTCAGTTTACAACCCAATGTATAGTAAACTGCTGTTTTATTCTGAAACACTGTATCATCTGTCATACTTTCAAAAACATATATCTGCCGCAAAGGTACGCAATAATATAATTAAAACTTGTTATCGCGAAAAAGTAGTTATCCTCCGGTTTTAGAGCCTCTTTACATTTTCCACGGAATCCACGGTTGACACAGTCAAAAATTTATTAGAAATGTCTATCCTCCTTTCTTCAGACCTCTTTTGGTTTGTTTTTCCTCTTTTTTCAGCTCAAATAGTCCGCTATTGACCACGTCGACCGCTGGTTATCGCTTCAAAAAAGAAAAAACAATCTAAAAACAAGACGAAATAAAGGAATAAGCAAAATTTAAAGAGACTCTTATTTTTGCGGATGAAACTTTATTTCTATTTTTGCACAAATTCTGATAAAACGTGCAATGATAAAAGAAAACTTCATCAAACTATACGAGAATAGTTTTCGTGAAAATTGGGATCTGCCTTGTTACACAGACTACGGAGAGAACAACACATACACCTACGGAGAAGTAGCCCGCGAAATAGCCAGACTTCATCTGGTATTCAAACATTGTAGCCTTCGCAGAGGCGATAAAATCGCGGTTATCGGCAAGAACAATGCCCATTGGTGCATTGCGTATATGGCTACAGTGACATACGGAGGCATTATCGTACCTATCTTACAGGACTTCAATCCTAACGATGTACACCATATCGTCAACCATTCGGAGTCGGTATTCCTGTTTACAAGTGATCTGATCTGGGAAAACCTGGAAGAAGAGAAGTTACCGGGTATCCGCGGGGTTTTCTCACTGACTGATTTCCGTTGCCTGCATCAGCGTGACGGAGAGACGGTGCAGAAGTTCCTGAAGCACCTTCCGGAAGAGATGGAAGAGAAATATCCGAAAGGATTCAGCAAGGAGGATGTACACTATACGACTCTCTCCAATGACAAAGTCATGTTGCTCAACTATACCTCCGGAACCACCGGCTTCAGCAAAGGAGTGATGCTGACAGGAAATAACCTGGCTGGGAACGTGACCTTCGGGATACGTACCGGCCTGTTGAAAAGAGAAGACAAGGTACTCTCTTTCCTGCCCCTGGCCCATGCCTACGGATGCGCTTTCGATTTCCTCACAGCTACGGCCGTAGGTACACACGTCACCTTACTGGGTAAGGTTCCTTCTCCCAAGATCATCCTGAAAGCCTTTGAAGAGGTGAAGCCTAACCTGATCATCACGGTTCCACTGGTTATTGAGAAAATATACAAAAATGTGATCCAGCCACTCATCAACAGAAAAGGCATGCGTTGGGCACTCAGTATACCGCTATTAGATTCACAGATCTACGCACAAATAAGAAAAAACTGATCGATGCTTTGGGCGGGCGCTTCAAAGAAGTTATTATCGGAGGAGCAGCCATGAATCCGGAAGTGGAAGAATTCTTTGCCCGGATCAAGTTCCCTTTTACCATCGGATATGGAATGACGGAATGTGCCCCTCTGATCAGCTACGCACCCTGGAATGAATTTGTCCCTACTTCTTCCGGAAAAATACTGGATATCATGGAAGGAAGGATTTATAAAGAGAATCCGAACGATTCTCTGGGTGAGATCCAGGTACGCGGTGAAAATGTGATGGTGGGTTACTATAAGAACCCGGAAGCAACACGTGACGCGTTCACAAAAGACGGATGGCTGCGTACCGGCGACCTGGGTACGATGGATGCAGAAGGGAATATCTTTATACGCGGACGTATCAAGAGTATGATCCTCAGTTCGAGCGGACAAAACATATTCCCGGAAGAGATAGAAGCCAAACTCAACAACCTGCCTTTTATTCTGGAAAGTCTGGTCATTGAACGCAACAAGAAACTGGTAGCATTGGTCTATCCCGATTATGAAGCACTCGACTCCCTGGGACTGAATCAGGAAGCGGAACTAAATACGATCATGGGAGAAAATCTGAAAAACCTGAACAACGCAGTAGCCTCCTACGAAAAGGTGAGTCAGATACAACTTTATCCGAACGAATTCGAAAAGACTCCCAAACGTAGTATCAAACGTTATTTATACAACAGCATCGCAGAAAATTAATTCCATCTCCCAACGGTTTCGGTGCAACCTAAAGAAAGGGTTGTATACGTTTTTTTTGAAAAAAATAGCTTTCTGAAATACAAGTTATCTAAAAAGTGTATAAATTTGCATCGTTTTAATAAGCAATGATTGTATTACAGATTTAAAAAGCAAAGAAAATGAAGAAATTAATTTGGATGTTTGTTGCGGCTGCCGCTATTTCATTCGCCTCTTGCGGTGGAAACAAGACTACTGAAACTCCTGCTACAGAAGCGGATGTAGTAGTTGTAGAAGAAGTGGAAGTTCCCGAAGTGGAAGAACTCAACGACAGTATTGAAACAGTAGAAGAAGAAGTTGCTGAATAATAACTTCTGCTACTTGTTTAAGAAATTGAAAGAGGCCGTCTCACCCTGATAGGGAGATGGCCTCTTTTCTTTCCGGCTCTTTGGGGATGGATTTCTTGTGTTTTTCTTTTCAATGGTCCTTTTGTTGGACTTAGGTGCTTTTTATCGTATATTATATGAGAAAAAATCTCTTTATGAAGTGAGAATACAGTCCGGACTTCCCTTGCTTTGCCAGCACCCTGACGTTGCCTGGCAAAGTTTTGCCACCGCATTGGCAAGGTCTTGCCAGCGGGCTGGCGAATGCTTGCCTGTGCGGTGGCAAAATCTCGCCAGCCCACTGGCAAAGAATGTTTCAAAAGCACCCTCCTATCCCATTTACCTTATATTATGTGGAGCTTATTGAGTAGAGAAGCAGTTTGATAGAAAGCATACAATAAATAATTCCTGCCCCAGCGATCGATGTAGCAAACTTCCGGTAAAAGATAAAGCTATTTACAGTAAAGAAAATTTACGGCCTATGCTCTACGTCCTGAAAGTGCAACTCATTCCAGCTTGGGGCAAAGCAGAATATTTCGAAACGAAAGTGAAGAAATATGCAGCGGCATCCTGAGCTCATCCCCCGCCGGGCATATTTCACCCTGAAAGGGCAACTCTGGCCGTCGGGAATACTTTACCATTAAAAGCTTTCGCGGGATAGAGCCAGTTTTATAGCAGAGATAGTCAGAGGATCTCAGAAAAGTAATCCGTTTTTTGATAGACAATATGATTTTACAGATCTGTTTATCATTCTCTTCTCTTCTGGTAAATCCTTGATCTTCTATCTGAAAATGATGTCCGTTCTCTATCGCATATTATACAAATTATTATATGGTATATATAATCTATCGCATGGCATATAATTATCGGATGTCCTACAAGCGCATGGTATACAAGGCATTTGTAGTGCTGTAGGCACGTCAGATTCTAACCCAGGGCAAGCGCAGTGAAGCCGTAGCGATAGCGAAGGCGAAACAAATACCGCCCTGGGGTGCGAACCGCACACGAAAGTGAGTGCCGTAAGTAAGACCGAAAGAAAGGGGCATGTAGAAATTTCGATCGTACTTGCAGTACTCCATCTCTTTTATTCCTGCTAATACCCAGGGTGGAGGCTCACTCCGGTACCCTGCGCTCGCTTACCCCGGGATAGAATCGAACGTGCCTGCAGCATTACAGATCGTCCAGTCTCTCCTGGAACAGGAAAAGATGAATGTTAATATCCTTGCTCCGGGCTTAAACAACTTTTCTACTTCTTTGCCATACATATCGATCTGGAAAATATACTTGACGATTGTGCCGGGCAGATAGAAGATGCACTTTTTCTTTTCTGATCTGTCTGCACCGGCAGAAAAGAAAAGAGCATTCCGGCAAATAAAATAAGGCCGGGCGTAGGTACAAAAAAATAAGGTGACCATTTCTGCTCACCTTATTTTATATGATATAAATTTTTCCGCTTATTCGGCAACTACTTCAAAAGGAATTTCTACAGACACTTCCTTATGCAGTCTTACCACAGCTTTGTAAGAGCCTACTTCTTTCACCGCGTCTTTCACAACGATCATCTTACGATCGATGTCATAACCCAGTTTGGCAAGTTCTTCAGCGATCCGGATATTACCAACCGAACCAAAAACAGTACCGGTAGAGCTTACTTTGGTAGCAATAGTCAAAGAAGTACCTTCCAGCTTAGCCGCCAGTGCTTCCGCCTCTTTTTTGATCTTCTCTAATTTGTGAGCCTTCTGTTTCAGTTCTTCAGCAAGCATTTTCTTTGCGGAAGGAGAAGCAATAACTGCCTTGCCTGAAGGGATCAGAAAGTTACGGCCATATCCTGATTTTACAGTTACAATATCATTTTTGTAACCTAAGTTCACTATGTCTTCTTTCAATATAATTTCCATACTTATCCTCCTTCTATTATTTCATCATGTCAGTTACATAAGGAAGCAAAGCCAGGTGGCGTGCTCTCTTTACAGCCTGTGCGACCCGACGTTGGAATTTCAGAGAAGTACCTGTGATACGACGAGGAAGGATCTTACCTTGTTCGTTCAGGAATTTCTTCAGGAATTCAGGATCTTTGTAGTCGATGTATCTGATACCGCTCTTTTTGAAACGGCAGTATTTTTTCTTCTTTACATCTACAGAAGGGGGAGTCAGGTATCTGATCTCCGATTGAGTCTGCTGTGCCATAATTAGTTTTCCTCCTTTTTAGTTGATTTCACATTTCTTCTCTTCTCAGCATATTCCGCAGCGTATTTATCCATCTTGAAAGTAAGGAAACGGATGACACGCTCATCGCGACGGAATTGAAGTTCCAATTTGTCAATTACCTGCGGATCAGCTTTAAACTCAACCAACTGATAAAATCCGGTTGATTTCTTCTGGATAGGATAAGCCAGTTTTTTCAAGCCCCAGTTCTCCTCATTGAGGATCTCAGCTCCTTCGGCAGTAAGAATGCCTTTGAACTTTTCTACCGCTTCCTTCATCTGAACATCAGACAAAACGGGAGTCAAAATGAAAACGGTTTCGTATTGATTCATACTTGATTAATTAATAAAATAAATATTTCTTCTAAAAAATGCGAGTGCAAAGGTAGGAATTTTATTAGAAATGACAAAGTTTTCATCTTTTTTTGTATGAACACGTCAGGACTTCTGCGACAGGAAATTCAGGAACTGCCTGGATTTTGCTTGTTCTTTTATTTCGTACTGTTTTTCAACTGTTTATTTTCTTTTTAAGACGATAACAGCCGACTATTTGAATCGCTAAAAACAGAAGAAACGGACAAAAAGAGTGCGGAAGAAAAAACGAAAGAAACCTTAATGAATATGCTGTGGAAATTCAAAACAGTTTCTTATCTTTGCACAGTTGTTTAAGCAATAATTTCATGATGGAACAATTTAATTTCGATATCAGGCTCATATTTGCTATCCTGAACGGGAAAGTATCGGCTGCGATCAACCGGAAGCTGTATCGGAACTTTAGGCAGAATGGTTTGGAGATCAGTCCGGAACAATGGACGGTATTGATCTTTCTGTGGGAAAAAGACGGAGTGACGCAACAAGAGTTGTGTAATGCAACTTTCAAAGACAAACCCAGTATGACCCGCCTGATCGATCACATGGAGCGTCAGCACCTGGTAGTAAGGATATCGGATAAGAAAGATCGGCGTACCAACCTGATCCACCTGACCCGTACCGGAAAAGACCTGGAAGAAAAAGCCAGGCTGATCGCGAACAAGACCCTGTTAGAAGCGTTACAAGGGATCAGTGTGGAAGAACTGAGAGTGAGCCAGGAGGTATTACGAAAGATCTTTTACAATACCAAAGACTAAAGAGAGGGTTCTCTGTAACTTCACAAACCAGCTAATTCATAAGGCATAATAGATTTTTCACAGAAATAATTTCGTTTGTTAAAGAATTATGCTTTAATTTGTGACAGGAAAAATATAATCTAATAAAAATACATGCCATGAAAGTTTTATTAAAGAATCTGGGATTGATACTGATCCTTGCCGGTGTAGCTATTCTGTTGGCCTACTCATTTACAGGGAACGTGAATAACAACAGCCTTCTCCTGACATCTGCCGTTCTGGTGGTGGCAGGACTTGTATCCTATATCGTAATCAACAAGAGGATTACAGACTGATGGATCAGTACATGTAAAATAAAAAATGCCGGGTTTTCCCGGCATTTTTTATTTGTAAGCTACGGTGGCGTATCTCTCTGTTATCCTTCCACTTCGGGAGTGATGAGTTTGTAACCTTTTCCATGGATATTGATGATCTCAATGGAGTCATCTTCTTTCAGATGCTTACGCAATTTGGTGATATACACGTCCATGCTGCGCGCATTGAAATAGTTATCATCGATCCAGATGGTTTTCAACGCGAAGTCACGCTGCAGGATCTCATTGGCATGGGCACAAAGCAAACCCAGCAGTTCAGACTCTTTGGTAGTCAGCTTGGTCTGTTTGTCACCGATAGAAAGTATCTGCTTCTGGGTATCAAACGTAAACTTCCCGATCTTGTAGATATTACTTTCCTTGTTCTTCTTGCCACGTACACGTCTGAGTATCGCTTCAATACGGAAAGTAAGTTCTTCCATACTGAACGGTTTGGTGATATAGTCATCCGCACCGATCTTAAAACCTTCCAGGATATCCTCTTTCAGCGTTTTTGCTGTCAGGAAGATGATAGGGATCTCCGCATTTGCCGCACGGATCTCCTGTGCCAGTGTGAAACCGTCTTTCTTAGGCATCATCACATCCAGTACGCACAAGTCATATTTATTCTTCAGAAAAGCCTTATAACCAGCCTCTCCATCGGGGTACAACTCCGCAGAATATCCTTTCGCTTGTAAGTATTCTCTGAGAAGCATGCCAAGATTTTCGTCATCTTCGCATAGTAAAATACGCAGTTTCTCGTCCATATGATCAAATTTTTAATAAAGGTAATGCAATAATAAACTTAGTTCCTACGTTCAGTTCACTCTCCGCGCGGATGGTTCCTTTATGATCGTGAATGATCTTCTTCACATAGGCCAATCCTAAACCAAACCCTTTCACATCGTGCAGATTACCTGTATGCACACGATAGAACTTATCAAATACCTTTTTCAGGTTTTCTTTCTTTATTCCGATCCCATTGTCCTGTATAGAGATCATGAGTTTGCCCGGCTCGTTCCAGGTCCTGACATTGAGCAACAGATCCTGGTCGGGTTTCTTGTACTTGACCGCGTTGTCCATCAGATTGAATATCACATTGGTAATGTGCATCTCATCCGCAAAGATAATAGAGTCCGTAGCCTCCAGATCAGAGGTGATCTTCCCATTGTACCGTTCGACCTTCAGTGCAAATGTATTGATCACTCCCGCTATCATCTCGTTGGCATCCATCTCTTTCATCTTCAGAGTTGCTTTCTGACGATCAAACATAGACATCTGCAATACCTTCTCTACCTGAAACCGCAATCTTTTGGTCTCATCATTGATCACCCCGGAAATATGCTGGAACATCTGCGGAGATTTGCCCACAGAAGGGTCTTTCAGCATCTGAGCAGCTAGGGAAATAGTAGAGATAGGTGTTTTGAACTCATGTGTCATGTTATTGATAAAGTCATTCTTCATCTCTGTCAGTTTCTTCTGACGGAACACGATATAAATAGTAAATATAAACGTTACCAACAGCACCAGCGTAAAGACCATGGAGGGGATCATGAAGCTTACGGAATTGTATATATAGCTTCTCTTATCCGGGAAATGGATCTTCACAATGCTCATTTTAGCAGGAGGATCGTTCTGGAACAACGGTTGTGTATACGAACTTTCACTTCCTTTTTCTTCAAAATCCGGACAACGGTGTACTTCTCTTCCGTTCTTATCTATCACCATAAAGTGATAAGCCAGATCAATACCGTTGTTGATAAGCTCTGACTTCAGGTATTGGTCCAGATTCCTGAAGTTGACACGCTCTTCGATCGACTTGTCACTGGCCCTGTAAATCATCTGCCATACGACTTCATCCAACAGTACCCGCTGATACAGGTAACGGTTTTTCATTGCCTCTACCAGGTTACGTGAAGTCTGCGGAATGGTATTATTCCCATGCCGGCGTGAGATCATCGCGCGTGGTACGTCCGTTGGCTTGTTGGGGATAGTCTTCAACTCATAAGGTGCGATCTCTCCGTCCGGAGTGATCGTGTATCGTTGCTGACCCAGATCTCCACTCTGCTGTTGCACAGAAGATTGCGCCATGGCTCTGCGTTCCGCTTCCGTAATATCCCTTTCTAACCAACGTTGGGTCTCGTCGTATTCAATATTCTTGGAAACCTGGTAAAGGCTGCGTTTGACCGATTCGTCAAACTGCTCGTTACGCATCTTTACCATCTCCTCTATATAACTAACCTGCAGATAGAGTAAGCTAAGGAACGAAAGACCCATTACTATACCTAATATCCAGATTGTTGACTTCTTCATACCAACAAAATTAACACTGCGTAATTAACACACCTAACAAATTAACCTGATTTAACCGCCAGTTCTTGTTAATTAACCGAAAGATATTTTTTAGGTCTTATTCTGACGACTATAACAAAACCACAGGGGCTTTGGTTTGCAAATTTAATAAAAAATTAAATATTTCCTTCTAAAATCGGGGTAATACTTAATTGTTGTTAAAAGAAATACCGTCACTTCCACAAAGGAAGCAACGGTAGTCCCATATGATGTAACAAATTATTCTTCTGTTTGTTTGGCTTCGAATTCTTTGATCAGTTTATCCTGTACATCGGAAGGAACCAGTTCGTAGCTGGCAAACTTCATAATGAAAGAAGCCCGTCCTCCTGTCAGCGAACTCAATGCTGTGGAATAAGAAGACATTTCTTTCAGAGGCACGCGGGCCGAGAGCTTTTCAAATCCTTTCTCACTGCTCATACCCATGATCATGGCACGACGTCCCTGCAGATCTCCCATTACATCACCCATCTTATCGGAAGGTACGAACACCTCCACATCATAGATAGGTTCGAGGATCTTCGGACCGGCATTCTTAAAGGCTTCACTGAACGCGTTCCTACCTGCCAGCATGAAGGATATTTCATTAGAGTCTACCGGGTGCATCTTTCCATCGTATACGATCACGCGTACATCACGGGCATACGAACCGGTAAGCGGTCCCTGTTCCATACGAGCCATGATACCTTTCAGGATAGCGGGCAGGAAACGGGCATCGATGGAACCTCCCACGATACTGTTAATAAAGACTAACTTGCCTCCCCATTCCAACGGGATCTCTTCGGTACCTCTCACTGTGATCTTGAATTCCTGTCCGTTGAACTTATAGGTTTCGGGCACAGGCATCCCTTCCTGATAAGGTTCTACGATCAGATGCACTTCACCAAACTGTCCGGCACCTCCGGATTGCTTTTTATGGCGATAATCGGCGCGTGCTGCTCTGGTGATCGTTTCCCGATAAGGGATCCGGGGCTCTTCGTATACGATCTGAAGTTTTTCGTTGTTTTCCAGACGCCACTTCAGTGTACGCAGGTGGAATTCACCCTGGCCATGTACAATAATCTGTCTCAGTTCCTTAGATTGTTCTACTACCCAGGTCGGGTCTTCTTCACGCATCCGGTTGAGCACAACCATCATCTTTTCCGTATCGGACTCATTGACCGGTCTGATGGCACGGGAGTATTTGGAATTCGGATATTTGATGAAATCGAATGTATAATCACAATCTTTTCCATTCAACGTATTACCGGTCTTCACATCTTTCAGTTTCACCGTGGCACCGATATCTCCGGCCTGCAACTCTTCTACTTTGACGCGATTTGCTCCGGCTACCACATAGAGCTGCGCGATACGCTCTTTGGAGCCTCTGTTGGCATTCATCAGATCATCCCCTTCACGCACCTTACCACTCATTACTTTAAAATAGGAGACTTCACCGATGTGGGGTTCCACACTCGTCTTGAAGAAATAAAGGGAAGTAGGCCCATTCACATCCGGTGCCACTTCTTTACCATCGGTATTTACGACTTTAGGCATTTCGGAAACAAACGGAACCACATTGCTCAGGAATTCCATCAATCTGCGTACGCCCATGTCTTTTCCGGCACACACACAGAACACCGGGAACATTCCACGGGCGATCAGTCCCTTGCGGATACCTTCACGCATCTCATCTTCTGTGAGCGAGTCTTTCTCGAAGAATTTCTCCATCAGTTCCTCATCATTCTCCGCGGCAGCTTCTACCAATGCTTTGTGCCATTCCATCGCCTTGTCCATCTCTTCCGCAGGCACATCTTCAATCACAGGTGCGCCACCTTCCGGCTTCCAGGAGTATTTTTTCATCAGCAGTACATCGATCACCGCGTTGAAATCGGGTCCCGTACTGATCGGATATTGGATAGGGACCACTTTAGAGCCATAGGCATCCTTCAGCTGTTCCAGTATATTGTCATAATCGCACTTCTCGTTGTCTAACTGATTCACTAAGAAGATCACCGGTTTATCCAGTTTTTCCGTATAGCGGAAATGGTTTTGTGTACCCACTTCTACTCCATACTGGCCGTTAAGTACCAACACAGCCGTATCTGTCACATTCAGCGCCGTCACCGCACCTCCCACAAAGTCATCCGAACCCGGACAATCGATCATGTTAAGTTTTTTGTTGTTCCATTCTACATGGAATACTGTCGAAAATACGGAGTACCCATACTCCTGCTCCACCGGGAAATAGTCACTTACCGTATTCTTCGCGGCTACGGAACCTCTGCGTTTTATAACTCCACTCTCGAAAAGCATTGCTTCCACGAGAGTGGTTTTCCCAGAGCCAGAACTACCCAAAAGAGCAATGTTCTTAATTTCGTTAGTCTGATATACTTTCATGATATATAAGATTTAAATAATGACCGGGCATGTATATAC
>JAJBTC010000210.1 GCA_020861095.1 Bacteroides sp.
ACTTACAACTGTTGAGGCGTTTATGGAAGTAGTTAAGGGCTCTCTGGCAAAAGATGAGAACGTATACCTCCGTGGGTTCGGTAGCTTCATTGTTAAGAAAAGAGCACAGAAAACGGCTCGTAATATTTCAAAGAACACTACCATCATCATTCCGGAACACAATATTCCGGCATTCAAACCCGCGAAGACATTCATCGTTGCTGTTAAAAAGTAATCCAGTATTAATTCTATAAATTGTAAGCTATGCCCAAGCGGAAAAAAAGAAAAAGACATAAAATGTCTACGCATAAGCGGAAAAAAAGACTAAGAAAGAACAGACATAAAAACAAAAAGTGATTTTTTAGTCTGATAGACAGAAGCAAAGAACAAACTTGCCAAGAATTTTTCTTGCAGGTTTGTTCTTTGTTTAGAGCCTGTTTCCATTCTGCTCACCTATTTACCGGAGCCTGTCCCAGGCCGGTCGGTTTCTTTGTATGGCACCGGACTATCTGAACCATACCAAAATAAACCCGGCAGAGACAGCATCCGTAGAAAAGTGAAAAGTACTGGGATCCATGATTGTAGTGGAACGTCCGGACCGGCTCTAATGTGCATAAGGAACCCAACACTCTGGAAAGGAATTTTTGATTTTTTCGGGATGATCATCTGTCAGGATATATGTGGCTGTATAGAAAAAGATTTTTCCGGTAGAGCAAACCCGAGTATCAGTCTCTTTGTTGTAATACCGTCCCTTCGGATAGTATCCCATTCTGAAAAGATTCTTTCACTCACAGAATGTTTATTTTGGAACTTTAAATAATAAAGAAATCATTGTGACAAGCGAATTAGTAGTAGATGTACAGCCCAGGGAGGTATCTATCGCACTGTTGGAAGACAAAAGCTTAGTAGAACTTCAAAGGGAAGGCAGAAGTGCCTCCTTTTCCGTGGGCAACATGTATTTGGGTCGCATCAAGAAACTGATGCCCGGACTGAATGCGTGTTTTGTGGATGTCGGTTACGAGAAAGACGCTTTTCTTCATTATTTAGACCTGGGTCCTCATTTTAACTCCATTGAAAAGTATGTAAAGCAGACTTTAAGCGACAAAAAGAAACTCCCCTCTGCCAGTAAAGCAACCATGCTTCCCGATCTGGAAAAGAACGGAACTATTTCCTCGACAGTAAAGGTCGGACAAGAGGTACTGGTGCAGATCGTAAAAGAGCCCATATCCACCAAAGGGCCACGCCTTACGGCAGAGATATCATTCGCAGGAAGGTACCTTGTACTCATTCCCTTCAGTGATAAAGTCTCTGTCTCACAAAAAATTAAATCGGGAGAAGAACGCGCCCGTCTGAAGCAACTGTTGATGAGTATCAAGCCGAAGAATTTCGGAGTGATCGTGCGTACAGTGGCCGAAGACAAACGCGTAGCGGAACTCGACGGGGAACTTAAAGTACTGGTCAAACACTGGGAAGAGACCATTGCCAAAGCACAGAAAGCAAAAAAACTGCCCGCACTCATCTATGAAGAGACAAGCCGGGCCGTAGCATTGTTACGTGATCTGTTCAATCCTTCTTTCGAACACATTTATGTGAACGATCCGATGGTATACAATGAGATCAGGGATTATGTTACGTTGATTGCTCCTGACCGTGCGAAGATCGTGAAACATTACACCGGTCAACTTCCTATTTACGACAATTTCGGTATCACCAAACAGATCAAATCTTCCTTTGGGAAGACCGTATCTTACAAAAGCGGAGCGTATCTGATCATTGAACATACGGAAGCCCTTCACGTCATAGACGTAAACAGTGGCAACCGTATCAAAAATGCCAACGGTCAGGAAGCCAATGCGCTGGAAGTCAATCTGGGAGCGGCGGACGAACTGGCCCGTCAGCTCCGGTTGAGAGATATGGGAGGGATCATCGTGATCGATTTCATTGATATGAATCAGGCCGAGAACCGCCAGAAGCTTTACGAACGTATGTGTGCCAATATGCAGAAAGACCGGGCAAGACACAACATTCTGCCACTCAGCAAATTCGGGCTGATGCAGATCACCCGCCAGCGCGTACGTCCGGCTATGGACATCGATACGGCAGAAGAGTGTCCGACCTGTTTTGGTAAAGGCTCCATCAAACCATCCATCCTTTTCACAGACAATCTGGAGAATAAAATAGATTATCTGGTCAATAATTTGAAGATAAAGAATTTCTCACTCCACATCCATCCGTATGTAGCTGCATACGTCAATCAGGGAGTATTCTCTCTGAAACGCAAATGGCAGTTGAAATACGGATTTGGAATTAAGATCATTCCCAATCAGAAACTTGCCTTTCTGGAATATGAATTCTACGATCCACAAGGCGAAGAGATCGATATGAAGGAAGAGATCGAGATCAAATAAAGAAAAGGCTGTTTTCATCCCGAAAACAGCCTTTTCTGATTTTACTCAAAAAACAACTTTTACAGAGCTATCCGAACACATTGGACAAGTACGATAAGAAAAATAACGACACTAACAATAGCCTGTAAAAGACCAGACAAAAATACAGGATATTTTTGTATACCAGCAGACCGATTCGTTACCAAAAATGGTCAAATAGACGGAATATTATTCATCGGAAACAAATAGTTTTTCTATATTTGCAGCCTCTCAGCATAGCTGAAGTAAACTCTGCTCTGCGTTCAGCATTCACTATATTTGCAGCAGATAAAACGCGGTTCGGACAAAGATCCAACTGAATTGGAGTGCGTTCGGTTTTCACTATATCCACAGCATACAGGATGCGCCTTGGCATAGCTGAATAAACTTTACTCTGCATGTGGCTTCACCTGTACTTATTTGATAAACAGAGAGATGATGAACATACAAGGCATACCCAACAGGAAACTTCCTTATCCTTTTATTGTTGTTTCCGGCGCAGATAATATTCCCCATGAAGACGATTGTCATCCGCACCGCTGGGATGCCGGAGCTTTTATTTTCTGCACCCAGGGACACCAATCTTTTATGGTCAATCTGACAGATTATACCATGAAGGCCGGAGACCTGATGACTGTTTTTCCGGGAAGTATCCTTCAGTTCAGGGAAAGATCTGCCGATTGTGAGTGTTTCCTGATCTTGTTCCAGCGAGACTTTATCAAAGGTATACATGTATTCCACTCTATGCTCCCTTTGTTTTCCAAAATCATTGAGATCCCACTGGTATCTCTCCACAGTAAGGAACAGGATTTTCTACAGAACTACTGTATGTTCCTGCGAGACATTCATCACAACGAATTCAGCAAACAACATCCCGATATCCAGGAAAGTCTGCTGGTTTCTCTCTTCCATACAGTAAATGCCGTTTATCAGAAACATCAAATAGAGAAAGAAGACAGAAAACATCCCAGATCGGAAGAGATCTTCCGGAAATTCATACACCTGGTTCTGGATCACTACAAAGAGCAACGCCATGTCGGATTCTATGCAGATAAATTGTGTATTACCAGCAAACATCTGATGGATACGGTAAAGAAGGTCAGTGGAAAACAGGTGCTCGAGATCATCACCCGGGCAGTGATCTTAGATGCGCAGGTACAGCTTCACTCTACACAGCTTTCTGTACAGGAGATCAGCAACAACCTGCATTTCCCCAATGCCTCTTTTTTCGGAAAGTATTTCAAAAGGAACGTAGGGGTCAGTCCCATGGTCTACCGGAAGGAGTTGGCTAAAGCAAGAGTATAAATTCCGGAGTTTTTTTCCCTGTGACATCCCATCCTGATTTAATAGGATAACATATAACATATAGAGACTGATTTGCTAAATAAACCAAATCTAAGGTACACGATCCAGTGTTGGACCTATACCGCGGAGACGAACGGTGTGCACTGGTGGCCGGAAAAATAGGTTAAGATTTACAGAACTATTCACACATCACTCATTCCCTTTGAAAGCCCGAAGGGCTTTACTATGAACCAACGGTCGACGCAGTCAACCAACGGTCAGCGAAACTAATAACCCCCAGTGAAGCGAAGTAAGGGAATAGCCCGTAACGAAGCGACTGAGGGTAGTAACGGATACACCTCTCTTCAACCCCGAAGTGGGTTGAAGAGAGAAATATGCCTCTCACCACAGTATGAATGGTATTTTACCTCGTTTTATTCAGGATAGAATCATTCAACCCACTTTGGGGTTGAAGACACAGGAGGGATCCATACCCCCAGTCGCTCCGCTATGCTTCGCTTCACTGGGGGGTATTCAAATTAAAGCCCTCTGGGCTTTCAGAGAAAGTTATACAAATTAAAGCCCTTCGGGCCTTCAGAGAGGATTATGCACAGTAAAGCCCTCCGGGCTTTTAGGGAGAATCGCAGTAAATGAATGTCATTTAGATAGTATAGGGGAAATGCAACCGTTTGAAATCCTTCGGGTAAAAAACCGGATATACATAAGTGAAATAAACCATATGATCTCAAATACTAAATGATCTCAAATACCAACGATTTATTCCGGACACCAACCAGTGCACGGTATACATCTCCGCAGCACACGTCGAACATAGCAGCATTTGCTCAAGCAACACAAATCCCATACAAGATAGTTCCATCTTTCAGGCAATGGAAGTCAATCAAAAACCATTATAGTGAATCATCCATAAGTCCTCTTTATATCATTTTGACAATCTGTCAAATTTGACAATGTGTTATTTGAATGCCTTCTGAGCAGCTTATTTCGGATCAGATCAAAAGCTATTACTTAAGAATGGATTCCTGAGCATTTTTACTCAGACAAAATATTACTGTTATCTCCAAAAAACTTACTTTATATTCGTAAATAAACTATTATCAAATCTAAAAAACAACTCAATCACTTTTTTGACAATCATTCTATTACTTTCACTTCTCTCATAAAATAAAGGCTAATAAACGGGGAATTTTCTATTTCTCAACAAATCATGCTTTACTTCCGGATTCAAACGTTCACTTTCCTGAATTTGCACCTGGCAAATGACCCGTTTGCCAGGTGCAAACAGTTGGTTTACACCTACGTAACCGGCAAAAGAAACGTGCAAACCAAGGAAAAGAACCGTGCAAACGGAAGAAATACTCAGAGTATAAGATAAAATAGCACTGGATGCCAGTTAGCAAAAACAGGAAGATCAGATCATTTTGCCATCACCAACAGCTATTTGCTATCTAAATGATCATACGCCATTCGCCCCGGTCCGGAGTGCTTTTCTATCCTCCGGATTCCTCTATAAAAGCAGCAGCAGTTCATTTAAAGACGAAATACGCGTGACAGGTTCTTCTTCAGGTTCCAACCGATGTGTACCATGTATCACCTGGCAACCCAGTTCCAGGGCAGGCCGGATATCGTTCTTCATAGAATCTCCGATCACAACCACTTCGTCGGGTTCATACCCACTCTCTTCGAGTGCGATCTTCCACAAAGCCGGGTCGGGTTTGCGAATACCTACAACCGTAGAATCTATCAATGACAGAAAATAAGGAGCAAGCCCCATTTCATGGACCACATGCCGCAGATTTCCATAGTAATTAGAGACCAGCACCAAAGAATAACGATCGGCCAGGTCGCGGATCACCGGAAAAGCCGAAGCAATGGAATGTTCGGAAAAAGAAACAGCCAAGCGGGCCGCTTCCAGAGCCAGCGACTCTATGTCCGTAACCGATCCCGGAAGAGCCCCACTATTCTTCAGGTGTTCCAGTTGCCAGCGGGTCTTGACCCGTTGGGTCTCCGTCAGCGAAGTATCTGTTTGTACCGGGTGTTCCATTTCCATACGCTGCTCCGTAAAGACATACGCCGGACGAAAAGTTCCGGCTGTCAGTTCCAGACCTAATTTTTCCGTATAGATCTGCAGATAAACATCCATCCAATGGATAAAAGGGGTATCTAACGTACCTCCGTAATCGAAAAAAAGGGCTTTCACCCGATCCGTTTGAATCATAAGACTTAAAAATTTTTCACCAGTATTTATCTATACAGATATCCTCCCGGATATCCATTAGTTCGGTTCCGGGAAATTCAGGAAGCCGTCTCTTTCTACTCTTCCTCCCAGACTTCCCGCATTTCTGCCTTCTCCAGTTCCGGTTCTGCTTTTTTTCTGGTAAGCAGACCGGGATTATTTCCGATCTTCATCAGTATCAATCCGATCACGATCCAGACCAGTTCCCTTACCCGTGTGATCAGAGCGGTGTATACACCATACGCGCCCGACATCGAAAGCCCTCCCACCGCCAATGCAAATCCTCCTTCCCGGCCGCCTACCTGCATAGGCATAAAAAACAGCAGATTGGCCAGTAAGGAAGAGAAAGCAACAATCAGCAGACAGTCTGCAAAGCTCACATCCGAGGTCAGTACATTCAGGATGAGCCATACCTCCAGCGAAGAGATGATCCGGGCTATAAACTCCAGAGAGAGGGCACTGTAAAAGGTGCTTTTCCGTTGCTGGTGCAACAAAGCGATCTGCTTATCGATCTGCTGTAACTTTTCCGCATGCTTCTCCGCAAAAAGGATGGCATATTTCCTGAGAAAAGGGATGTGACTTCCCATACGCACCATAGCCACGGCCATGCCATCTCTATAGCCTTTGATAAACAATACCGCCAGCAACAGACACGTCAGAGTGACGGTGCTCAGCACAATTCCCATGAACCAGTTCACGGGATAGCAACAGATATAGATAGCCACCGCACTCAGCCAGAAACAGAAATGCGAGAAAATATGCATCATCACATAGAGGATCACAGAAGAGGTAGCGCGTTCTACTCCTATATAGGGAGACAGTTCCATGATGCGGTAAGGCTCCCCTCCCATCAACCCGACCGGAGTCACATAGTTAAGCGCAAAACCGGATACAGTGAGTTTATACAACCGGGTGAAAGAGATGGGTGACGGATGCTGTCCGCTGCGGATGATCAGGAACCAGGAGAATGTATTGATCATATAAACAAAAAACCAGAGCAGCAGCACAAGCGGCAGGTAATATCCTGCTCTGCGGAGATTGTCCAGAAGTTCTTCGTACGACATATCGAAAGTGAACAGCATGACCACCACCGCGATTACTCCCACTATCAAAAAAAGATTTCTGAACCGGCTCTTCATCTATTTCTTTACTTTATTTTCAATACCAATAACAAATGGGCGCAGAATGTTTCGTGCCGTTGTACCATGTAATACAGCAACACATTCAACACAGTGAGTTCAAATATAAAATAAATCCACGGAAGTCCAACCAGAAGAGAAAGAAAAAGTACAATGGCCCGTGTATTGAAAGAAAGAATGTTGGTAAACTTCATCAAAGGCAGGCTCCCTACCCGGAAAAGCCTTCCCACCTGTGCCGGGGCATCGTCGCCATACTCCCGGCAAAGAAAACGATACAGTTCCTGAAAGCGGGGCGACATCTTTTCCTGGGAGGCCGTGTAGTTCCCGTAAAACCATAAAAACAGTTTTTTATCACATGCCCTTTCCAGGGCAATCCGGCAAACTGTTTCCGGACCTCCTGCGAACGTATCAGTTCACTTCCATATTTCCCTTTGATAAAAAAGAGATGTATATTCCGGTAATAATCGGCCATAGCCGCCTGTTTACTATGAAAGTAACCCGCCGCGGCTGCCAATATCCAGATCCCATAGGACCAGGCAGGCATCAGCCGGAAGCAAATGGCGGCATATATCGTGATGAACCACAGATCGCCGCATACCCCATCTAAGATACGTCCCATTTCCGAACTTTGCCCCGTCATCCGGGCCAGTTGACCATCCGCGCTGTCGTATGTATTGGCCCAGACCAACAGGAACATCCCTGCCACATTGAGACGTATGTCTTCAAAATAGAACAGAAAACCGGCTACTACCCCCAGGACAATAGCAGCCACGGTGATGGCATTGGGAGATATACCCGCTTTCCGGAAAAGTAAAGCCCATTGGTATCCCAGCGGACGGTAAAAGATAAGATCGATCCATTCTTCCGTATCCCCGGATTTCAGGGAAGCAGCCATAGAGACCTTCTTGTCATTTCCTGTGTGTTCATTCTCTTTCATATACTCTTTTCAGGATCACGTTTGCTATGGCTTTTGCTGCCTCTTTCCTGCAAGGGGCAAAACTGGGCCAGTCATTAAAATCAATAATCCGTAGGGTACCCTCCGGAGAAACGATACAATCTCCTCCGTATATCTGTACATTCAAAACATCGGCTGCCTGTTCGCACAGAGCCTGCAAGCTCTCCACCGAAAAACCGATCCCTGCGGGCCGTCCGTTGATCGCTTCCAGCCCGAACTTGCTATGTTGCTTGTCAAACGGATAGAACCAATGAAAAAAGCCGCTACCGGCCACTCCATAGAATTTGATCAGATCGCCCGGAAGATGTCTGCTGATGACCACGCGACGGATACCCCGCAGCGCATACTCGATCAGTATTTCCTGCAATTCCACCAGGTGGCGCACATAGGAGACATCTTCCCGGTGTATGGCATGAAAATCCGCCCGCTTCACCCAGCAGGGAGTGAAGTCTTCAGAGATCCGCCCTGCCACAGACACGTTTGTATCACAAGCTATACTCTCCGGATACGCGATCTGACTTTCCAGCAGAAGAAAGGTCATCCGTTCCCGGCTGCAATTGCGGATACCGGATGCGGGATTGATGACCAGCAGACCGTTTTGTTCCATCTGTTCCAATTTCCGCACCGCTGCCCCGCTGCGCATCATGGTAAATACACACGGTTCGCACAGTTCTTTCAACAGGAACTCCTGTTCGGTATACATCCGCACCACATGTCCTGCCTGGGTCAGCTCACGGGCCGTATCCAATAGAATAGCAGCGTCGTTCCCTACATGATTGGGAGAGAAAAGAGCAGAACGCTGTACAGCGGCAAATTCCAGTCCTTTCATTTTTTCCGGTGTTGATCCACAAACTGCCGTGCCTCTGTCCAGTCGGCACTACGATCTATATCAATGATCTTTGAAAAAGGAAAGGCTCTGACACGTAATCCGGCAGAGACTAAGTGTTTCTGAAATCCCCTCATCCGGTCGATGCCATTTTTCCGGGCGGGGATCACCTCCAGAAGAGCCTCGCGGTCTAAGCAATAGATCCCACCAGATATGTAATGTGTTCCCAGGGGTCGCACAGAGGTATAGTCTGTGATCCGCAACTCCTCATCCGTGCATACATACAACGGCGATTCGTCTTCTTCATAAGTGGTCACAGCCATCAGCGCGTTACAATCGTCAGATCTGCGGAACTCTTCCAGATACAGGGAGAATTCTTCTTCATCAAACACCGGATCTACTGTAGTCACACAGCATTTTCCGCTTCTTTCCAGAAAAGGGACAAGCATCTCTAAGCTATGCAGAGAATCGGCTGTGGTCTTCACCACCAGATTCAGAGATACGGGCAGAGCAAGACCTCTCAGATAGGTATAGACATCCTCCATCTCTTCATTCACCACTACACTGACAGAGGTGGCCCGGTGATCCAGGAAAATCCGGATGAGCCTTCCTATCAGAGGCTCCCCTCCTATCTCCACCAGGGGTTTGGAGATATGTATACCGTCGGCTACCAACCGGCTACCTGCTCCGGCAGCAATGATCGCGAAATCCATATTCCCTCCGTCAATCTAAATAATCCAACGTAGACTCTCCGATCATCTTACGCAACGTATTCTTCAGCCGGGTATACTGGATGAACAGATCATGTTCGGGCACATGCTCCGCATCGTGCATCGGACTCTTGAAATAGAAAGAAAGCCAGTCCTGTATACCACTCATCCCGGCACGCGCGGCCAGGTCGGCAAACAAGACAAGATCCAGCACCAGAGGAGCTGCCAGGATAGAATCCCTGCAGAGAAAATCCACCTTCAGCTGCATCGGGTATCCCATCCAGCCGATGAGATCGATATTGTCCCACCCTTCTTTGTTGTCTTTCCGGGGAGGATAGTAATTGATGCGTACTTTGTGATAAATACTGCCATACAGTTCCGGATAGATCTCCGGTTGCAGAATGGTATCAATCACCGACAGTTTACTCACCTCTTTGGTTTTGAAAGAATCCGGATCATCCAGTACTTCTCCGTCACGGTTGCCTAAGATATTGGTCGAGAACCATCCGGAAAGTCCCAGCATGCGGGTTTTCAGCATGGGAGCCAGTACGGTCTTCAGCATCGTTTGCCCGGTTTTGAAGTCTTTTCCGGCAACGGGTACCTGCTGGTTCCGGGCAAACTCCCACATAGCAGGTATATCTACACACAGATTGGGTGCTCCCATGATAAAGGGCACTCCCTCAGCGATGGCGGCATAGGCATAGCACATACTGGGTGCGATAACATCGGTCCGGTTGTCTTTCATAGCCTGTTCCAGATCGCTCAAGGTATGGTGTTCTCTACAGGCAGGCAGGTAGATCTCCGTACTGGCAGACCAGATCATCACCAGACGATCGCATCCGTTCTGTTGCCTGAACTGCCGGATGTCTTCCCGCGGCTGCTCTGTCAGTTCCCAACGGTTCTCAGCGGATTTCACATGTGTACCGTGCAGGCGTTTCACCCACTCCGGATCAAATGCGGCTTTTATGGGCCGGATGCGTTGCAGTTCTTCTTTCACGGGTTCGAGGTCTTTCTGATCCAATACCTCCGCGTGCAGGGCAGCCTCATAGACATCGTCCGGGAAAATATCCCATCCTCCGAAAACCAGGTCGTCCATACCCGCTAAGGGAACGACCTCTTTTATTTTAGGAAAACGATTTTCATTGCGTTTGCCCAACCGGATGGTAGCCAGTTGGGTGATGGAACCTATGGGTTGGGAAAGTCCTCTGCGGGCAGAGAGGGTACCCACGACAAACGTAGTGGCAACGGCTCCTCCCAATCCTACGACCAATACGCCCAGACGACCGTCGGCAGATCTGATTTCTTGTTTCATGTTCTATGGATCTATATTCAAATTATGATTTACAAATCATTACTTCCGGACAGGCAGAAAAGGGTCCGTATGGTAACGACAAGATATGGCAGACTTGCTCTGGAACTTTATAAAAAGATTCAGACAAGCCCCGATCAATGAAACACATTTACAAGCTGACTTGTTTCGGGAAAAGATTTATTTTATAGATTCAGAAATTCAGACGGGCAGTAATGCGTAATCCGGACCGGTCGATCCCTTCCATATCGCGATAGGTAAGACGCCAGGTATAGTCGAACCGGAACACCTTAAAGACATTCTCAATACCCACTCCGGCCTCCATATAGGGTCGGCCTCCCAATTTATAACTCCCTTCGGGAAAAAGGAAAAGCCCGTCACTATGCTCCGGATTGTTCTTGTCGCTCAGTCCTCCGTACATGCCCCGGAAAGAGAGTATTTCCCTCCATTCCAGTTTTTTGAGCAGCGGGATCCGGTTGAAGAGCAACCCGTTGAGAAAATAAGTCAGATCCCAGGAGACATATTCATCATTGAGGAATTCCATGGCGTTCATCAGTACATACGACTCGGGTTGGGTAATGTAGGTGAGGTTGACGCGGGGAATGATCAGGAGCGGAAACGGCACTTTGCTCCAGACTTTACCACCCCTCAGAATGGCATCGGTGTAGCCAAAAGCGGAAAACCAGAATCTTTTCTCAAACCCTACTTCCGTATGGTGCAGGGTATAGTCGCTCCCCAGAAAACCTTTTGCCGAAGCGGTATGTGCCAGTGTGAATACAGGTTCGTCGTAAGAAACTTTGTAACGACTCCATTGGGTCTGCATAAACTTTTCATTGGGCGAATACCGGAGTTTGAGTTCCAGCTCACTGAGAGAAAAATCGCGCAGGAAATCTACCCTGCCATCTGCTCTTTTTACCTCAAAAGGGATGAAATGGGAAGCCTCTTCGGTACGATACCGGGTAGTCAGGTAATACGAGAAGCCCGAATGCCGCTCGTGCGTATAGGTGAGTTCGGCTTTGCGGCTGTATCCGATGCGGTCGTCTGTCTTGCGCTTTACAGACAGGAACATATTGTCTTTATTGGCCAGCAGATAGTTCTGTCCGTACTGACGAACGTCGTATTCATAAACTGCTTTCACGGAATGGATCGGAAACTCATTGGCATATTCTTTCTTCGGCAGGAAAGAGTACTCCAACTCTCCCATGTATTTCCACTTCGTATCCCGTATCCCATAGGCCACAAATCCTTTGGCCAGCCAATGCGGGTTCAGGTGGGCAGAAGTCATCCCCCCGGCACGCAACCGGATCCCTTCCAGGGCGTTGCCACTGACCGTAGAGTTCAGAGGTCCGTAATAGAATTTAGGCTTATCTTCCGGTATATTCAGGTATCCGTTGAACAATACCGATATGCCTTTCTCTGTCCAGTAATAGGCCGGATGATTGCGTAGCTGATCCATCAGCCGGTCTACAGCGTCTTCTTTTTCATCGATGGAGTGCGGACGTTCCGCCTGCCAGAATACATTTTCACGATACAGTGCTTCGGGATCTTCGATCACGCGTTCGGGCCTGCTGAAGACTCCTTCCCCTTCCGGCCTGTCAAACGAATGGTTGTAATAGGTCACCAGGCGCCGGGCAAATATACCATCCGATTTTTCTCTCAGTTTAAATACGGTAGTGATCTCTTCGTGCTGCAACAGGCGAACTCCCTGGGGAGTACGTGTAAACTCTTGTTGCAGCGTCATATCATCTACAAAGTTGAGATTGATCTTCTGCGGAAAGTTCATCAGCACCCGCCGCACAAAATAGGTGGAATCTAACGTAACGAACAGATGACCCGTAAACCCGAAAGACTCGGAGTTGAAAGGCACAAAAGTCAGATCGACATGAGGCTTTCCATCAATATCTAAGGTATCCGACAGATAGTACTTATAGAAAGAGGGCCCCATTCTCGACAGCGGGCTCACAAACTTATTGGTAAAAAGGGTAATGTTGTTCTCATAGATATCCACATCCCGGAACACCTCATTCATCATCGCCTCCATTCCCTGCCGGGGAATGATCTCATCTATACCGTCTCTTCGGACAGCATGTATATACTGCTTTTCCGACCGGGGCGACTTGCGGTAGTAGTCGGTACCCAGGGCTTCCCGGATAGAGACGGTCAGTACCGGCTTGCCGGTTACCTCCGAGGTATCTACATACTCCCGGAGAAAGTCAAATTTCCGGTAGAGTCTCTTGTTTTGTTTGTATTCGTCGAAATTATTTAGGGCAAAAGTGGTCTTATCGTACCGGTCGTGCGTATAGTATTCCTCCGCATACGGAGAGCCCTTCTCTTTGTGTTCAATCACCTGACGCACGAAAGCGACAGCCGGATTCTCTTTCCGGCTATACCGTTCACGTCCCGGTTTGATCACCACTTCGGAAAGTCCATAGGTGGTGGGCGACAGCAGGATGTGGTATTCCTTCCGGACCGAAAGGTCTATCTTCTCTGCAAACTCTTCATAGCCGATCGTGGATACGATCAGTTCTGCCTCCCTCTGCGAAACCTGAAACGAAAATTTCCCTTCGTCGTCCGTTGTAGTTCCTGTGGTAGTTCCTTTCAGGTACACCGATACATACGACAAGGGTTCCTGTGTGAGCGAGTCACAGACAGATCCTCTGAGCAGATACTGAGCCTGTAAGGGTATCAACAAGAAAAGAGCAGTTGTACAAAATAAAAAACGCTTTATATAGAATAACATTATATGCAGTCTGAATGAACGGGCAAAGATAACACAATTCCGACAGAACGCAATGGTTGTTTTGGGTGTAAAAATGGTCTAATAAAGAGATTTACTGATTTACGATGTACTGAACCAACGGTCGACGAAGTCAACCAACGGTCAGCGAAGGGATTTACGATGTACAATTGAAAAGACAAATACGCTAATGATCGATAACATCCCCCTGTAGATACGCACAGCGGGTACTGGTATCCCGAAAAATAATGTAAGATTTGTGGAACTATACAAATGATCCTCATTCCACTCTGAAAGCCCGGAGGGTTTTCATGTGCATAACTCTCTCTCTGAAAACCCGAAGTGGCTTTACTGTACATAACTTTCTCTGAAAACCCGAAGTGGCTTTACTGTACATAACTTTCTCTGAAAACCCGAAGTGGCTTTACTGTACATAACTTTCTCTGAAAGCCCGAAATGGCTTTACTGTACATAACTTTCTCTGAAAGCCCGAAGGGCTTTAATTTGCATAACCCCCAGTGAAGCGTAGCATAGCGGAGCGACTGGGGGCAGTAATCCGTCCTGTGTCTTCAACCCCAAAGTGGGTTGAATGATTTTCTAAAATATAAAACGATGTAACATCCCCTTCATACT
>JAJBTC010000069.1 GCA_020861095.1 Bacteroides sp.
GTTACGGGCTCGGGGATATGTCTTCTTCTATGTTCTGGAAGATATTTACGGCCTACCTGATGATATTTTATACGGATGTGTTCGGTATCCCGGCTGCGGCAGTAGGTACCATGTTCTTAGTAACCCGTATTTTTGACGCGGCCAATGATCCGATTGTAGGGGTGATATCCGACCGCACGCAGACGCGTTGGGGAAAATTCCGTCCGTATCTGCTCTGGTTTGCTATCCCTTTTGCTCTGATCGGCGTGCTTACTTTCTTTACGCCTTCATTGAGTACGGAAGGTAAGCTGGTATATGCCTACGTGACCTATATCCTGATGATGATCGTATATACGCTGGTAAATGTGCCTTATGCCTCTTTGCTGGGAGTCATGAGCCCCGACCCGGCGGAGCGTAATATACTGTCGGGCTACCGTATGGGATTTGCATATATAGGTAGTTTTGTGGCATTGCTGCTTTTTATGCCGATGGTGAATGCTTTTTGCGACGGAGATACCAGTATAGAGGCACAACGTACGGGATGGACATTCTCTGTGGCAGTCATGGGTGTGATGTGTGCATTACTTTTTTTC
The DNA here is from genome assembly GCA_020861095.1 of Bacteroides sp. Classification (GTDB taxonomy): domain Bacteria; phylum Bacteroidota; class Bacteroidia; order Bacteroidales; family Bacteroidaceae; genus Bacteroides. The sequence continues at coordinate 573 of JAJBTC010000069.1, forward strand.
GGATGTTTCGCACTCACCCGAGAACGGGTGAAGCCTATCCGCGAAAAGCAGGCCCCTCTGAAAGAGGATCTGAAAGACCTGGCAAGTAACAAACCCTGGTGGATTTTGTTGGGGGCAGGCGTGGCAGCTTTGATCTTCAATTCGATCCGTGACGGAGCCACTGTGTACTATTTTAAATATTTCATTGTGGAAGACCAACATCCGGAAATCTTGTTTTTCAATATCTCGTTTGTACTGAGTGGGCTTTACCTGGCATTGGGACAGGTATTCAATATCCTGGACGTGGTGCTGTCCGCTCCGTTAAGTAATCAGTTCGGAAAGAAACGTACCTTTATGGGAGCTATGGTCATTGCCACTGTATTTAGTGTGATCTTTTATTGGTTTGATAAAAGTCAGCTTACCCTGATCTTTGTTTTTCAGGCACTTATTAGTACTTGTGCGGGAAGTATCTTTCCTATTCTCTGGTCGATGTATGCCGACTGTGCCGACTATTCCGAGTTGAAGACCGGAAACCGGGCTACAGGCCTCATCTTCTCCTCCTCTTCCATGAGTCAGAAGTTTGGCTGGGCCATCGGTAGTGCCCTGACCGGCTGGCTGCTGGCCTATTTCGGCTTTCAGGCCAATGAGATGCAGAGTGCGGAAACCATTTCAGGGATCAAGATGTTCCTTAGTTTCCTGCCTGCCGTAGGTACCGTACTGTCAGTAATCTTCATCAGTATGTATCCGCTGTCCGAGAAAAAGATGAAGGAGATTACAACGGAACTGGAAGCAAAAAGGAGTGTTTAAGTTATAACTTAATACTATAACTTACTGCTTAAAACTTAAAAGATGAATAAACAACTTTATATCCTGCGTAAGGAGGTAGAAGAGGTATTGATCTGCAATATACTGCCTTATTGGATGGAACGGATGACCGACCATACCTACGGAGGATTTTACGGCCGGGTGACGGGCGAAGAAGAACTTCTGACAGAAGCTGATAAAGGTGCCGTATTGCATGCCCGTATCCTCTGGACATTCTCTGCCGCCTATCGCCTGCTGGGCAAAGAGGAGTACAAACTCACTGCTACCCATGCGAAGCGGTTCCTGATCGATCAGTTCTACGACCGGGACTACGGAGGTGTATACTGGGCAGTAGATTACAAAGGAGAACCGGTGGATGTACGCAAGCAGATCTATGCCCTGGGATTTGCCATCTACGGGCTGAGCGAATACCACCGCGCTACGGCAGATACCGAAGCATTGACCTATGCTATCCATCTCTTTGAAAGCATTGAACGGCACAGCTTCGACCGGAAGCACAACGGCTACCTGGAGGCATTGACACAGGAGTGGTGTGAGATACAGGATATGCGCCTGAGCGAAAAGGATGCCAACGAACGGAAGACCATGAACACGCACCTGCATATTCTGGAATCCTATACCAACCTGTACCGGGTGTGGCAGAGCGATCACCTCAAAGGGCAACTTCATAACCTGATCCTGATCTTCCGCGACAAAATACTCGACAGCGAGACCTGCCATCTGAACCTCTTTTTCGATGATACTTGGCAAAGCAAGCACCGGATCCATTCGTATGGTCACGACATAGAGGCTTCCTGGTTGCTGCACGAAGCAGCCCTGGTACTTGGAGATAAAGAACTGCTGGCAAGCATAGAACCTTTAGTGAAGTGCATTGCCGATGCGGCTTCGGAGGGATATACCCCCGGAGAAGGAATGATCTATGAAAAAGACCTGGATACCGGACATACAGACCGGGATCGTCACTGGTGGGTACAGGCGGAAGCCATTGTGGGCTATATCAATCTCTATCAGCATTTCGGCGATAAAGCCGCTTTGGAAAAAGCTGTGGATTGCTGGGCATTCATCCGCGATCGGTTGGTCGACCGCGAAAACGGAGAATGGTTCTGGGCCATCTGCGCCGATGGCAGCGTCGACCGGGAAGACGATAAAGCCGGATTCTGGAAGTGTCCCTATCACAACGGACGTATGTGTATGGAGCTGATCGAACGTTTTGCAGAATCGTAATACTTTGCAGTATCCCCATATATATAGATTGCTTGATGAAAACAACAAACCGGAAGGGCATCACTGCCACTCCGGTTTTTCTTTACTTGTTGAGAGAATTTATATAGGTGTGATTTTCATTAAGAGATTTATTCAGATTATTCCAGAATCACAGGAGCCTCCGGAATAGCGGTAAGTGTTTTTAATATCCTTCCGGTACCCTGTTCGGTTATTTCATAATAGATGTTTCCGGTTTGTACTCCTTCCCATTTACCTTCCAGTTCCAGAATGGCACCTGATGTCTCTCCCCGGTAAGTGGCTACATATGTCGCGGTGAGTTTACTCATTTGTACCATTACTTTGGAAGTAACCGTAGTATAAGGTGGTACATTTAAGGGAAAATCATAGGACCTTTGGTCTTGTTGAGAGTCACTTCCACCATATTGCCAGGAAGAACTGGTGGTTGTAGAAGTATTAATTTTACCATCTGCAATAAAGGGTACACCTACCTTAGCGGTAGTACTTATATTGACCGTTAATCCTTCTATTTCCGAGAAAGTAGATGTTTCAGTTGCACTTTTTGTGTAAGTAGCGGACATTGTTTGTGTTATAGAACTATTGTTGATCACGGTCGTCTCCTGAATAAAATCCGGTAAAGTTGTAATTATGTCACTGGGATTTAATTTCCAGGATAGATTTATTAGTCTGTAAGAATCTACTGGTTCCACTTCCCAAAGTTGATCTCCATTTCCTTTAGAAGTACGAACTATATTATTATTTATATGACTTAGATAGTTCGGGCTATTAGGATAATAACTTGATAAATAATAGAATTTGGTTCCATCGATTTTATCAAAATCAAATCTTTCTATAAAGTCATAACCCATAGGTACTTTTGCAGGTAAAGTATTTGTAGTATAATGTCCAATATAGACATTTTGCCCATCAGTTCCTCCTACTGCTTTAAATGAATAATAGTAATGCATATATTCTTCTTCACGATCTCGATCCCAATTTGTAAAATAAACCATAGATACTAACCACCTTTGTCGCCCACTATAATCATCACTATTGTATAGAGATGCTGTCGTCTTATCTTGTGAAACTCCTAAATATTTACCATTATTTTTTATATAAACTTGGATAGGTATAGTTGATTTTGCAATTTGAAACATAGGGCCTTTATCATATTCTGTACTAACACCTCTTGTTATTACAGGGGTGATATTGCTTTATGAAAATGATATTTCTTCTTTCGAGCAGGAAGATACTACCAATAAGGTAAAACCAACTAATATAAGAATGTTCTTTTTCATTGTAGAAGTAATAAAAAACAGGTTTTTCTTTTATACATTTCAGTACTAAGAAAAACCTGTTATATAAATTTTTATGATAAGTGATTAATATACTGTATTCTGGGGATCAAAGTTGGTCCATCCGTCCATCCAGGTATCATCCGGACCGGAGAAGGCTCCGATGTATGTTACAGAAGTATTGAGGAAAGTACTGTTCACACCGGTGAAACTGGCTGCTCCCAGCAGCGGACTGCCAGTCTGAGGAATGTAGTTCTGACCGGTATTGTATTTATCTGTCAGCAACAGATCGTCTTCATCTTCATAATATTTGTTGCCTGTCTGAGACTTGAAGAAAGTAGAAGAAAAAGATTCTTGGGTTTCATCATAGGTGATGGTACCGTTTTCATATACTCCCAGAACATCTTCATACTTTTTATTGGCATCGGATCCCAGAACATCCATATTAGCGAAAATAATGTTCTGCAATTTGATGGTACCGTCTTTGGCGAAACCTACGCTGTTGCCTCTTTCGCCGTCGATGATCAGACCGATGGGATAGCCAATGGCTACGGAATTGTAGCAGGCAAGCTGGCTACTGCGACGGATCTGCATAGCTGCCTGGAATTTTCCAAGACCGGATCCGTTGTTGGGATACATTTCACCTCCGTTGATATAATCCGCGTCATTTACATAACCTGCTGCACGGTTTTTATTGGTACCCGGGCCGATGAAAGTCACATTACTGAATACCGGATTGGTATAAGGAGATACTAGCCCTCCGTCTGCACAGTTGTCCGATTCGAATCCGTTGGATTGTGATTGGTCGGCGATCTTGGGGTCACGGATACTCAGACAGAATTGTACATGACCACTGAATCCGTTGTCCGTGTCAAACTCATCGTCCCATCCGTTGTAAGCAATAAGGTATTTACAGTTTACGGATCCGCCAAACCATTCGAACGAATCGTCGTTGGAATAAGAAACCTGCAAGTGATCTATAGTCGTTCCACGTCCTACAGATCCAAAGGTGATCCCATTGATCTCCTTATCTGTTTCGAAGGGATATCCGGCAAACTCTACGCGGATATACTGAAAGATACCGGAATTATCCTCATCATCGCTTCCCCCATGGACAGTTCTGGGGCCTCCTTCGATCTGGTCCGTACCGTTGTTGTGTTTGGCTTTTCCACAGATGATCAGACCTCCCCAGTCACCGGGTTTGCGTTGTCCGGCAGGTTGTGCGGAAGTCATAACGATCGGCTCCGAAGCAGTCCCCTGCATGATGGCTTTTCCACCCGGTTCAATGATCAAAGCAGCTTTGGTTTGCTTGTCTCCTTTAATAATCGTTCCCGGTTCGATGGTAAGTTCCGCTCCATCGGCTACATATACCCATCCTTTGAGTAAATAAGTTCCTTTTTTAAGAGTTTCTTTTCCGGTAAAGATGTAGTTCTGATATCCATTACCTATTTCTGATCCGTTATTGAACAATAGACCTTCGCTGTAAGCGTGTCCCTCTTTGATTGTAACTTCCGGATCTCCGTCTTCCGTTTTTTTTCTGATCTTCATTGTCGTCACATGCGACAAATAAAGGACTTGTGAATACGGCAGCCAATATGTAGGCTATAAAACCGATTGATCTCATTTTCATTTTCATACGTTCCTGTTTTAGATAATGAGCTTTCGCTCAGATAATATATTAGAAATTATAATTCACGGTAAGTCCGAAACTACGTCCGGGTTTGTACGTTTTGGTGATCTCTTCCACATGGGTCTTTTTCTCTCCGGAATAAATTTCCGCCATTTGTTTGAAGTAAACTCTTTCAGCAAGCAGATCACGAACGGAAAGTTTCAATTCCCAGTGTCCCAGTTTTTTACCCACAGAGAGATCTATGGTATTTCGGGGCATTTCGTAAGAATTGGGTATATTGCTGCTATCTTCTCCGCCGGTAGTACCTACACTGCGACCTACACCGATGATACGTTTTCCGATCCGGTTGTAGAGAACCGCTGCATTCCATCCGTTCTCTGATCCCTGATAAAATATCCCGGTATTGATCAGGTAGGGAGATTGTCCCTGCATGGGGCGGTCCTGCTCCTTACTGCCCTCTTCAAATTTGACTTTACTTTTGATCAGTGCACCATTGAAATTAAAACTCAGATCACGCAGACCTATAAAATCCAGGTTTTTGCGTATATCCAACTCCACACCATAGTTGTTTGCACCTTTGGCATTCATATAGGAATAGACCAGATTGGTTCCTCCTGCTACGTTGTAGGTCCATTCGATCGGATCTTTGAAATTCTTATAGAAAAGAGCTACAGACACTTGCTCTCCTCCTGTCGGATAATACTCGTAGCGCAGGTCTACGTTGTGTATATAGGCTGGTTTCAGACTTGTATTTCCCATTACATCGCTGGCCAGCTCAAAATCATAATAGACGGCGGCAGCTAATTCACGGAATTCCGGACGGTTTATGGTCTTGCCATAGGAAAGACGGAGTTGTTGCTTCTCTGTCAGCTGGTAAGTAGTGTTTACCGAAGGAAAGATATCATTGTACGTAAAAAAGGTACTGTGTTCGCTCTTCTCATAGGATTTCATATTCTGGATCAACTCCATTTTCGTATATTCATAACGTACACCTGCATATATCATAAAGCGATCGAAGGGAAGATTAGCTACCACATACCCCGAAGCATGGGTATTATTCCCCCGGTAATTATTGATATAATCCACATGTTCGAACAAGTGCAATTTATCCAATCCATAGTTTTCCGGAACAAAAAGTTCATTTACGATATCCATATAGCGGAAACCGCTGGGAAGGGTATTGTTGTAATAGTTCCAGTTGTAATAGAATAAACGTGTATTGTATTCGCGTGTGCGATACTCTCCGTATGCACCCGTTTTCAATGTCGGTGCAAATTCACCCCACTGGAAGTCGTATTGATAATTCACGTTTCCGGAGAAGATATGTTCGTCCAGTCTGGTGAATTCACGGTTGATATCATTACCTGTTGTCCATCCGATCTTATCTGTTTCCAGAATATCGTTTAATAGGATACGGCGGCGATCCGGCATATTGCGGTTGGCGTAGGCATAGCCGGCACTCCAGTCTAATTTGCTCTGGTCGAACGTATATTTTCCTGTAAATTGTCCGTTGTAGGTAGAGCGGCTGGAGTAGTAATATTCCATACTCTCTTCGTTATTGCTTTGTGCGTCTATGCCCACACGGCTGGTATAGCGGCTTTTACCGAGTTGGTTGAAGATATTCTTAAACTCGTAGCGGTGGCGGCTGTTGCGGGGCTGGAAAGTCAGATTGAGCATCGCTCCCACACGCACATCGTGGTTGTACTGGTTGTCTGTGCTTTTGCGCAGGTACACCGAATGTTTGTGTGTGTGGTCGTAGCTGCCAAACAGGGAATTTTCCATATCTAAGAAAGTCTTATAGGTATTGCTGTAGTTGACCGCGGCCAGTAAGGCATAGCGGCGACCGCTTTCCGTATCCCAGCGACGATTGAAAGCCAGATTGAATTTCAGGTCACCGATCGGTTTACGACTTCTTACCTTCCAGTCGTTGTTCAGGTGATTATGAAGCAGGTCGATCGCGTCGTCGTCTCCACTGAACTTGTTCATCACCCGGTTGATGCCACCATCTAATGAACGCAGGCCGTTGTCGAAACCTAAGAAGTCCGTTTTGCTACCTTTGTTGTAGAGGAAGTCTTTGAAGTGTGTTTCATCGTTGATACTGGTACCTACGGAGATGTTCAACGAGTTTTCCGAAGGCATATCTTTGGTATTGATCAGGATAAACCCTCCGGTGAAGTCTGCCAGGTATTCCGGAGCAGCCGATTTGACGATCACCATATTGTCCAGCTGTGAGCTCGGAATGATATCGAACGAGAACGCCCGTGAGTCCGCTTCCGAACTGGGCACGGCGCTGTTGTTGATCCATACATTGTTGTAGCGTTGCGAAAGACCACGTACCATTACGAATTTGTCATCGATGATACTGATACCCGGTACACGACGGATCACTTCCGAAGCATCTTTATCCTGTGTACGGCTGATCTGCTGTGCAGAAACTCCCGACTGCACCACCAGACTGGTACGTTGAGCGGTGGTCATGGCCAGATCCGTACTACGCTTCACCTGTGCCACTACGGTCACATCGCCCAGAGTATGTGCATCTATCTCCAGTTCTATATTCAGTTCTACGGGAGCAGAAGAGACCCGTATATCTTCTATAAGCAGTGTTTTGTAACCGATGTATTTGACCTCTGCCCGGTATACTCCGTTGCTGATCCCGGTCAATGTGAAATTCCCATCCATGTCGGCCACCGCTCCCAGTGTGGTTCCGACGATCTGAAAGGTGGCACCCGTCAGCGGGTCACCGTTTTGTTTGTCTGTGATGATTCCCCGGATATCTCCGGCCTGCAGAGCCAGAGAAAAGAGAAGAGAGATAAGAGTAAAAATAAGCTTGTGATCTGCTTTTTTCATATTCATTTGTTACGTTTCTTCGACGGTGCAAAGATGGAGGGATCACGTGACAATATGAATACGGCTTTTATACAATTGTTTGAAAGAACAATTACAAAAGGGTTACATAGGGCTGATTGCTGTTTCTGATGAAATAGATGTGACTACTGTATACTACCTGGTAGTGCATGTAAGGAGAAAAGATTACCTGTTTCTCTATAGGAGAAAAGCAGAGGGGATCGACTAAGGGTGGTCACTTCAATACATATTTCCATTCGGCACGCTGAGACGCACGCCGTGCGTCTCTACAGGATACGGATTACCCATCCAGAATATATATCCGTATGCTATGTACTGCAAATGAACAAGTCCGAAGATATAAAAATCTTCCCCATAGGAGTGGATATTGCCATTCTCTCTGTACGAAGAGATCCGGGGTAGGAACGATCGTAATAAATAAGAAGCGATAAACGATCCGGTCAGTTCCTTTTCCAGAAATCCGGTGTAAACAGCAGCAAGATCGTAAAGATCTCCAGGCGTCCGATCAGCATCAGGAAAGAGAGTAACCATTTGGCGGCATCGGGAAGTGTGTTCCACGAATAGGCCGGACCCGTTAGACCGAGTCCCGGGCCCATGTTTCCGATACTGGAGATCACCGTTCCGATAGATTCCAGAAATCCGACTCCGAACCCAAGCATGATCAGTGTACTGAGGATAATCAGCACAATATAGATAAAAGCAAAAGTAAATACCGTCGATTGTACTCCCGGCGGAATAATCTGTTTGTTGATACGTACAGGCAATACCGCATTGGGATGCAGCAGGTGTCTGAACTCGTTGCGGCAGAGCTTGCTCAGGATCACCATGCGGATACATTTGATCCCTCCGGTGGTACTTCCCGCGCATCCTCCGATCAGCATTACAATGATCAGTGCTCCCCAGAGCATAGGCATCCAGGTCATATAGTCGGAGGTATAAAACCCGGTAGAGGTTTGTAGGGAAGCTACCTGGAAGAAGGCGTTACGAAAAGCCTCTTCCGGAGCAAACGAACTGTTGTAGTAGAGGAAAACAAAGATAAAAAGGGTGAATACAGCCATGCAACTCAGGTAGAATTTCAGTTCCGCGTTCTGGAAAAACTTCCGGAATTTCCCATTGACAAAAAGCAACAGCAGATTAAAGTTGAACCCCGAAATGATCATAAAGATCGCCGTCACATACTCTATATAGGAAGAATGATAGAAAGCAATGCTGTTCTGTTTAGTAGAGAAACCTCCCGTTCCTGCCGTGCTGAATGCGTGGCAGATGCTGTCAAAAGTTCCCATACCTCCTGTGAACAGCAGTACGGCGACTGTGATGGTCAATCCCAGGTAGATGCTCCAGATCCATTTGGCGGTTACGCCGATGCGTGGATGCACTTTGTCATGTGTGGGACCACTGGCCTCAGCAGCAAAAAGCTGTACACCACCGATACCAAAGATCGGAAGAATAGCAATGGTAAAAAAGATGATGCCCAGTCCACCGATCCACTGGGTGAGACAACGCCAGAAGAGCAGACCGTGAGGAAGTGCTTCGATATCGTCTAAGATGGAGGAACCTGTACTGGTGAATCCCGACATGGATTCGAAGAACGCGTTGGTGATGTCCGGAATGTAACCGCTGTGGTAATAAGGGATCATACCAAAGAACGAGACCAATAACCAGGCCAGGCTCACGATCACATATCCGTCGCGGCGGCTCAGTTGTTTCTCCGCTTTCCATCCCGCCACTATCAGCGGAATACCAATACCGGCCGTAAGCAGGGAAGTGAGCAGGAAGCTCTGAAGGTCCTCTTCTCCGTAGAACAAGGAGACCCCTGCGCTGCCCAGCAACATCGCTGTTTCTACCAGCAGCAGAAACCCCATGATACGATATATCAACTTCCTGTTAAGCAAAACGATACTATTTACGATTGACTGATTTACGATTTACGATTGAAAAAACAACAGATTGACGATGATTCCCTTCGGTCGTGACCATTATCTGATCATTCACAGGAAGGAACGTTGAACATACAACCAACTCAAAACTCAGAACTTATAACTTAAAACTTTCAGTTGAAAAACTTCTCTATCTTTTTGATCATGATCGTGCCTAAGCAGAACACAACCACATGGTCTCCGGGCAATATCATCGTATTACCTGTCACCAATATTCCTTCTCCCTGACGGATCAGTCCACCGATGGTTGCTCCTTTGGGAAGTCCCATGTCCTTGATCGGATATTTAGTGATACGCGATCCCTCTTTGACGGTAAACTCCGCCACATCGGCATTGGCAAAGGTAAGACTTTTCACATTCGATACATCCGCATCCAGCATCATCTGATAAATGTGGCTGGCCGTGATCAGTTTTTTATTGATGATACTGCCGATATCCAGGCTTTCCGCCATACCGATGTAGTCGTTGTTCTCTACCTCGGCCACTGTTTTGCTGATACCTATGCGTTTGGCAGCCAGACAGGCCAGGATATTTGTCTCCGAATTGCCGGTCAGTGCCACAAAAGCATCCGTGTTTTTAATACCTTCTTCCACCAACAGGTCCATATCCCGTCCGTCGCCGTTGATGATCAGTGTACGGTCATCCAGCAGCTCGGTCAGGCGGTTGCAGCGGTTCAGGTCTTTTTCAATGATCTTTAACTGCATATAGTCGGGTACATACTGGGCCGTACGCACCGCGATCCGGCTACCTCCCATGATCATCACCCGGCGCACGTCCGGATAGTCTTCTTTGCCGGCTATTTCCCGGATATAAGGGATGTATTTGCGTGTGGTGGTGAAGTAAACAATGTCGTGCAGTTTGATCCTATCTTCTCCCCGTGGGATGATCGTCTCATTGCCCCGTTTGATGGCTACCACATGATAAGGAGTATTCGGCCCACCCAGCTCACTGAGAGGTATATTCAGGATCTGTGCCTTTTCCCGCATCTTGGTCCCTACCATGATGAGAGCTCCTCCACATACCTCCCACCATTGACGTACCCAGCTCATACGCATAGACAAGACAATCTCTTTGGCTGCCAGCATCTCCGGATAAATAAGTGAATCCACACCGAGTTTCTGAAAGAATTCCTTGTTCCTGGGTAGCAGATATTCGTAGTTGTCGATCCGGGCCACTGTTTTCTGCGCGCCGAGGTTACGGGCCAGCATGCAGGCTGTCATGTTGCGGCTCTCGTCGGGCATTACCGCAATAAACAGGTCGGCTTGTCCCACTCCCGCCTCTTTCAGGTTGGAAATGGAGGTAGGAGAGGCAGTCACCGTCAGCAGGTCGAAATTGTTGCTTAGAGGGATCAGGTTCTCTTCCTTCTCGTCCATCAGGATGATGTCCTGTTTTTCCCGGGACAATAGCTTGGCTAAGTGAGTACCGACATCGCCGGCACCGGCAATGATTATTTTCATTCGTGCGGGGTATTTGTTTGCAGAGGTGCGGCTGGTTCCCGGGGCAGATCGCGGAGACAGCTTTCCCCATCGTTTTCTGTCGTGGGAGGGTGGCCGGTCTGTTTGTAGGTATCGGCAATGGCTTGCACCAGGCTCTCTTTATCCATACCGCATACTTTGAACAGTTCCTCTATACTTCCGTGTTCAATGAAATGGTCAGGGACACCAATGCGGCGTACCAGCGGTTGGTATCCGTTGTCTGCCATAAATTCCAGTACGGCACTTCCCATACCTCCACGCACCACACCGTTCTCTACGGTAACAATCGCTTTGAATCTCTTTCCTATCTCGTGCAGCAATTCTTCATCCAACGGTTTCAGAAAGCGCAGGTCGTAATGAGCCACGGAAATACCTGCTGTTTCTGCAAGGGCGATAGCTTCGGCAGCGAGTGTACCTATGGGCCCTATGGTAAGCACAGCAACGTCTTTTCCCTCTTTCAGTTTGCGCCCTTTGCCTACAGGTATTTCTTCCAGCGCGCATCTCCAGTCTACCCGGTTTCCCCTTCCCCGCGGATACCGGATCACGAATGCTCCCTTGCCGGGCAGCTGAGCGGTGTACATCAGTTTCCGCAACTCATGTTCATCCATCGGTGAGCAGATGGTCAGATGAGGTATCGGTCGCAGATAAGCCAGGTCAAATACGCCGTGATGCGTGGGGCCGTCTTCTCCTACCAGTCCGGCACGGTCTAAGCAGAGCACTACCGGAAGATCCTGGATAGCCACATCGTGGATCAGATTGTCATAGGCCCGTTGCATAAAGGAGGAGTAGATGTTACAGAAGGGTTGCAGTCCGTCCTTGGCCATCCCGCCGGAGAAGGTCACCGCATGCCCTTCGGCAATACCCACATCGAAGGCCCGGTCCGGCATTTTCTCCATCAGTATGTTCATGGAGCAGCCTGTGGGCATGGCCGGTGTCACTCCTACAATGTTCTTGTTCTTCTCTGCCAGTTCCAGCAGCGTATATCCGAATACATCCTGAAAAAGAGGAGGCATCCCCTGTGTATCATCGATCAGCCGTTCGCCGGTTTCCGGATCAAACTTACCCGGCGCGTGCCACACGGTAGCCTCTTTCTCCGCCGGTTCGAATCCTTTTCCTTTGATGGTATGCAGATGGAGTAACTTCGGACCTTTCATGTCTTTGATGTCCCGCAACACACGAGCAATGTTTTTCACATCGTGCCCGTCTATCGGTCCGAAATAGCGTATATTCATTCCTTCGAAGATATTCTGTTGTTGGGCAGCCATCGATTTGAGGCTGTTGGAGAAGCGTATCCAGGCTTTCCGGCGATTCTCATTGAGGAGTCCCACTTTGAACAGTGCCCTGGAGGCTTTGAAACGGATCTGATTGTATCGGTTGGATGTGGTCAGGTTGAACAGATACTGCTTCATACCTCCTACACTCCGGTCGATAGCCATATCATTGTCATTGAGAATGATAAGCATATCGTTGGGAGTGGATGAAGCATTGTTGAGCCCTTCAAACGCCAGTCCTCCGCTCATGGAACCATCACCGATCACGGCTACGATCCGTCGGCCCTTCTCTCCTTTTCTGGCAGCAGCCACAGCCATACCCAGTCCTACCGAAATGGAGTTTGAAGCATGTCCGCAGGTAAATGAGTCGTACTCACTCTCTTCCGGAGAGGGAAAGGGACGTACTCCTTTGAATTTCCGGTTGGTGCAGAACTGTTCCCGCCTACCGGTCAGGATCTTGTGTCCGTAAGCTTGATGCCCTACATCCCACACAATGCGATCTTCCGGAGTCCGGAAGATATAATGCAGCGCTACTGTCAATTCCACCGTACCTAAGCTTGCGGCAAAATGTCCCGGGTTGCAGGCAAGTTCATTGATAATGTCCTCCCTTAGTTCGCGACATACTTCGGGCAGCTGTTCCACACTCAGGCGGCGTAGGTCTTCCGGTGAATGAATGTCGTTTAGTAAGGTATATGTGGGTTTATCCTTCATCCTTGGGATTAATTTAGTGCAAAATTAATAAAAGAAAGTCTAATGATTGGCTTTTCCTATAAAAAAACGGAATACCTTTCCGGTTCTTTCCTTAACTAATAAGGAAAATGGAAGAGTATTGTTTGCATAAAGAGAATGATTAGACAGAAGAACAAAAGAACATATAAGAAAAGGAATGTATATATCGCGAAGAGATTTACGATTTATTCTTTCTTCACGACCATTATCGGATTATTAACGCTAAGGAACATTGGAGAGACAAACACTCCAACGTTATCATCACCTGTAGAGACGCACGGCGTGCGTCTCCGCAGTGCACGTCCAACCCACATAGTGTGCATC
>JAJBTC010000151.1 GCA_020861095.1 Bacteroides sp.
GGACAAAATATGCTTTCGAAAATTTGTAGGAGACTTAGAATTCAGCCTCTTTTATATCCTTTTCTTTTATATCCTCTTCAAAATTATATTTCCCGCCAATCTCCAAATTCTATACTGTCAATAGATTGACCTGTTGTAATCCCTATTCTTACAAATATTTTTCTATAACGATTAAAAAACACCTGAGCGACACAATGGGAGTCAATAGCAGAGTAAGCTGCATATTGTAGATTCATAAGCATTCCCCAAGCTGAAGGAGAATTAAGTGTACTTGCTGCGACATTATAGACAGATAACCCACCAGGTGCAATAGTGTGGATCTTGTCCACATCCGGAACAGCTATTCGGGGAAGTCCAAAATTTCCTAATTGGGAAAATGTGCCTTTATTCAATAATCCATTGGTGGATGAACTTGCGAGAGGATACAAATCACTTTTCCTTATCCTCCCTACGCTTCCATCCTCCATGGTTACCAGTATATACTCACTATCCTTAATTGAGCTTACCGCCTGCACTTCATTTAATTTTTTCTTTCCCATCTTCTTGTCTATTTTTAAGGGGCAACAAATCTGGGCAATTTATACGTTATCCTAAACCATTAAAAGCATTTAGAAAAGTAACTACAAATTTATATTTCTCTCCAAGGCGTATAGTTTATCCTTTCCCCATCTCCACGTCCATTTCTTATATATATCTTAGCAGAAATATATAATTGTAGAATGAATTGTGAGGAATCGACCACATTTCTTGCGTGGCGTTGAAAATGTACACATAATCCTCCATTTACCGGTACGTTTAAATTATAGATTCCAGAACATGAAATTAAAGTTATTCCATTGTCATATTCATAAATGAATTGATCCAAATCTCCATTTGAAATACTACTTTTTGTAGAGAGGCGATTTAATAAATTCGTAGTTAGTATTTTTCCACTTTCTCCATTTGAAGTAATAGCTCTAATAAAATCAGTAGATAGTAGTTCTGTTATATTCTTAAGATCCTTTTCTTTCTTGTTCATCTTCTTGTCTATTTTTAAGGGGCGTTTTTTTTCTACAGTTTTACGCCCGGTTTAACATTTTGTTTTTACCTTATTTTGTAAATTTTAATTCTCTTGTAAAACGCCTTCAATATACTTTATTTCTGAAAAATTTTTTATATACCAGTTTACACCGTCAAAATCTTCAAAAGCTAATAATTCCACTAAAAAACCGGATATTGATATTGTTTTATAATACGGTCCCGAGTTGGGTTTAAAACCAGGATAAACAAAATATTTATCTCCTTCAACTTTTAGATTAATATAAGCAGGGTTCTTATCATAAGGCCCAGGAACATAAATATTACAATTAACACCTGTGTAACCAATCGAAGAAGGTAAATAAACTGTTTCACGGCTACCAAAACCAATGTAATTAAATCCTTCATCAAAACTAAGTTTGTGTGGCCAGCTTATCTCAATTGTAGTAAAAGGTGTACGAAGAAAACCTCCAAACTCTCCGGAGTATGCCTTAACACTTCCTTCGATATCTACATCTTTACACTTAATTTTACCGTTGAAAAAATCAATAAGCAGATTAGGAACAAAATTATTTTGCGTATACTTATTACTTGGAGAACCATTCAATTCTCCCATCTGACTGAATAATTTATCCTGATAAGCGACGGCCCCAGCCAATAGTGCGTGATCGGCCATCAGAAACTTAGTAAATACATAGCCTGCATTGTCAAGTTGCTTCCATACCCCGTTGGCTGCCATACTTTCCGGCGGTGTTCCATACATTCCCTTGTTACTTTGGCCTTTATCGTAACTGAAAGTTCCTTCCTGGGTAAGGAAATAATACAGCGATGTTTCGGCTTCACCCGTATCATACAAAACAAATGGACAAAGATCTGCCGTGCGGGTATACTCGCCTTGTTGACTCCAGATCCCGGCCGGGTAAAAGAGCGGCCCGGGCTTTCCCGTCTCTCCTTTCTGCACAAACTTTACTGTGCTTACACGACTTACCTGTGTCATAACGAACTATCCGCTGTGATCACTACATCGATATCACTGTTGGCCTTCGCGCACATCTCATACGTGACATCCGCGCTGGCCTCTTTGGTCTTGCCAGTGCCTACCGTAGAATAGAGCGTATTGCCTCTGGAATCGGAAAAGAGGAACTGGAATCTCCCCGCGAAGTCACTGATAGGTGTCCGGGAAGCGTCGCCCCGTTTCACACAGGCAGGCGCATAGACCACCGTATCCCCTTCGTCTTCTATGGTTTCGTTTTCCGGTGTCGGATTGAGCAGGATGATCACCGGATCGGTAGCATCTACAATGGTCTGCGTATCGAACCCAATCAGTTCACCGTCTTTATATACCTTTACCATATACTGGCTGTAGCTATCCACCATATCTGTGGTGATGGTGATAAGAGCAGTGGTGAGCGTCTCGTCTTGTGTCCAGGTTCCGTTTACGATCCGGAACCATTTGTAGGTCAGCCCCACGCTCATCTCCGTATCGCCATCATAGGCCACCGCCTTCACCTTCACCGATCCTCCCGCGGTACATATGGTAAACAGGTTATTATCTGCCGCGGCAATTGTTACCCGGTAAGGAGATCCTGTCTGCTTCTCAATCTTTATGGTATAGTCTGCCGTCAGTTCGTCCGTGATGTTGCCATAGCTCACTTTGGCCCAGGCGGTGAGGGTTCCGGAAACCAGGCCGCTCACCTGTACCAGGTTCTTCAGGATCTTCAGTCCCGGAATACCATCTTCCGGTCTGGTTACTGTCTGGAAATAATTCACAAAATTGGTGGTTGTACACAGTCCGTTGCTGTCGAATTTCAACACTGTGCCGTTGTACAGCCACTCGATGGCCGTAGGTACGGCCACACCTTCGGCCACCCGGCTGCTGGTAGCCACGAAGTAGACCACAGGCTGTTTGGCAGGATCGGCTTCCCAGTCGGGGATCACCGTATATCCGGTGGAATCTCCGCCCTGATAGGCCTGGTATATATCCCCCGTCGGGCAGGTCAGTACAGGAATATAGGTACCGCCTTTGGCCCGGAATGTTACTTTGGTTACTGCACTTGTCTGGCTCATTTTCTTTTTCTCCTTTCTTTGGTTTTGTTTGCGTAGTCTGCTACGGGTAGTTTTTCCGGTGTTTCCGGATCTTCTTCCGTGTTGTCTACATGCATTTCTTCTTTACCGCTTTCCTCCTTACCGGCGTGCCCTTCGTCCGGAATTCCTTCTTCCGGCAGATCCTCCTCCGATGTTTCCATCAGGGGTACAGGCTCTTCGGTTCCTTTCCATTCCTTTTTGGCTTGCCGGGTATCCAGGATTGCCCCGCCGATGTACCGGCTTCTCTCTTCCAGCGTCTCTCCCTGCAGGGCCGCTATATCCTGTTGCCACAAGAGATAGTTGCCATCGGCTGTCTGTTGCCGGATATCAGTCAGCCCAATTGTTCCGCGATAAACGGACACACTTTAATGTAATTTGCCATATTCTCTGTTTATTTTATGGGTTAAATCCGGAGGTTCTGTCTGCTACAGAATGGAGACAGACCTCCGTTTGTATATTCAAATCGTATGTTAGAAGTCCCTATCTGTTCCTGCCTCAGAGCCAGGAGCCTGTTTGTATGTTCCACAGTATGTGTGTTGGACACAGATACATATCTGTATGGGACGTAGCACAGCGGTATGTTGGACGTGTCTCACGTTGTGTCAGATGTGTATCACGTTGTGTTGGACGTGTGACGCGGAGACGCACGCCGTGCGTCTCTACAGGTGGATGTTTACGCTGAAGTACTTGCATTTTCAATCGTACTTCGTAATTAGCTTCGCTGACCGTTGGTTGACTTCGTCGACCAACGGTTCGTCCATTCGTAAATCTCTTCAGTTTGCCCACAATACATTCCCATCCTGGTCGGTGAGTTCATTTCCGTCTTTGTCTGTGAGTATACACAGCGGTCCCCGGTCTTCCACGTCTACTCCCAGATCCATCGCAAGCCCTGTAGAACTTGTTATATCCGCGGTAGAGATCGCGGGATTAGTTCCGTGCGCTATTTGCTGCCAGGTGGCTCCGGGGCTGTTTTTCTTTGTATACCAGGTGGTACGTAGCACCCGCGACGGATCGGCTACCACCCCTTTGTTGGTGGTCACGATCAGTTTCGGGTAGATGGAAGACTGGTTCGGAGCGATCTGCGGGGGTACACCGCTGTAGTCGTAATCAAACTCCGGCACACGCCGGCAGATGTGACACGTAGCTACCAGCGCGCTGCCGGAGGCCGACGAAGGAAGTTGCTGTTGCAGAGAGGCATATTCCGCTTTGCAAAGGATACCAATCTCCTCTCCCATAAACTCCTGGTCTATCACCAGTGTATCATCTTCTATACGCACCACTTCGGGGTCCAGCTCAGGCTCGAGCAGACGGATGGTTCCTTCCAGTTGCTTGTACCACCAGAAACGCCTGTGCGAAGGGTCTGTGAGCACCTCGTCTTCCAGCATCACCGTAGCCCGGATGGTCTGCCGGGGCGCATCGTCCCAGGGATTGTACAGCACCGTGGCCGGGGCATCCAGTTTCAGGGTCGGGATGGCCGGACTCTCGTTGATACAAACAATCTGGTGCGAACCCCGGAATACCAATACCTGATGGGTACGCGGATCTACATACTCGGCATAGAAATACAGTGTGAGCGGACTCAGTACCTGTACATTGCGCCGGATCAGGATACGTCCTTTGTTGGCTCCCGACTCCGTGATCTCATAATTAGGGTTTGAAGAGGCTATCACCGCTCCCGGCTTATCCTCTCCGGCCATCCATTTCATATTTGTCAGGGAGGCGTTGATAGTCCCTGAGGAGATAACCCCATCCCGGTCGAACACCGTACAGTAGGGCTGCAACACCAGAGGGGTGAGTTCAAAGTCCGGAGCATATTCCCCGGAATCAAAAGAGTAGGTCTGCCGGTCTGTCACACTGCCCACCGGTACAATTCTCATACCCGCCTGTAAAGGCTTGAAATTAAAACGTATCTTTTTCTGTTTCATGTCTATTTATTTCTGATTCATGCTATCTGTCCAACAAAGGCATTTACTGATTTATGATTGGAATATCATTTGAATGGGATATGTGTTCCACACAAATGAGGTTCCCATCCGGTGTGCTGAGACGCAAATATGCGTCTCTACAAAGAATTTAGCTATCCCGTTCATCATCCATTTCATTGTATCACTTAAAACTTACTACTTAAAACTTATCACTTACTACCCCCCCCGAATGCCAGTTCCTGTCTGGCTTCCGTCACCTCGTTGCCATCCCTCAGCCAGGCCGTGCATATAAACCGGCAGCCACCGTTCTCCACAAACCGGAGCCCACCCACATCATCAGTAGTGATGGGCAGAGATCTGCCGTAACTTGCCCGCGCCATGGCCCAGGCATCGTCTTCCCGCGTGTCTCCACTGTCTCGTGTCCAGGAGATATCCGTGTCCAGCAGTTGATCCGTCACATCGGTATAGTGGATCCACCCCCGTACAGAAAGCGTTGTATCTATCTCTCCGTAGTCGAAATCCAGGCCGTTGCTGCTCTCTATGTCTATCGTAAAGTTGGGATTGCCTGCGATCAGCAGCCAGTCCGTAGCATTCCACCGCGGTTCCTGCCGGGTCTTATCCACGATGCAGCGATAGCGGCACGACCGATGCCATACGTCATGAGCCAGCGTAGCGGTGCAGCGATAGGGTGTGTCG
Source organism: Bacteroides sp. (assembly GCA_020861095.1). GTDB lineage: Bacteria > Bacteroidota > Bacteroidia > Bacteroidales > Bacteroidaceae > Bacteroides. The sequence goes on from JAJBTC010000151.1 coordinate 5,724, forward strand.
GAATGTGCCGTCTCCCAGCTCCATACGCCCCTCTCTTCGATCTCCTGTATGGCTTTCCCTTCGTAATTGATCCGGTGCAGATCCTGCACGGCAATGCCCCGGGCATAGAGGTAAGACTGATCGGGATGGATGGGTAGATTCGCCGGCAGCGGAAAATTCCTCGCCGCACCCAGTCCGAACGCGATATGCCCCGACCCGGTCAGGTAGGTATCTACCCCGTCGAGCATGGTGATGCACTTGTCTTTGCTGGAGATACGGATGCTGCTCTGCCGGCTGGCATCTGTGAAATTCCCGTATTGCACCAGATTCATAAAAGGCACCGGCGGGCGATTGACACCTCCGGGCACTTCCGCATCGTTGCCCAATATACAGCGGATGGTATGAGCCGTGTCATTGACCTGGATCACGCGCATGTAGGAAGAGAAGAATCCTTCGGGCCGCAGGTAGCTACCCAGCAAGATATCATCTGCCACAAAGGGGATATGGTCTCCCTCTTCAATCTTAAGGGTGATCAGGTAGCTGCCATCGTCTTCCTGCACACCGGAGATCACCGATCCGTTGGTGGCATACAGTTCGCCGCCCACCACCTGAATGCGGTTGTAACGAAACTCCGGTGCCTCGAGAAAGGCACGCAGGGTGAGCGAGGTCATCTCCGCATTGCCATGCTCATCGATATAAGCACCGCCGCCCAGAGGGCCGGGAATGAAATCGCCGAACTTCGCCCCTTCCAGCAGATGAAGCAACTTCTGCGCGCTGTCTATCTTGTTCTTATGCAGATATTCGACACTGGCACGCAGAGCCGAATAGGCATTGTAATCGGTCGGTTGCGTAGCGTCGTGCTTACCGATCAGGTACACCCCTGAGCCGTTGACCCCGATACGTTCGGCATAGTCTGCCTCTTTCAGGTGACTCTCGATAGCTCCCAGGCGGGAGTAGGCTGTATTGTCTCCTACCGTATAGGTGGCTTCGTGCGGGTTGCAGAGCTTCTTTTCATACCCCTGGATACGCGAAGAGCGGCCCTTTTCACCAAAACGCGCGTCGGCCAGCAACACACGCTGTCCCAGTTCGTACTCCAGTTCGTGCTCCGTGCAGTAGACCGGGTTGGTGGGGCATTCGTATACATCCGTATCCCGGCTGTTCTTCAATGCCCAGGATCTCCCTGCCTCCAGCAACTCCTCTTCGGCCTCCCGGATGCGCTCCTCAGGCAGTTCCACCCCGGTCAGGATAAAGGTGTCATCCGGCCAGGGACGCATAGAGGCATTGGGCACAATAACCGGACGGTCGCCCGATCCGATGGTCTGGTGGATGATCTCAAATTTCCTGTCGAAGTTTTTTTCATCTATATGAAGTTCAAACTCCCAGCCTTCGAGCGCGCCGGAGGTGAATACACACCCCAGTGTCTGCCTGGCGATCCGGTGGGCCGGAGTGAAGGGGGTGTTGGCAGCAGACATCACATAGACATCGAACGTGTCGTCGCTCCCTTCGACGGTACCCGTTTTTGTTTCCACTCCAGTCACGGTATCGGTATTCTTCGGATAGATATCGTCGAAGAACACCACCTGATGCACCACATCTTCGGGTTCCAGATCGTCCCATGCATCGAGATACGGCCTATCACCGGGCAGCCGCAGCCGGATCTCGGAGATGTGGTTGGTGCTGCCTCCCTGCGCTGCCTGTCCGTAGCTGCTGGTAAGGTTGCGCGTAGAGCCGTAGCAATAGAAGCGGGTTCCGTAGCTGCTGCTGTCTCCGGCCCGCCGGGGGATGGAGGTAACTATCTCTCCTGTGCGGAACTCGACTTCCGAACCGATCCCGAGCTTGCCGAAACAGATATGTACGGCGTTGCCGTTCTCTTCGGTCCACCATTCGCATTCGTAGGCATCGGCCAGCAGGGTGAGAGCGTCGTAGAGCTTTTCCCCTTTGTAGGAGACAGACTTCACCTTCTCCCGCAGTTCTTCCGGTACATCTTTCACCTGCCAGTTCTCTGCTCCCAGTTCGTGGTTGATGCAATCGGCCACGATCTGCGCATGGGCCAGCAGGTTGGTAGTAAGGCTGAACCCGGCTTCCTGCACGCCCTGCCTGCGGTAGAAAATTGTGTATTTCTTCAGCAGGCTCTCTACAGCGTCGAAATAAATTTCGTATCTCCAGCCTCCGGTCTCGCTCTCCTGCTCGGGATATACGTTGCGGGTCACCTGGAACCTGAAGCCTTCGTAGAGGATGTAGCATCCTTTGCGGATCTCTATGTATTCCGGCAGGGTGCATACCAGCAACACATAGTTGTCTCCCATCAACTGCCGCTTGCGTGTGGCAGCGTCTGTGAGGGGTACCTGAAGGAATTCCTTTCCTGTCTTGTCGTATAAGGTAATCATAGGTTGTTCCGGTTTATGGAGTGATGTTTTTTCTATCCTGTCAGAGGCAGCAAATGCCTGTGTGAGAGGTATGCAAAAGAGTTACAGCCGCAAATATCCGGGAAAAAGGAAAGCCCTCCAAATACTCGTTTCCATGATGAAACGTTATCGTGTCATGATGAAAAGTTATTTGTTCATCATGTAATGTTTTTTTGGACATATTTGTATGATACTGACTAATTTACGACAACCAACAAACTTTTTTATCAGACAGAAGAACAGAAGAACATATAAAGAAAGATGAAATGTCTCGAATGACAGCTATCTACAGGTTATGAGTCAGAACTTATAACTCTTATCTGTTCTTTTGTTCTTGTGTCTGATAAAAGAAAAAAAGGAATAGGTACATCGCAAAGATGTAATGTATGGGGATTTACAAAATGTAATTTCAATCGTAAATCGTAAATCGGTAAATCGTAAATCTCTTTGCGTCTCTACAAGGTCTGATGGTATCGATCATAAATTCATTTGTCTTCCGATCAATTTTCATGATGGCAAGTTATAACGCCATGATGACGCAATAACTTGTCATTATAAAAATACACAATTGACTATCTGACAATTAATTACGATCTTTACAAAAAAAGAATCAGGTGAGAACGATGCGGATAGACCGACAAAGAAAGAGAAGCAGAGACTTCCGGAAGAGAGCCGGGCAACCTTGCGTTGTGGCAGGAAACCGCGTGTATGCGGCAGAGGAAAAGAGTGCGGTATATCGTCAGCCAGAGCATAGATCCGGAAGACCAGACAGAGGAGCACAAAAAACCGATGCGATGTGTACGGGTCTCTGCTCCCGATCGGGACTATCCTCGTACACCTGCGCACCGGAATCGCGCCAGGCGTGTCACACAAATTCCTGGAGAAGATCCAGTTGATCCTCGGTCAGTTTAGGACTCCGTATCCGGGACGGAGGTGTGATATGCACTCCTTCCTTTTTGTTGTAACTCCTGCGCACAATGGACATGATGCGTGCTTCGCTGATGAAAAACTCCTCCCGGGAAAGATGTTTGAGCGCCCGGTCGAAACGCATATTCTCTACTTCCGTGAGTTCGTAATAGCGACGGAGCAGTTTTTCGTCGCGCAGGTTCATCAACTCTTTGTCCCTGCCTCTGACGGGGTTTTTACTCTTGGTTTTACTTTTAATCCTGGCCATGGTGATGTAGTAATTAATATATACTACAAATTTAGAGTTATTTTACCATTTATAACGTTAAAACGACTAATTAACGACTGCAAATGTTTGTTAACTCATAGTTTTGCATCGTTGATCAACACGAGAAACGATTCTGACGGGGAAGACAGCTGGTCTCCGGAAGAGAAAAACCAAAAATTAATTTACCATTAAAACTTTCAATTATGAGTATCAAGTATTCACTGAACAAAATGAGTGTCCGGCCTTTTGATCCGGAGTGTACCGAGAAAAACTACTATGCCCGTGCACAGGCCGACGGCTACTTGGGCATTGAGAAGATCTGCAACAACATCGCACGTGCCGGTACGGCAATACGCGGGGATGTGCTTACCGTGAGTGATGGTCTGATCTATGAGATGACCCAGGGTTTGACTGACGGAAAGATTGTGCAACTGGGCGACTTTGGCAGTTTCCAGATACAGCTGAGCAGCTCCGGCGCGGAGACGATGAAGGAGTTTACCTCTGCCAACATCCGCAAAGCACGTATCCAGTTCCGTCCGGGTCCGATGCTGGTGGATATGCTGAAAACCTTGTCTTACGAACGGGTAGAGCAAAAATCTACGACCCGATCCGCGGATGAGAACAACGGTGGCTCCGGCAATGACAACGACAACGACTCGGGCCCGCTGGGCTGACAGCGGGCAACAGGAAGGGTGAACCGCTCTTCCCGCGGATCAGGTCTGCCCGCTATGGGCAGACCGCTTCCCGGGAAACGTCTTTCCGACACGCCTGTCTCTGAAGTGAAATTCTCTGCCAGACAGTCTTCCGCAAGAGGATATCCGTAAAAACTTTCTGGGAAAAACGGCCCGACTCTCCCTGGAAAATGAAGAAACCTTCCAAGGAAAGTAGACAGATTCTCCAAGGAAGGTGAGCAAATTTTCCAAGGAAAGTGGACAGACTCTCCAAGGAAGATCAGCCCACTCTCCAGGGAAGGTTTACAGTCTCTCCTGCCAAAGGAAGAAAAGCCTCCTGAGAGCGTTTACCGGACTGCCGGAGAACATCCGTAAGTATCCTTCCCGTAAGAAGAAGGGTGCTTACGGAAACTTCATCAGACAGCAACCGACCACAGAGAAAGACCGAACGGCATCACCTCCTGTATGATACAACCTGATCTTTAGCTTCCGGCCGGAGAATGCCCGCAAGATGTACCGAAAGATCTAAACCCAACCCATAAAGAAATCGTATATGAAGAAGAAAATACCCTTAAATACCTTGTATGTATCCGACCTGGCACAACTCTACTTTCCCCGGTCTACCGTCACCAGCGCAGTGAGCCAGCTCAGACGCTGGATCCTGCTCAATCCGGATCTGGTGCAACGGCTCAATGAGCTCCATTACCACAAAGGACAACGGGCACTGACCCCGTTGCAGCGCGAAGCGGTGATCCGCTACTTAGGCCCACCGGATCTGTCTGAGAATGACAGGCTTTGAAGTACACAGCCTGCTCACCTAAACCCGTACACTTACCGATCAGTGTACGGGTTTTTCTTTTTATTTATGCATTAATTTAACTACCTTTCACAAATTAATCTCTTTTTCTCTCCTTTTCCCGGGATTCCGGAAGCTACAGACTCCCGGAAAGTCATATCCGGCCTCCGATGCCTCCTGTCGGAAAGAACAGACACCTTCCCAAAGCCAAACATTATCAAAAATGCCATTTTCGGCCCGTTTAAGCAACGATCTACCCAAACATGAAGGGGAATACCGGGAGAACATAAAAAATGGCCTGCGCGCAAAAAATAATAGTTCATCTCAATACCACTGATACGGGAGATCTGTACACTTGCCTGAAACGATCGGAAATCACATTCTTTTTTTCTTACATACACAAGCAACCCCTGATACGCGTTTTAGCTGAAATCGGATTTTCAATCAAAAAGAGAGAGGTTTTAGAGAGAGATTGTATCTGTCTCTTTATCTGTCTCTATATCTGTCTCTGATGCGCGCGTTATAAGGTGAAAAAATATACATTTCAGCATCTATCCGGAGTGCGGATAGCATCCCGCGGGAATCCGGATAGAATCTCACTGGCATACGAAATGGACACAAAACCCTCCTGTTTTCCTATTCCGCAGCATCTTCGGGGAATAAATTTTCCTTATATTATTTCAGAGAGAGCGATCTACCTGCTCTTCCAGAAGCTCTTGATGATATTGTCATTGAGAAAAGAGCAGATCTGATAGAAAAAGAGATCTAATTTACACTTATTAACTATTAAACATAAAAACAAATGTATATTATTATGAAGAGATTTACGATTTGACGATTTACGATTTACGATTGAAATTACATTTTGTAAATCTCTATACATTACATTTCAGATGCAAACATACGAGACACATACTTGCGTCTGTTAAAACAATCAGGATAGGGCATATCAGCTTAAGAAACAGGAAATGGTCTTTTGGTCTGACGGCTATCTCCGAAGTGGGGGACTTGATATTCAACACCTTCGGAGTTGATTGTGAAGAGATACGACCACCCCCAGTCGCGTCGCTCCGCTTGCTTCACTGGGGGTTATTGATAGTAAAGCCACTTCGGGCTTTCCATTTGTAACTTACAATCTTATTCGAAAAACGCACCGACTTTTGAGACTTATAACATATAACTTACAACCCAATACTTAAACTTACAACTCAAGACTTAAACTTACAACCCAAGACTTAAACTTACAACCCAATGTTCAAACTCATAACCCAATACTTACACTCGCAACTCAATACTTAAAACTTATAACTTAAAACTTACACCCCCTGGGCCTCTAAAAAAACTTTTTGAAATACCATCACTTTTTCTCTCTTCTCACACACTTTTTTTCATTTCCTCCTGTCCGAAATTCATATCCGCCCCAAATAAAAACAATAAATTACTAACAAACAAATACTTAACCCCTAAAATTCATCATCTACTACTTCGGAATCCGGTAGAAAAAAAGTTTCATCCACCGTGACAATGGCGCGATTGTCACAGTGGAGAGGGTCAGAAATTGCCCGGATCCGGATGAGTAGGCGTACTTTTACCAACGGAATCAGAAACCAGAATTTCCGGAATGCCGGAGGTCTGTCAGACGAGGAGAAAAAGAGTGGAAGATTCATAAAGATCCTTTTCCGGACAAAGAGGAAGAAACTTCCGGCACATCAGCCTCCGACATACGATTTACTTTATAAAAAAAGAAGTATATATGCCATTTGAATAAAATAAGAAGTACCATATTTTAGTAAATTTAATTTAAGTTTAAAATGATTATCTATTTACGAAAAGCCCTGTTTTCCGGATAAAGAACAGGCAGACGAAAAGTTACTATTTTTTTTGTCAGACAAGCGCTCTCTCACTTCCTGAAATCACTCAACCAGACTACCTGCGAACACGACCGGTCCCTGAAAGACCAATGGCACTTTTCTTTCAGACACCAGACCCAAAAAGGCCCGTCGCAAAGGAGCCCTGGTATGAAATTTCCGGAAACGGGGAGCGCTTTTTTATACAGATAAACAAAAACGAAACAGATAACAAAATACATCCATCGAACCAAAAGAAAAAAGTATGAACACACCTGTATCTCAATTATGTGAACTGCTCAGGTCCTATACGGACGTACCCGTATTCGACTACACCATGCCCGAGGCGTTTGCTGGCATCGGCTGGGTGGTGCGGGAGACGCTGTACGACGAAGCCACCGGGGAGGGAGAATACGAGATCCGTATCTACGCCCCCAACAAGCCCCGGGAGGTAGAAGGGCTCACAGACAGTTCGTATCCCGATATCGAGACCTTAGAAAGGGAAGCAGAACGGGCCTCGGAAGCCTGCCGCCACCTCTGGAACATCGGTACCAACGGATGGATACACCGCAGGCAACTGCTTCAGGAAGGCACTATGCATTATATAAATATATGTTTAACAATTCAATTTAATTAAGTTATGTCACAATTAAGAGTTATGCGCCTGAAAGGGCTGAAATCAGTAGAGATCGCGCCATTGAAGGCGGATGGTACTGTAGATGAATCAAAATTTGTAGAATTCGGACAAACCACTCCCGATTCGTTCGTGATCAGTAAAGGTGAAGACACCGTAACGGAAGAGTTTATCGAAGAAACGGATGAGGCAGTAGAAGAGTTGACCACACAGAAAGGTATCCGTGAGATCACCTGGAGCACCAAGAACGTACACGCGGATGTATTTCTGAAAGTAGCCGGAGGTAGTCTGAGCGACGATAAGAAAAGCTGGATCGAAGATCCGAACGCGGAAGCGAAAGAAGTGGCTTTGCGGGTGACTTCTCAGAACGATATCAAGATCGATATCGCCCGTGTGAAGATCCGCATGTCCGGAGATATCAAATTCTCCAAGAATGCGCTCACGGAACTCACCATCACTGCCAAACAACTGGCTACCGCTGATGGTACAAGTGGATTCAAAATTACTTATCCGGAAGCTATCGAAGTAGGAAACGGTGGAGGAAACAACGACGGCGAGTAATCATTGATTCATTTCTTATCTCAGCAGGTAATGTAGAACAAAGGCAGTTCGCTTGCCGCTCCTGACGGTGTACGGCAAGAGATCCGGGTTCGAATCCCGGCTTTACCCCAGGGAAGTTACGATCACTCCCTTCGGTCATCACCATTCTTTGATAGGTAACACCAGCGAACGTTGGACGATGTACGATGTACGATTGAAAAGACAAACGGATTAAGGTGATTATTCACTTGCAGAGACGCGGAGAGATTTACGATTTACTCCCTTTGGTCATGGCCATTATTCGATTCTTTACATTAAAGAACGTTGACGATGTACGATGTACGATTGG
>JAJBTC010000140.1 GCA_020861095.1 Bacteroides sp.
CTTCTTATATCAACCGGAGAAAAGATATACTGGGGATATATGGCCTTATACATGTATGTTCTTTCCCGGTAATCTCAGGTAAAATGGCTTTTGTTAACTAAACTATCGGCTATCCGGTCAAGACATTTATCTATATAAAACGAAAAGAACATGGTGATAGATCAAAATGTATTAAAAGGATTGAAAAAAGGAAACCCTCATGCCCTGGAAAAGATATATCTGGTCTACAACAGTCGTGTATACAACTTTATCTACTCTATGATAAAAGACTCTGTTGTATGCAAAGACCTTACTCAGGATGTTTTCTTGCAACTATGGAACAAGAGAGGCGATGTAGACTGTTCCGGCAATTTCAATGGATATCTCTTTACCATAGCTAAGAACACGGTCTATATGTATCTGCGCCGGGAACTGCTGATGCAGAATTACCTGCAGAAAATGGAAGATGAAGCCGGGCAGCAGGATTTGGAAACAGAGCAGAAACTGGACAATGTCTTTTTCCGGGAGAATGTGATGACACTGATTGAAGAGTTGCCCGAAGCCCGGAAAAACATATTCCTGCTCTACTGGAAATCGGAAATGAGCTACCGGGAGATTGCGGAGCTGTTGTCTATTTCAGAGAAAACAGTTGCTACACAAGTGCGCCGTACCTTGCGGTTTCTTTATGAAAGGTTGGACAAAGGATTATTACTTGCTCTGCTTTATAGCCTGACTAACGGGTGGTAAAAGTTAAAGAGTGTTTATTTATAACCCGGTTGTAGTCCATTCTTTTGCGTCAATCATACTTTAAATAACAGGCAACATTATATGAGATCAACTACAGATACATACAAAATACTATTGGACAAATATCTTCAGGGCTATGCTACCGATGAAGAGGTAAAAACATTGGCCCGTTGGATGATGGAGACGGAGCCTCCTGAAGAGTTTGATGCTTATTGCCAACAGCATTGGGATACAAGCAGTGTTGAGATCAACAAACAACTTGAGCAGCAGATGTGGGAGGTGATCGCTACCCGCATAGAGCAGCCCCGGAAGAGTTTGCGTCTTCATCCGGTCTTTTACCGGATTGCCATATGCATTCTGCTCCCGATCTGTATCTGTATGGGTGGATATATCGGATGGCTCTCTTATTCGGATCACAGGCAACGGCCCGAAGTCTTTGAGGTGCTGGCAGACAATGGCCAGAAAGCCTGTGTGATTCTGCCGGATGGTAGTAAGGCGTGGATCAACTCTGCCACCCGGTTGAAGTATGACTTCGTTGCCAACGAACGCCGGGTAGATCTGGAAGGAGAGGCTTATTTCGAAGTGGTAAAAAACAAGAAAAAGTTTGTTGTCTGCTGTCAGGGGATGAATGTAGAAGCATTAGGTACCGCTTTTAATGTAAAGGGGTACACTGCCGACAACCAGGTATCTGTTGCTCTGATGGAGGGAAGTGTAAAGATATACAATGAACTCAACAGTGCCCTGCTCAGCCCCAACCAGTGTCTCACCTACATAAAGAATGAAAATACTTTTGTACGGTCTGAGATAAAAGACGAGCGTGAGATTGATTTCTGGCGAAGGAATATCCTCTATTTCCGGTCGGCTACACTGGCCGATATTGCCACCACCCTGGAAAGAATGTACGGCGTGACGATACAGTTTGAAGATGAAGCGTTGAAGCAGATACCCTTCTCGGGCAGTATTCGCAATGCGAGCCTCAACAATGTATTTCATATCTTCAGCCTGAGCTACCCGATCCATTATACCATAGATAACGATGTGATAACTATAGTCAGTGCACAGACACCCTGAGACAGAATGACAAACAAAGTTGAACCTTAAAAGAAAAGATAGTATGAAAAGCTCCTGAGAAAAGAAAAAAGGTAGAATTATGCTGCAACACAATTCTACCTCAGAAAAAATTCGTTTAGATTGATGGACAATCCTGCGACAAAAGTAAACAATTGAGCGCAGTTGGTCATCCATACTCTTAGATTTAATAAATTAATTAATCTTAAATCCCTTATACGTATGGTCAATAAGATAATGGAGGCAGGGAAGTCTTTCCTGCTGTGTGGATTCTTTTGCCTTTTCGTCGGCCCGTTGCATGGGCAGATCACCCTGAGGCTTACCAACCAAACCATTAAAGAGGTGATAGAAACCCTCGAGAGAAACGACGGGTACAGCTTCTTCTATACCGACCAGTTGCCAGGTCTGAACCAGGTAGTCAGTATCCGTGCCAACAAAGAGAGTATAGAAAGTGTACTGAACAAATTGCTCCGTAACACAGAAATTGCATATAAAATAGAACCAGGGAATCAGGTGGTCCTCAGTCTGAAAACCCTGGCGGATGCTGATGTCTCTGCTACCAGACCCATTACAGGTCGCGTGACCGACCGGGCCGGTGTGCCCCTGATCGGCGCTACCGTCACCACGGAAGATGTTTCACAGGGGGCGATCACGGATATCGATGGCAACTACCGGATCGACGCGCTGCCGGGCATTACGATCCATATCTCCTACATCGGATACAAGCCTGCCTCGGTGAAGGTGACTACCCGCAACAGCTACGATATTGTGCTGCAGGAAGACGCGGAATTGCTGGATGAGGTGGTAGTCATCGGGTACGGAGCCATGCGACGGAAAGACATCACTACCGCGGTCTCCGTGATCAGTACGGAAGATATGGACAAACGTCCGGTGATCTCCGCGGCACAGGCGTTGCAGGGTAAGGGGGCCGGTATACAGGTGATACAGCCCTCCGGCGAGCCGGGCGCGGGGCTTACTATCCGTGTCCGGGGAGCCACCTCCGTACAGGCATCCAATGAACCCCTCTATGTGGTAGACGGAATGCCTATGAATGATGTCTCTTACCTGAGCCCCAACGATATTGAAAACATGCAGGTGCTCAAGGATGCCTCTTCGGCAGCTATCTACGGAGCGCGGGCCGCCAACGGAGTGGTGCTGATCACCACCAAACGCGGCAGGATAGGTGAAGCGAAGGTCAAGCTGAGCGCCTTCACAGGTATCTCCCGGTTGGGCAGAAAGATCCACGCGCTGAATACCGAAGAGTACAAGGAGCTGATGAAAGACCTGAAACAGGTGACCCATACAGTACCCAATATTCCTGAGGATGAGAACCGGTATGTAGACTGGACAGATAAATTCTTCAAAACGGGTCTGACGCAGAACTATCAGATTTCTGTGGCCAACGGTACCGACAAAGTACAGTACATGGTATCCGGTGGATATACCGATGAAGAGGGTATTGTGAGAAAATCACAATTCAACCGCTATAATTTCCGTGCCAACATAGACAGTCAGCAGACCAGCTGGCTTCAGATGGCCCTGAATCTCTCCTATTCCCGGACCAAAGGGCAATGGGTCAACTCCAACGGCAGTTCCATGCGATCGGGGTCTATCCTGTCTGTGATCAATACACCGCCCTTTATGCAGGAGTGGGACCCCGACCATCCCGGGCAGTACGATGAATCGGCCTACGGATCGCGTATCCTGAACCCGCTGGCGGCCAATGCTCCGGACAATGTGACCTCTACCGACTTTTTCAAAGGCTCTGTCGGCTTTACGGTAGATCTGTACAAGGGGCTGAAGTTCAAGACCACTTTTGGTATGGATCTCTATCACGAGCGCTGGGACTATTACCTGGATCCGGAATCTACCGCAGAAGGGCGCGCTACCAAAGGCAGGGTGGAAGAGAGTTTTTCGCGGAACGTAGAGTGGTTGCTGGAAAACCTGCTGACGTACGACTATGCTAAGAACGGCCACCAGCTGTCTGCTATGGGAGGAGCCACGCAGCAGCACGCCCAGTACAACGGACAATACATGGCCGGGTTCGACCTGTCTCCTTCCTATCCGAACCTGCGCTCTATCAACGCGGCCAATCAGATAGACAAAGACGCCGCCAGCTCGTCGGCATCGGCCTGGTCATTGGCCTCCTTCCTGGGGCGTGTGGCATACAACTACCACAGCAAATACCTGCTTACCGTGAATTTCCGTGCCGATGGCTCGTCGCGCTTTGCTCCCGGACACCGGTGGGGATATTTTCCTTCTGTATCGGCCGGATGGCGTATCTCCGACGAGAGATTTATGGAACCCCTGAAAGACCAGATCAGCGACATGAAATTCCGGGTGGGCTGGGGCCTCAACGGCAACCAGGCCGGGATCGGCAATTATGCCTATCTGGCACAGATGCGGGCCAGCCGTGTGGCACCTACCACAGACAATCTCTATCCGGGAATGGCTATCTATCCCGGGTCGGGAGCCAATAAAGAACTCACCTGGGAGAAGACCCTGCAATGGAACGCGGGGCTGGATCTGCAAGTGTTCGATTCGCGGCTGAACGTGACTTTCGACGCGTATTACAAAAAGACCACAGATCTGTTGCTCACCGTGAGCCTGCCCGATAACGTGAATCTGCCCGGCGGTATCACCCGCAACGACGGTGAGATGGTGAACAAGGGTATGGAGTGGATGATCTCTTCCCGGAACCTATGCGGTACATTCAGCTGGGATACCGATTTCAATATCTCGTTCAACCGCAACAAGCTGACCAAACTGGAACTCAACAAAGTCTATTATTATGCCGAGATGTACGAGACCAGGGAGCAGGCGGTGATCCTTCGCGAGGGGGTGTCTCTGGGAACCTTCTATGGCTACGTAGCCAAAGGGGTAGATCCGGAAACCGGAGATGTAATTTATGAAGATCTCAACGGCAACGGTGAGATCGATCCGGGCGACCGTACCGAGATCGGTTGTGCGCAGCCCGATTTTATCTACGGGATGACAAATACGTTCCGCTACAAAGGTTTCTCTTTTTCCTTCTTCCTGCAGGGAAGTCAGGGCAACGATATTTTCAATGCTTCCAGGATAGATATGGAGGGGATGATGGATTTCCGTAACCAGTCTAAGGCGGTACTGGATCGCTGGAAACGTCCGGGTATGGTCACCGATATACCCCGTGTGGGCAATGTAGAGAATATACACAACTCTACCCGGTTTGTAGAAGACGGCTCTTACCTGCGTCTGAAAACAGTGACACTCTCCTATGATTTTCAGCACAGGTTGTTGAAGAAGATGCACCTGTCGAAGCTGCAACTCTACGCTACCGCTCAGAACCTATTTACTCTGACCCGATATTCGGGGTACGATCCGGAGGTAAACGCCTACGGAAGCAATGCCGTGATACAGGGGGTAGACTACGGGACGTATCCGCAATCCAAATCGTTTGTTTTCGGTCTGAATGTCGAATTTTAAATGTGCCAATATGAAGAAGAACATACTATACATCGCTTTGTGCATAGCCCAGATCTGTTTATTGGGCGCGTGCAGTGATTTCCTGAACGAGCAACCGCAGTCCGACTTTACCAACGACGGCAGTGGGGGAGATGGGCTCACCTCCAAATACCTGAACCTGGCGGATGCTGAAGCCGAATTGCAGGGGGCCTACGAGAGTTTCAAAAGTGACATCTTCCAGATGGAGAACTATACGATCAATGACATACAATCGGACAACTGCTACGTCGGTGGCGACGGTACCAACGAAGAGGCGGTGGGAATGCTCCGGCTGAGCCCGACCAATGCCAAAGTATCGCTGGTGTGGTCGCAGTACTACTCGATGTCGGGTACAGCCACCAATGTCATTGAGAATACCCGTCTGATGGAGTCTGCCGCCATACAAGAGGCAGACCGCAACCGCATCATGGCCGAGGCGAAGTTTATCCGGGCATGGGCCTGTTTCGATATGGTGCGTCTGTGGGGCGATCTGCCTATGGTGACGCAATTGATCCCGACGATCACCGCTGAGAATCTGGAAGAGTGGTATCCGGTGATGTACCCGGAGCGTACGCCGGAGGATGAGATCTACCGGCAGATCATCGACGATCTCGACGAGACAGGCACCATCCGGTACCTCGAAAGCATGAATAAGGGAGCTTTTCAGGCAACCAAAGGAGCAGCCTACGGACTGCTGGCCAAGGTATGGGCCACCCGGGGAGAAAAAAGTAGCCGCAACTACAGCGAAGTGATCCGCTATTGCGATAAGGCTATTGCTGAGGGCTACCGGTTGACAGATAGTTTTGAAGAGTTGTGGGACCCCGACAACAAGTTCACCCCGGAAAGTATGTTCGAGGTCTACTACACGACCGATGCTCCCAACTGGGCCTACTGGACATTGCTGAAAGAGGCCGACGGCACGGTGAGTTGGAGACGCTATTGTACTCCCTCGCACGATCTGATCGCAAAGTACGATACGGAAAAAGATCAGCGGTATGCCTCCGGGATTCTCTGGAAAGAGGCACCGTACGATGTCTATTATCCGGCCGATAATTATCCGTTTGCTTACAAGATCCGTGAAAAGAACTCGGACATCATCCTGATGCGTCTGGCCGATATCCTGTTGTTGAAAGCCGAAGCACTGGTAGAGACCAACCAGGTGGCCGCGGCCATAGAGATTGTTAACCAGGTGCGCCGGCGTGCCGGACTGGATGGGTTGCCTGTGGGAATGTCGCAGTCTGAGGCGCGGCTGGCCGTAGAGAACGAACGCCAGCTGGAATTCTTTATGGAAGGCCAGCGCTGGTACGACCTGCTCCGCAACGAGCGTATGCTGGAGGTCATGAGAAACCACAAAGACGCCCAGGGAAACCTCTTCCTCCAAGGCCTGGAGGCATACAGGGCCAAGTGGCCGTTGCCACAGGGCGAGATGGACAAGAACACCCGTCTGGTTCAGAACGAGGGGTATTGATCAGGATCGGCTTTTACATATAAAAAACATAGAAACATGAAACAGATATATACATTCTTTATGGGGTGCTGTGTGGCCCTCCTGTTTGCCGGGTGCAACGAAGATACGGGCCGGGTGGTCTATCCCTACTCCTGCCCGCAAATGTCTGGCCTCACCTTCTCCTTTACGGAAGAGGTGACCGCCACCGATTCGATCTGGTTTTCCGTGGAGATCACGGACCCCGAAACCCCGCTCTCTACGCTGGAAGTAGAGGTGACGCAGGGAGAAAAAGAGATCTTCAGCGGTTCCATACGTACGGCAGGTTATACCAATCAGGTCAGCAGATACGGCATATACATCCCGTTTACCTCTCAGATGGAAGAGGGCGAAGCCCGCATCACACTCACTGCTATTAATGTAGAGGGTAGTGAAGCGCAGCAGACGAAGACCTTCATCCTCAGGCGACCGCAGATCCCTCAGACGATCTATCTGCACTACGCCGACCAGGTGATACCCATGACCCGCGACGCGGACAACCCCTATGAGTATGTCTCCGCGGCGGGCGACTATCCGGATACGTGGAGCGGGAAGATATCAACCGCCGGATCGCTTGTCGATTCGGAGCTGATCTGGGGATATGCCGAAACGAACAACCAGGCAGGGCTGGTGTCGGCCACGGGTGCCGGATTCTCCTTCCACTTCCCCGACTGGCAGATAGACCATGTCACGTTCAATACATTCACCTTCCGCCTCGGGGTCATCGGATTCCAGAAAGACATACGCATTGGCGGTGTCCTGCTCGAAGCATCCGACGGCTACTTCCAGGCCGGTATCTCCTTTGTGCAGGGAGAAGAGGTCGAAGTGAGCGGTATCGAAGACCTCGAAGGGGCATACAACCGTGATTTCTTCGACTACGATCCGCAGACGGGAAAACTCACCTTCCTGCGTGAGAGTGGCTATTGGGAGGTATACTACTCTTCGAACTATAACTACATCTGGGTGACCCGCATGGACGATGTGGCTCCGGATGCTTTCTGGCTCATCGGGCATGGGTTTATTTGTGCGCCTGTGTGGCACGAAGAGTTTGACTACGACGGATGGCATACGGATGAGGTCGCTCGCCTGGGCTATGTGGTGAAGATCGCCGGGCATACCTATCAGACAACTATCTATCTGAGTGATACCCACGAGTGGGGTTCGTTCGAGATGGAGATCTACAGCGACCGGGAGTGGGAGAAGACCGGAGGTATGGAACTGCAGGAAGGGTCGCTCTCCGGAGATGTCACAGGATTTGCCGTATCCGGCTCCAACGGCTTCACCAACGCCGAAGGATTCGTACCGGGGTACTACCGCCTCACGTTTGATACCTCGGACGGTGTGTCCCGTGAGAAGATGTTTATAGAGCGTATCGGTGATTAATCAAGTAAATAAAACGACAATGAATACCAGACAGATGAATTACGGACTGAGCTTGCTGTTCATTCTTTTTCTGACCGCGTGTGCGGGAGCGGGAACTTCGGTTCCCGTCTCCCTGACGTGGTACGACGAAAGATATGACGTGCAGACCCGGTGCTACGACAATACCTTTGTCATCAAAAATATCTCCGGCAAAGAGATCGGCCGGGAGTGGACGATCTATTATTCGCAACTGCCCCGGGATATTCACAGCATAGCCTCCGGGGAGATCGGGATAGAGCTTATCAACGCCAACTACTACCGGATCTTTCCTACGGAGCGCTACACTCCCCTGAGACCGGGAGACTCCTTGGTGGTCCGCTATCAGGTAACTAACCCTACCCCCAACGTTTCGCAACAGCCCGAAGGCTGTTACTGGGTTTCTGCCACAGCAGGCAGGGAACGCAAGCCGGTGGCGATAGACCTGCACGTGAGACAGCGACCCGACGCGGAGAAACTGTCTGCCGCCACCCTGGCCCGCCTCTATGCCAGCAACGAAGCCCTGCGCGCGGGATCGGTTATCCGGGAACAGTCAGAGATCATACCCACAGTAAAACATAGAACGGAGCGGGAAGGCACGCTCACCGTTCCCGCGCAGGTCTCCCTGCTCTATAGCAAAGAACTCTCCCGGGAAGCCCACATCCTGCGCGAGAAGCTGGAACACCTCTACCGGATAGAGGTGTCGGAAGTGGCTCCTGTGAGCATCCGGCTCAACCTGCTTCCGGATACCGCCGTGCACCAAGAGTGGTACAGCTTGCGGGTAGATACGGATCAGATCGTGATAGAAGGGGCTACCCCTCACGGAGTGTTCAACGGCACGCAGACCCTGCTGTCGCTATTGAAAGGGTACCAGCGTCCGGATGAACTGAAGTGTGTCTCCATCACAGATTATCCCGATCTGGACTACCGCGGTTTTATGGTAGATATTGCCCGCAACTTCACCTCCATCTCCGACCTGAAAAGGCTGATCGACGTGATGGCCTCTTACAAGATCAATGTATTGCATTTCCACTTCACAGACGACGAAGGGTGGAGGCTACAGATCCCCGGTCTGGAAGAACTTACGGAAGTAGGTGCCCGCAGAGGACATACATTGGATGAGTCTGCCCATCTCTATCCCGGCTACGACGGCGGATACGATCCGACCGCGCCTACGTCGGGCAACGGCTACTACAGCCGGGAAGAGTTTATAGACCTGCTCAAATATGCGGCGGCCCGGCACGTGCGTGTAATCCCGGAGATCGAATCTCCCGGCCATGCCCGCGCGGCCATCGTCTCCATGAAGGCCCGGTACAACAGATACAAAGGCAAAGACGATCAGAAGGCGTATGAATATCTGCTCAGTGACGCGGAAGACATATCGGTATATGTATCTGCCCAGTCGTACACAGACAATGTGATGTGTGTGGCCCTCCCGTCGGTCTATGCCTTTATGGAGAAGGTGATCGGTGAGATCCAGGCCATGTATACGGAGGCAGGGGTGGAACTGTCGGCCCTTCATATCGGTGGCGACGAAGTACCCGGAGGTGCCTGGAAAGGCTCACCGCTGTGCAAGCAGTTGATGCGGGAAAACGGGATGACAGATACACACGAACTCTTTGAATACTTCTACACGCAGGTGACCGCTCTGCTGCGGGAGAAAGGCATCCCCTTCCAGGGATGGCAGGAGGTGGCGCTGAACAACCGGCCCGATACCGAGGCACAATTGCTGCGCAACGCCACGGGCATTCATTGCTGGAACACGGTGGCCGAGTGGGGAGAAGACGACATTCCCTATCGCCTGGCAGACAAAGGCTATCCGGTGATCCTTTGCAATGTGAACAACTTCTATATGGATCTGGCCTATAGTCCCCACTACGACGAGCCGGGACATTCCTGGGGCGGGTATGTAGACGAGCAGAAAGCCTTCAGTATGCTGCCCTTCTCCGTCTACCGCTCGTCACGTGTCAATATCGCGGGCGATCCGCTGGACCTCGATAGCATGGAGCGGAGTAAGGTTCCGTTGAAACCCGAAAACCGACCTCTGATCCGGGGCGTACAGGCGCAACTGTTTGCCGAAACTATCCGGGACTTCACCATGGTACAGTACTATTATTTCCCGAAAATACTGGGGCTGGTAGAGCGGGGCTGGCACGCACACCCTGACTGGGAGACGTTGCGCGGAAAGCAGGAAGAGGAGGTATTCAACAACGATCTTTCGCGTTTCTACGCGCTCATCAGCGACCGGGAGTTGCCCTATCTGCACAGTATGGGCATCCATTTCCGATTGCCCCACCCCGGACTGATGACCGACGGTGAATTCCTGTATGCCAATACCTCTGTCCGGGGGGCGCAGATACACTATACCACAGACGGCACGGAGCCTACCGCTGCCTCACTGGTGTGGACCCAACCGGTGCCTTTTGGCGGTGGCACGGTCAAAGCCTGCGTCTGCTACTTAGATAAGAAAAGTCTGACAAGTACCCTTACCACCCAAAACAAACCGTTATGAAACATACGTATATATCCACAGTTGTCAGAAGTTTGCTCATCCTTCTGACAGCGCAATTGTTTCCTTTGGTTTCCTGTGCAGACAATGCCGACAACGTACCCCGACAGATCCCGCTTTCGCGGGTGTCGGTGATCCCCTTGCCGCAAACCCTGATACACGGAGCCGGCAACGTAGTCCTTCCGCAGCAGGTATCAGTGAGTACCGGCCTCACCGGTATGTCTGCCACACTGCTGAAAGAGACCCTGACAGCAGTGATAGGTGGAGCCCCTGCCGAGGCCACCAACGAACAGGCCTTTATACGCGTCTTCACAGACAACACCCTGCCCGAGGAGGGCTACCGCATCCAGGTAGACGAAACCGGATGCAACCTCTATTACCGCACCCAGGAAGGATTGCTCTGGGGCGTGCAGACCTTGCGGCAGATTTTCTTGCAACACAAAGTGGCAGACGATGATACCCGGAGTATACCCATGCTGATCCTGACAGATAGCCCTCAGAAAACCTGGCGCGGATTTCACCTCGATGTCTCCCGGCACATGTTCACTCCGGAATTTCTGAAAAAGGTGGTAGACTGTCTCTCCTTCTACAAGATCAACAAACTCCAGCTCCACCTCAACGACGATCAGGGGTGGCGTGTAGAGATCAGAAAATATCCCGAACTCACCACCATCGGGGGCTGGCGCGAGTTTGACGAGTACGACAAACGCTGCATCGAACTGGCCCATACCGACAGGACCTACGAGATAGACCCCCGCTTTGTCCGCAACGGCAACGAATACGGTGGCTACTACACCCGGGACGAACTCAAAGATCTCATAGCGTATGCCACAGCCAGAGGTATAGAGGTGATCCCGGAAATAGATATGCCGGGGCATTTCTCCTCGGCCATACGCGCTTTTCCGTTCCTCTCCTGCACGGGTGAAGCCGGCTGGGGCAATGAGTTTTCCTGGCCCGTCTGTACCGGACAGACCGACAACTACTCTTTCTATACCGACATCATCGACGAGGTAGCCGACCTGTTTCCGGGCAGGTATTTCCATATCGGAGCAGATGAGGTGGAGAAGGACAACTGGAAAGTATGCCCACATTGTCAGGCGCTGATCCGGGAAAAGGAACTGATGAATGTAGACGGTCTGCAAAATTACTTTGTGAAGCACATGGCCGATTACGTAAGAAATGAAAAAGGAAAACAGGTGATGGCCTGGGACGATGCCTTTATTGCCCGCGATCCGCAGGATCTGTTGTATACCTACTGGCGCGACTGGCTGGCAGACCAGCCGGGAAAGATCACCCAGCAGGGACTGCCGATCGTGTTTATGGAGTGGGGGCGTTTCTACCTGAGTGCCGCTCCCTCCGACAGGCACCTGAAGTCGCTGTACGAATTTGAGTTCGGACCTCAGTTTCCCGGAGTGGTACAAAGCAATGTCGTCGGTTTTCAGGCTTGTGTGTGGACAGAGATGATCCCCAACGAACGCAAGTTCGGACAGCATGTTTTTCCCGCCTTACAGGCATTCTCCGAGGTGGCCTGGGGCAGCGAACGCGATTGGGGAGGCTTCACCACACGCCTGCCGTGGCACCTGGGATGGCTCACACAGAACGGCTTCTACTCACGTACGCCCGATTTTATAAACTGAGTCAAACGAACTGTCGTCATGAGAACCAGGTCGCTCGCTGTCAGGGGAGATCCTGCGGGGTATCACCATCGCGGGCAGGATCCTGGTCAACAAGCCCGTATTGCAGGGAAGCATACATACTTCCCTGCAGCACGGGCCCTGGCATGCGCAGTGTATTTTTTAGAGATAGTTTACAAAATGTCAGAATGATAAAAACGATTGCCAGGGTTGGCTTATTCCGCTCTGCTGTTTCATCGGTCGGAAATAACACAGGGAATGGGCATTTGAGAATAGCCAGGTGTTTGTGCTAGGTTGGAATAGGTTGCATGGTGTTGGTGAAATAGGGTTTATAGTTTCTTATCGATGCTTTTGCGGAGCAAAGAGTGCTTTTTGTTATTTTATAAATAGCCTCGGAGAGATAGCATCCGGAAGTTTTTTCTCTTTTTCCTATAAAAAATCGCTTTGGATATATAGCTTAGAAATAGACTGTGTATGGTCTCTTTGTAAACTATGCACAGTCTATGGATTTTCTATGCACATTCCATGAGTAAACTATGCACATTCTATCTGCAAGAATATTCTTTTTTGTCTTGTTTTTTGCAAGAAAATAATGCTTTTCCGGATAGATATACATTTTTCTCCTTCCAGCCACTGCTGAATGGCGATAAAAAGCTCTTGTAAGAATTAGTAAAAAGTGCGATTTTTAGGATATTTGCTACAAAAATGGCCTTTACCGATGCAAAATGTTAATGCCGGAGATACAGACCGTTGGTCTGTTTTTGAGACTGCTTTTCAGGGTAAGTCTGTTGTTTGTCTCCGGTACCTGAAGTGTACTGAAAGTTTGTTCGGCAGGAAGGAATGGTAGGTACTTGCAGAAAAGGCTTACAGGATAGTTACAGGAGAAGGTAAATCTCTTTATTCAGTTAAGTGTTTTATGCTATCTATGAATTCACACCTTTTGGGGTATAGTTTATTGACCAGATTTTCATCTATAATACTATAGTCATTATAATCGCTGTCTTGCCGCTGTGCAAAAATGTTAGCAGACTACTGTCCCATTTCTTTAAATAACTTACCTGCTTTGACAAAATGAAAATTCAGCATTTGTCGCATACCAGCTTGAGTGTTTGTTTCAATCCCATTTTGAATCAGAAGAGCAACTACAGCATAATAAAAGGCACAATACATTCGGTTGACTACCGAACTCCACAATTCTCTTTCTTTCAGGACTTCGGCGGCTTTGGCTGAATTTTCCAGACGCAATCTTACAATTTCTTCTCTTTCTTCATCTGTCATAATGGAATGCCTTCTTGTTGTATGTTTATATACAAAGGTGTTTTTATTTTACCCCACTCTTTTTTCAGTCTGACAATGGGATTCATAATGACTCCACTCTCTACTTCTATATCATAAAGAGAGGATTTTATAGCATGGATTTCTTTTTAGGGAAGTGTGTCTGCATCCAATAAAACTAACAGGTCAATGTCACTGTCCGGCCGTGCATCGCCTCTTGCCTCACTACCGAATAGTAGACGCTAAACTGGGCAGGTAGCTGCTTTATAACTTCGCCTATTCTATTTATTATCTCCGGACGTTTCATGATTACTTATTCCATGTTTTCATAAAATATACGACTTCTCTATTTTATTAAAAAGGAAATAGGAGAAAAAAA
>JAJBTC010000154.1 GCA_020861095.1 Bacteroides sp.
ACGGACGTTTTACTCTGAATGTAAGACAAGGTGTGTCTTTACTTATCTCTTTTGTGGGTTACCAGACTCAGGAAGTCAGAGCAACTCCTATTATGTCTATCACACTGAAAGAAGATTCTGAACTTCTGGATGAAGTAGTAGTAGTTGGCTATGGCACACAGAAACGGGCGAATCTGACAGGTGCCGTCTCCACAGTGGATGTTAGTAAAACCTTAGATTCCCGTCCGCAGGCGGACGTTTCGAAGGCTTTACAGGGAGTGGTTCCGGGATTAACCATTTTAAATAGTAGTGGTACATTGGATGCCAAACCCACTATTACTATCCGTGGAACAGGTACACTAAGTAATAGTGCAAAAAGTGATCCACTGATCGTAGTCGATGGGGTGGCCATGGAAGATATTTCTTACTTAAATCCTCAGGACATTGAAAATATCTCCGTACTGAAAGATGCGGCTTCTACTTCTATTTATGGTACCCGTGCTACATTCGGTGTAATCCTGATCACTACCAAAGCGGCTAAAAGAACCGATCGGGTGATTGTCAATTACAACAATAATTTCTCCTGGGATACCCCTACTATCTTGCCTGATTATCTGGATGTGCCCACCCAGATCAAAGCTCTGGGACATGCGAACTCCCGTAACGGGGGAACTGCCAATGAACTCTTCGGAATGTACTTAGACGATATGCTGCCCCAGGCAGAAGCCTGGAAAGCCAGGAACAATGGCAAAAGAGCCAAATACCGGGAAATGGTGGAAGGACAGGATTTTGATGTGGTAAATGGTACAAACTATTATTATGCGGATTGGGATGTAGTCGGTATTATGTTCCGCAGCTGGAAACCCGCTCAGAGCCATAATGTTAACATCCAGGGAACCAGTGGTAAAACATCTTATTACCTCTCTTTAGGTTATAACCACGAAGAAGGAATTCTGAACTTTAACCCGGATAAGTTAGATCGTTATACTGCAAATCTTAATCTGACCAGTGATGTGACAGACTGGTTGCAGATTGGTGCCCGTGTAAATTTCAGTGACCGGAAATTTGTAACTCCCAATACGTATCGTGATGTATATACTTATATGTGGCGATGGGGTAGTTTCTTCGGCCCTTATGGCTCTTACCAAGGACACGATATGGACAATGCCATCGGGTGGTTGAAGCAGGCAGGTGACGACACAAGACACAATACATATATGCGTCTGGGTGGATTTGCAAAGGCAAAGATCACGAAGGGGCTTACTTTGAATGTGGATTATACTTTCAACCAGTTGAATTCACTCAGGACCATAGCAACCCTTCCATTCTATGCTTACAATAGCTGGGGCGGTAATTTCGATGAAGTAGTATACAGATCTTCATCTTCAGCGATCCAAAATACTTCGGGCCGTGACCGTTCGTATGCCTTTAATGCCTATGCTAACTACGAGTTTAGTCTGGAAAAGAATCACAATTTCAATGTGATGGTAGGGGTGAATGCCGAAGAGGGTGAATATACGTCCCATTGGTCTAAACGTATGGGCCTGTTGGATATTAACATGCCTGAGTTCAACTTAGCTACCGGTGATCAGACCGTGGGCGGCTCTCACTCAGAGTGGGGTACGGCCGGTTGGTTCGGACGTATTAATTACGATTACAAAGGCATCTGGCTGGTTGAACTCAATGGTCGTTACGATGGTTCGTCCAAATTTCCGGAGAACGACCGCTGGGCATTTTTCCCGTCGGGTTCTGTGGGTTACCGCATGAGTGAAGAGGCTTATTTTACTTCTCTGAAGAATGTAGTAAATAGTGCCAAGTTGCGTGCCTCTTACGGGGAGATCGGTAACCAGGCCGTAGGAGATTATATGTATATTGCTACCCTGGACAAAAAGAGTTCGGGTGTAAACTGGCTGGATTCCAGTGGTAATCTGGCAGTTATCTATGACCTTCCCAAACTGGTATCTTCTACATTGAAGTGGGAACGTATCCGTACTCTGGATATTGGTGGTGATTTTGGTTTCCTTCATAATGACCTGAATGTCTCTTTTGACTGGTACCAGCGTGATACCAAAGATATGTTGGCTCCCGGACAGACGATGCCTCAGGTATTGGGTGCGGATGCCCCGTATGTGAATGCCGGCTCCCTGCGGACCCGGGGCTGGGAGTTAAGTATTGACTGGAGACACCGTTTCAAAAATAAACTGACCCTGTATGCGAATGCCAGCATCGGTGACTTTACTACCACGATAACTAAATGGGATAATGATACCAAACTGCTGAGTCAGAACTATACCGGTAAGAAGGTAGGTGAGATCTGGGGCTTTGAAACAGAACGCTATTTTACAGCCGATGATTTCAATGCCGATGGCTCCTACAAAAACGGTGTGGCAAGCCAGACCCTGATGGAGTCCGGGAATTTTATCTTTGGTCCTGGTGATATCAAGTTCAAAGATTTAGACAATAGTGGTACCATTGATGTGGGAGCTGGTACTTTGGATGATCATGGTGACCTGAAGGTGATCGGTAATACCACTCCGCGTTATCAGTATAGTTTCCGTCTGGGTGGTGAATGGAAAGGTTTTGATCTGGATTTGTTCTTCCAGGGTATTGGCAAACGTCAGGTCTGGACCCAGAGTGCCTTTGTGATGCCTATGATGCGCGGTGCTGATGCATTGTATGCCAACCAGACAAGCTACTGGACAGAAGAAAATCCCGATCCGAATGCGGATTTCCCACGTCTGTTCCCCGGTGGTGCAGGTCAGGGCAATTTCTCTGTACTTGAAAAAGGACAGTATAATTTCTATCCACAATCGAAGTATCTGGTGAACATGGCCTATCTGCGCTTTAAAAATCTAACAGTCGGATACACCTTCCCTAAAGAGTGGACCCGTAAAGTGTATATGGAAAAAGCACGTGTTTATTTCAGTGCGAACAATATATGTGAGCTGATCAACAAGAGCCGAGCTCCGATAGATCCCGAAATCAATACCAGTCAGAGTAAACAAAATGGTACAGATGACTATGGCAATGGAACCTGGGGACGTATCGATCCGTTGTACCGGACTGTCTCTTTCGGGCTACAGGTTACTTTTTAAAACGAGAGCACATTAAAAGAATTACGTTTATGAAGAAAATAAATATATTCTGTATCTTATCACTTCTCTTTTTTGCGAGTTGTGACAGTATTTTGGATAAAAACCCTCTGGATACTTTTGCCAACAGTAACTTCTGGACCACTGAGGGTAACATAGAAGGGTATGCGAATGCTTTTTATCTCCGCTTTACCGGTTACGGAAATTCAGGGGGCACGGGAGACTTCTACTTTAAAACCCTGACGGACGACCAGGCCGGTCACTCTTTTACCAACTGGAATTACATCCAGATTCCTGCTACTAATAGTAACTGGCAGAATGGCTGGATTGAGATCCGTCGGGCAAACATCCTGTTGGAGAATGTCCCTGAGGTGGAAACCTTGGAAGAAGAAGCCCGTAATCACTGGACTGGTGTAGCCCGGTTGATGCGTGCCTGGGAATACTATAAACTGGTGCGCAGATTCGGCGATGTTCCCTGGATAGATAAATCTTTAGATATTACCGATGAGGGTTATTTATACAGCAGTCGTCAGGACCGGGATGAGATCATGGATAAGGTACTGGAAGACCTTAATTATGCCTGTACCAACATCCGTGACAATGGTTCACAAATCTCTTTTTCTCAGGATATGGCGTATGCGATGAAAGCTGAAATTTGTCTGTATGAAGGGACTTTCCGCAAATACCGTACGGCTACTGACAAACAGAAAGCTCCGGATCTGACAGGAGCAAAGACTTTTTTGGAAGAAGCCAAGCGTGCGGCGGCAGCTATTATGGCCAAAGAGTATAGTTTGAATGAAGATTATCAGACCAAGTATCATTCAGAAAGTCTGAGTGGGAATTCTGAGGTTATTTTCTACAAAGCCTACAAGCAGGACATTTTCTCTCACTCATTGATCGCTTATCTTTCCAGTTCCACTCCTATGGATGGTATAACCAAAAATGCTTTTGATTCTTATCTGTTTCTGGATGGAAAGCCAAAGTCTCTTACCAGCTATGATGATACGGATCTGCCCGTAATGGAAACCAGAGAAGATGGAAATGAATATTATTCTATCACCCACTTGTTAGCAGTGCGGGATAAACGTCTTTCAGGCACGATTGACGATGCAGTCTCTCATTCGGAACGCACCATTGGACGTTATGAGGGGGATATCCTGAATTATGCTTCGACCGGTTACGGTATCAAAAAATACGACAATCCGGATATTCCGCAAGGATATCGTAATACCACAGTAAAGAATTATACAGATGCTCCTTTGTTCTGGTTATCTATTATCTATCTTCAATATGCCGAGGCTGCCGCTGAGCTGGAATCTGTCGGAGGAGAGGCTATGACACAATCGGATCTGGATAAAACGATCAATCTGTTAAGAGATCGTGCAGGTCTGGCTCATTTGACAAAAGATGTAGGTTTCTCTGATCCGGCCAATAACCATGGTGTGTCTGATCTGATCTGGGAAATCCGCCGTGAAAGAAGATGTGAGTTGATTATGGACAATGATATCCGTTACTGGGATTTGATCCGTTGGCATCAATTAGACAAATTAGATTCTACAACGTATCCCGAGGTATTACTTGGAGCCAACTTCTCTACAGATCCAACTATAGATCCGGCAAATCTGGTGAATGGGTATGTAAGTGCTTTTTATGGAAACACCCGAACATTTGATATTAAATACTATTTAGATCCGATCCCTTCCGGACAGATTCTTTTGAATGCTGCTATAGGGCAAAATGAAGGATGGTAGTAAAAAATAATAAATAATTAGATAATGATAAAGCGGCTGTCTCCAAAAGACATAGGGCAGCCGCTTTATCGTTGAAAAGAAAATCAGAAATGTTATTATCAGACCATTTTCAGTAACCAATCCTACCCATTTTGATAACCAATTCCCTCCGGGTTGGTTACTAATAGAACAGAATCGGTTACGACGTAAGAATATGTTATCCAAACGTTACTACAATAAGTAGCTTTAACCTGAAAAAACAAATAGGCGATTAAGAAGCCATCTTATTTTACTCCTTGCATGGAACAAATCAGTTCCAGAGAATTACTTCCGATACTTCACTTTCCAAATTATTTTTATTTACAGTTGTCAGACAGTAAACACCTTTAGTCGTCAGCATATACTCTTTATCAGAGGTAATAGCCGTCACATTGGCCTGGCCATCCTCTACTTTATACACAACAGTCCGTAAATTGTCTTCCCTATCCCATTTTAGTTTATCTCCAGATATCTCCATATTAGAAACAGGAGAAGGATCTGGCAGCGTTTTACGTCCGACAAAAGGTCTTACCGCCGGAGAGGTATAAATCTCCTGTTTAAGCACATCAATGATGCCTAAATTATTATCATGAAAGTTCTTTGCCCTGTACATCACACTTCCCCTTATTTTAGGTTGCGCGTCGGCCAGTCTGAATTGAGCAAGAAGTTCATTTGTGGATTGGAAAGATGTCCCGGCAGAAGCATCACCGAATTTATAAAGTGCATAGCCTGCCACCGGCACAGCATCATAACAATATTGAGCCCACCAGCCCACACGCGTATTGAAACTACTGGCAGATGTCCCTGTAGCAGAATACAACTGAGGAATGATCACATCCACCCAACCTTCCTTGCACCAGTGAGTGACATCAGCATATAGGGAATTGTAATTATAATCATTATTTGCCGTAGGACTAATGGAAAATACGACTTCAGGTTTCTCCTTAACAATTACATCAAACACCTTTTTCACCACTTTATCAACATTTGCCCGACGGAATGCCTCTATAGTCAAATACTCTGCGCCATAGATTGCATATTCAGTTGCATCGTCCAGGGATGTATAACTATCCGGATCGGGATAGAAGTAATCATCAAAATGAATACCATCCACATCGTATCCAGTAATTATATCTTTCACAATATCCGCGATCCGGTCATGCACCTCCGGCAAAGCGGGGTTATACATACGTATCAGATCATAGTCTTTGATCAGCCCGGGATCGATTTTGGGGTCAAGATCAGAAAAGGAGTCTAAAGCACTTGCTTTTGTAGCGATACGATAAGGATTTATCCAGGCATGGAATTCCAGATCGCGTTCATGCGCTTCTCTGATCATAAATTCAAGTACATCATAACCCGGATCTTTTCCTGCTACCCCTGTTATACTTTTACTCCAGGATTCATAGGGCGAATCATAGAAAGCATCCGCAGTAGGTCGTATCTGTACAAAGACCGTATTTACATTGCATGCTACAAAAGTATCCAGATAGTCTGTATACTGTTTTTTCTGAGCCTCCCTGTCATACACAGACTGAGGCCAGTCCAGTTCCCATACAGTTGCCATCCATACCCCACGCATCTCTTTTCTGGCGAATGTAACAGAGGAGGACGGCGGGGGAGTTTCCCCACCGTCATTATCATCCTCATGGCTACAGGCTGCCATCATAAGTGCAATGCTTATGAACACAAATCCATATCTAAATCTCTTTGGTAGCTTCGGTTTATTCCTCATCCTCTTCTTCCTCATCCACGTCATCTTCTTTCACCTTTTTAGGGAACTCAAGAAGGGCAAATCCCGCTCCCGGAGCCGCTCCCATGATATACAGGGTCTCATCTCCCTCTTTTGCCCATCCGATACTTCCGGAAGCTGTTCCGGCTGCAATATCTCCTCCAAGGGAATACTTTCTTAAAGCCGTCTGATTGCCTTCGTCAAATAGAGTAAGTGCCTCCAATGTGGTATCTCCATCCGTAATATCATAGATATCAATGCTTCCTGCTCCCGGCGTAGCCAGCATTACCATATACCGCTCTTCATTAAATGTAATGATCTGTGCATCGCTACCGTCGGTATGGGCCAGTGTCGTGGCAGGAATGGTATATTGAGTCTGCAAATTGGAGTTTACCAGCATGATCGGCGCACTATGACCTGTATATAGATATTCTTCCGGAGAACCATCTACCTGATTGACGCTCAGCCAATATCCACCATATACATCATTATTGATTAGAGTGGGTTCAGTTACGTTCGTAAATCCTGTGACTCTCAAACGAAGAGCTTTGTAAGTTGTCTGAGAAGCATTGACACCTAAGAAGATATATCCATTACCACTTTCATCCAGATCCATGGACATATAGTCTCCGAAACGACCGGCTACATACCCGGTCAGGTCTGTACTGTATAGGGATACTATCAGTTCCGGTTCCGCAGTAGGGGAAGACCAATGATATATTTTCAGAGGTGTCTCGGGAGATGGAGTAGCCAGGTTACATATATAGACATGTCCTTGCGCCAAACGTCCTGCGCTGATCGCGAATGTACCTCCGGTGACATTGTTTGTACTCAGCATAATGGGTTGACTGGCATCTCCTTCTTTCAGATCCTCTACCCGTAGTAGGTGCGGACGTGTGCCTCCTTCACGGGATACGATCAGTACGTAATCCTTATCCATGTGCGCACTGCGGGTATTGGCAGCTGCCAGGTCTGTATACATCGTGGTTTGTCCGGAAAAATCATATACTTTCATCTTCGCATCCGAGAAATCGGCTCCGAAAACAGGTAGATCCAAACGGATCGTAGCGAAATATTCACGCTTTCTTTTGCCGTTTATAACCGAGATCACACGTGTCAGGCTTGATTTTCCTTCCGCGATTGTGAAATTATATTCCTCTTCGTCCATCCTGGCTCCTTCCGGGAGTTCCACCTCAAAACGGACTCCGGAAAGGTTAGTTTCCGGATCTACCTCCGGAAAACTGATCTCTTTTTTATCCTCATCCACTGTACCAACCACGATCTCTGTTCCATCCGCACCGGCATTCAGTATTTTAATACCATATATAATTGTTAGCCCGGATACTTCTGGCTCGGAATCGTCACTGCTGCATGATGTTACCGACAGACAGAATAACGGGACAAGTATGATTACTATATACTTTATTATCTTTTTCATGATTCTATCTCTTTTATGATTAATACCCTGAAGGCCATCCTTCTGTTTGTTCCAAAACATACCCTTTGGTGGCATATTCATTCATTTGGTTGATACCGACCGGAGCTAAATACGGATTTACTCCCGGAACATCCAGGAAAGGCATACGTCCCTGTATGGTGAGATGACTATAGAATCCGATCATCTGATCGGCATTTGTACCATTATACACAATCACATTTCCATCCATATCTGTCACAGCAAGCAGGTTTATCTTGGCTGCTGTTATCTGGTCCGGAAAATCATTGGCCAGATCTACCCAGGTCCCTTTCAGAATGTCCGGATATAAGGTATCGTCCATATATTCCAGTTTCTTCCAACGTCTGAGATCCAACAGACGGGAATGTTCGAAGGTCAGTTCCATGCGTCTCTCCCTGCGGATCTCCCAGATCAACTGGGATACATCCCCCCGGTCCGGACTATCCGGCAGACTGGCCAATGACAAATGAGCTGTTTTCTTCACTCCTTTTGCTTCCGCCTCAGGTGCCAGAGGTCTGTCACGTATTTTATTGATGGTCATATCAATATCACTCTGTGTGACAGCATCCTGCCCAAGGGTGGCTAATTCAGCTTTAGCTTCGATCAAATTCAGTAATACTTCAGCATAACGTATGAGTGGATAATCATTTTCATTCAGATTGGAGGTATATTCCGAAGAAGGAGCTGTTCCGTTATTCTCCATATAGGAAAGACCTTCCCGGCTGATAAATTTCGTTATATACAAGAATGAACTGAGTGACTTTACTGTCGGTTTGTCCCAGAATGAGGCTTCGAAACGCGGATCGCGGGTTTTGATCAGGTTGTCCAAATTAAAATCCTTGTTGCCAGCGTCCGGAGAGGTCTGCCAATCCGTACCATCGTTACAGATGAAGGATTTTATCAAAGCCAGGTTCGGATTCAGATACCGTCCATCCACCAGGTTACAGGCCGAAGCCACTGTATGTGTTATCGAATAAGAAGAATCGTAATGACGATAGAAAATACAATCTTTGTTCCCACTCAGGTCATTGGATCCGAACAAACTCCGGAAATCGGTAACGATATCGAATTTCCCGCTCGTACGGAGCAGTTCCGCTGCCGTAACAGCCAGATTCAGGAACTTCTTGGCTCTTTCCGTATCGTTATAATGATACTTCTGCCAGGTTCCTTCGAAAAGTGCGAGTCGGCTGATGTATCCGGCTACCACATATCTGTTTACATACTGACTGCCATCATCCAGTCTCACATTCTCCATAGCATATACCCAATCTTCATATACCGCATCCATGACTTCATTGCGGGGTGTACGTGGTTTGTAAAGTTCGTCATAATCTATATCGCTTACCTCATGATCGTAGTAAGGCACATCTCCGAATACCGTTACCAATCCGGCATAGTCCATCGCTCTGAAAAAGCGTCCGATCCCCATCCAGTGGTTATATGCCTCTTCTGTCAGAATATTCTTTATACGATCCTCTATGCGATCTATCATAATATTCGATTTGCGTATCCATGAGAAATTCCAGTTTGGCCCAGTATATTTCTCTAACCAGGGAATGTAGGTCGCGGTAGAAGTCGCAGTACCTCTCGCGGTAGGTACCGAAAGTTCAAATTGTGTCTGAGTACCGTAATTCACCACATCATCATTGAACAAATAAGTAAGATAGATAGAGGCATCCGTAGACCACCCCACGTTATAAGCCACAAAATGCGTCGGATAGAATCCATTGGCATACAGTCTCAGTTTATCTTCATTTGTCCAGTAAATATCATCATTCTGATCTGTTAATTGCGGACGATCGAGTATATCATCACACCCTGTCAGTAATAAGATAAGAAGTGAACCTATCCATATTTTTGCTTTCATAATAATTATCCGTTTTATTGTTTAGAAACCCAGTTGAATACCAAAAGAGGCCGATTTGAACATAGGGGTGCCCACCCCTGTACGACCCAGGTTATAATTATTCGACGATGTATTGAACATAGAATATCCTGATATCGTTTCCGGATCAATAGGTAGTCCTCTCAGGTTGTCAAACGTAAAGAAGTTCTCCAGAGAAACATACAGTCTCGCTTTGGTCAGATACACTTTTTCCAGAAGGCTTTTCGGGAAAGAATATCCCAAAGTTATGTTCTTGATACGCATGTACGACATATCCAGCAGGTAACGGCTCTGTATCTGTAAACTATAATTTGTATCTGCACCACCGTTGTTCCACGCACGGGGATAAAACGCGTCGGTTCTGTCTTCGCGCCAGTAGTTACTTGCAATAGCCTGTGGCATAGCCCCATCTGCCGCATTATAACCCGGGATTGCCAACTGACCGCTACCCTATATCTGCCGTTTACCTACGCCCTGGAAAAAGACAGACACATCTACCCCTTTATAATCTGCTCCCAGGCGGAAGCCATATTCGTAACGGGGCGTACTGTTTCCGATCACCTCTCTGTCACCGGGATCACCAAAAGTTCCTTTGCCGGGAGTAATGTATCCATCCCCGTTCAGGTCTATGAACTTCACATCTCCGGGACGGAAAATAACAACACCTCCTCCGTCTTCCAGGTAAGTCTGATAAACGGGGTTCTCTCCGGCAAGCAGATAGGATTGCTTGGCCGTACCATCGATGATAATGGTTGTTTTTTTCAGATTCCCGTTCGCATCCCGTACAAAATCACTTTCCTGGTAAAGTCTGTCTGTACGATATCCCCAGATATCTCCATATCTCGATCCTGTTGCGTATCCGTTGCTGATCAATCGATCTTCCCAGGGAGTATTCCAGTCTGCCCCCTTGGTGGTGTGGGTAACGGCATCTGACAAGGTAGCCATCGCATTTATCGAAAGCCCGTTGTCAAATCTATAGTTGAAATCTACAGCGATTTCCCAACCCTTTGTTTGTAGGTTACCATAATTTCCCTGAGGTGCCGATGTTCCGTAGGTATAAGGCAACGCGTCTCCTGCGATGATCATGTTTTTCGTATCGCGTTGATACCAGTCAAAAGTGACTCCGATCCGATTGTCCCAGAACCGCATGTCAAATCCCAGGTCCAATGTCTCGATCCGTTGCCAGGTAATACCTCCCGAAACGGCAGTAGGGGTATGAAAGCCTACCAGTTTACCATCTGCTCCCAGCTAGGTGGTTTCTGAGTTGGTCAACCGCGGTACATACAGGGCATTGCTGACAGTCTGGTCACCAATGGAACCCCACGAGGCTCTTAATTTGGCGAAGCTCAACACCCGTCCCATGGGTTTCATAAACTCTTCGGAAGAGATCACCCATCCCCCTGAGAAAGAAGGAAACCAGCGCCACTGAAGATGGGAAGGAAATTTAGAAGTTCCGTCGTAACGCAGATTGGCTTCCAGCAGATATTTGTCATTGAAAGCATAATTCACACGTCCGAAAAATCCCAATTGAGCCTCCCAGTTCGCATTGCCACTTACTGTTTGAGTACCGGTGGCGAAGTTGAATTGCGGATTATCATAATCCATCAGATCCATACGTTTTGCCATATGTTCGTTCCAGTCATACGTAACCCGGTTCATCCCCACCATAAACTTGAACGCATGCAGATCTCCGATCTTCAGATTGTAAGTAGAATAAATATTAAAAGCATTGTTGTTGATTCTCCTGGACGTTCGGGAAATAGAGCTTCCTCCCGAGCCATTGGATTCATAATTAATCTGATTGAATCTGTACGCAGGTACTCCTCCGGTAGTGGTGATGTTGCCCTCTGCATCTACATAGACCTGATTTCCATCTTCCTGCCACAAAACAGGACTATACCATGAATCACCGGCAGTGAACGTAGGAATAGAGGTTTCCGTAATATTTTCCTGTGTGTAATAGGTATAATCAAATTCCAGATTCCAGTTTTTGGTAAAATTCACCGTTGCCCCCAGGTTGATATTCGTATATATATTACGAAGAGTCGCGGTGTGCGTCGCGGCAAGTTCATAAGCCGGGTTCCTGACCTGATTTCCATGCTGATCTTTTACTCCCACCGGCATCAGACTGCCCCAACGATAAGCATACAGCCAGGGGTCCCCACCATTCGTACTTCCTACACTGGGATATCTTTTCTGGCGGTCCGAATAGATAGCACCTCCCCGTACGGTAATGTATTTATTGAGTTCCGTTGAAAGACTGATCGAGGCATTGTAACGTTTGAAATCATCGTGTTTTGCCGGTTTACTCATCCCTGCCTGATCAAGCAATCCCAATCCTATGTTATAAGCGGTTTTACCGCTTCGTCCGTTCAATGACAAATTATGGGTCTGCGTAGGTGTCCATTCTTCTATCATCGCATCTATCGCATTGTACATACGCACTCCCAGTTTATTGCCCAACTCGTCCACATACCAGTCACGGTTATACACTACCGGGTCGCTTGCTTTAACTTTTCCGCCATATTTCTCCAACCACTCTCTGGATCTGGCTATACTTTCCGCGTTCATCTTCCACATATTTCCGGTAGCAGCGGTATTCGGATTTTCCGGATTCCGGCTCACTGCCGCGTCCTGATCAAGCAATCCCAATCCTATGTTATAAGCGGTTTTACCGCTTCGTCCGTTCAATGACAAATTATGGGTCTGCGTAGGTGTCCATTCTTCTATCATCGCATCTATCGCATTGTACATACGCACTCCCAGTTTATTGCCCAACTCGTCCACATACCAGTCACGGTTATACACTACCGGGTCGCTTGCTTTAACTTTTCCGCCATATTTCTCCAACCACTCTCTGGATCTGGCTATACTTTCCGCGTTCATCTTCCACATATTTCCGGTAGCAGCGGTATTCGGATTTTCCGGATTCCGGCTCACTGCCGCGTCCCATACATACTGTAAACCATCGATGGTAGCCATCTCTAATTTTTTTGCCCGGTTTTGCCAGGAAAAATTGCCCGAATAGGTTATATTCACAGATTCTGTTTTCGCTCCTTTTTTCGTAGTAATCAATACCACACCGAAAGCCGCTTTTGCTCCATAAATAGAAGCCGAAGCCGCATCTTTAAGTACAGATATGGATTCGATATCATCCGGATTTACCAACTGAATACTGGGTATCTCCACATTATCTACCAGGATCAAAGGGGTAGAACCACCATTAGGAGAAACTACCTGACCACGGATCTTCATAACGGGGTCCGATCCAATCTCCCCGGTAGGTATCTGAACAGACAATCCGGGAACAGTTCCCTGAAGTCCACGTCCGACGTCGGCTATCGGACGGCTACTCAATGTCTTCTCCACATCTACTGAAGCTACTGCTCCTGTAAGATTGGATTTCTTCATGGAACCATACCCTACAACTACCACCTCCTCCAGCAACTTGCTGTCTTCCTGGAGAATAATCTTCATCAATCGGGTAGCCTTAACTTCCTGCGTACGATATCCGATATAAGAGATAATGAGAGTAGTACCTTCACGCGCATTCAGGACAAATTGTCCGTCTATGTTAGTAATCGTTCCGTTAGCGGTACCTTTTTCTATAATGCTGGCTCCAATGATAAGATCTCCCGAGGCATCTACCACTACACCGGTGATGGTACCTGATTGCTGCTGTCCGGATACTCCGGCAGAAGAGCTAATTTCCATCGGAGTAGCTAATAGCCTGCTGGTTCCCATAATAAATATACCCACTACAATTACAGTGGTCAGGCACATCTGATCAAATATGCCTTTTCTTTTACGATCTTCATTCATACAAGACGGATGATTTAATTGTTTGTGATTTTTTGTTTTATAAAATTTAAAGAAAGTAAGACAGGCTATATCAGCCGATTAGGTAGGATTTCTTGTTTCATAGGCATTTTCTGTTGATTTATTAAAGGTTCATACACAAGGAATTTTCGTTGTCGTTTTTTCCG
>JAJBTC010000056.1 GCA_020861095.1 Bacteroides sp.
GGACAAAATATGCTTTCGAAAATTTGTAGGAGACTTAGAATTCAGCCTCTTTTATTTTCTGTGTTCAGTTCTCTTTTCCTGTAGAACTTACTTCAGGTAATTTTTGAGGAAAGCGGCAGAGAACAGAGCCAGGCTCTGCACCGGCGAGATCTCGGCAAAACCATTGAGAAGTCCCCAGTCGTGAGTAACACCATTGAAACGTATCGTGGTGGTATATACACCAGCCGCATCCAGATGTCTTCCCAATTCTTCACCCCCGTCTCTGAGGATATCATTTTCCGCAACTTCGATCAGGGTAGGAGGCAGCCCTGCCAACTGTTCGGATGTCGCGCGCATCGGAGATACGTGGATGTCATCGTACTCGTCCGTATTTGAAAGATAATTATCGCGCATCCATTCCATCAGCGTAGTGGTGAGGAAACGTTCTTTGCCAAACTCCTTGTAAGAATCGAAATCGGTACCGGCACCTGAATAAGGCCACATAAGTACCTGACATTTGATCTTGGGTCCGTTGTTTTCTTTGGCTTTCAGGCAAGTGACAATAGTCATATTGCCCCCGGCACTGTTGCCCACCACACCTAATTTGCTTCCGTCGACATTGATCTGATCGCCGTTTTCCGCTACCCATTTGGTCGCCGCGTAACATTCGTTGACCGCAACAGGATATTTTGCTTCCGGCGAGCGGGTATATTCCACGAACACGGCAGCGAAACCCGATTCTACCACTACATCACGTACCAGACGTTTGTGAGTAGGATAGTCGCCCAACACCCATCCACCACCGTGGAGGAACATAAATACAGGGAGTTTTTCCGTGACTCCTTCGGGGCGTACAACAACCAGATTTACGGACAGGCCATCCTGAGAGATAGTCTTATAGGTCTCCTCAATACCTGACAGATCTACTTTCACCGAAGACTAAGCATTTTCAAGCACTTTACGTGCTTCCGCGGGAGGCAACGACTCCACAGGGGTATCACTGGCATTCAGTACTTTCAGATACTCTTTGGTACCTACACTCAGGTGATCATCTTCCAGATAGTCCGGAGCGGCTTTTACATGATTAAACATAGTTTTTAAGTTTAGGATGAATACTATTTATAGTATAAAATAACATTTTTGACTATTTATTACTTTTCAAAACAAACCTTCGGAGCATAATGTTTAGAAGATCTGATAAGGCGAAACAATTTGTATTATGAAACAGGATCATATAGGTTGGATGTGGAATGTATAAAGCCTATTCCTTGTTTATTATCAGATAGATAATTTATACGTATAGAGGTGGTCCTATGTGTGAGAATAATAAAAATAATATATAAAACAAAAAGATGAAAGAGGTATTGATTATAGGTGGCAGTGGTTTTGTCGGGTCTGCTATTGTGAAGGAGGCATTATCCAGGGGGTATAAAGTGAAAACCATTGTTCGCCATCCGGAGAAGGTTTCACTGTCTGATCCACATCTGGAGGTGATCGGTGCAGATATTATGGATACGGAAGAGTTGACAGGTATTCTGAAATATCAGTTGCAGGTGATCAGTGCTTACAATCCCGGATGGAAGAATCCGGATATCTATGAAGACACTCTGAAAGGATATACATCCATTCTGGAAGCTGTACGCCGTGCCGGAGTAAAAAGACTATTGGTGGTGGGTGGAGCCGGCTCTTTGTTGGTTTCGCCTACTGTCCGGTTGATGGATACGGGAACTATACCCGAAGAGATCCTGCCAGGTGTAAAAAGTCTGGCGAAGGTCTATACGGATTATCTGCGGCCGGAGAAAGAGTTCGACTGGGTATTCTTTTCGCCTGCCGGAAGTTTTACGCAGGGAACACGGACCGGGAATTACCGGTTGGGGGAGGATTACCTGATCAAAGACGAGAAAGGAGAAAGCCACATATCTGTAGAGGATTATGCCATGGCCATGATTGATGAACTGGAAAAGCCTCAACATCACTACAGGCGGTTTACGGTCGGGTATTGATGGAGTTCCTATCGGAAAGGATACTTTACTTTGTAAGGATATCATAAAAAAGTCCTGAAAATAATTCTTTCAGGACTTTTTTTATGTTTTGCTTTTTGATAAAAGCGGTCCGGACGGGACTCGAACCCGCGACCCCATGCGTGACAGGCATGTATTCTAACCAACTGAACTACCGGACCCAAATTTCATTCTATATTTCTTCGCATCTCTCCCGATTGCGATTGCAAAGGTATAACTTTATTTTGTATATGCAAGACCTGTAATTGTGTTTTTTTGTATCAAAAAAAGACTGAAATAGCTTTCTCGCTGGGAATGAATATCTTCCTTCCGATCCGGAAAACCAGGCAGGGAAGAAAAAAACAACTTTCCGGGAAAAAAGAGAGAAGATCGGCCGGGTGAGTGCCTGTCAGGACAGAACTCCGGCATAATAAAATGCTCCTTTTTCTGAAAAATGAGGCAAAGGATGCTGCGGGCTGAAAATCCCGAAAACGGAAGATCCGGAGCCGGACATGGAGGCGTAGATGGCTCCTTGCTCATAGAGGAATTCTTTGATTGCTGCTATCTGAGGGTACTGGGGAAATACACTCTCTTCGAAATCGTTGACTAAATAGTGCTTCCATTCTTCCAACGGCCGGGAAATGATCTGTTGCAACGATTGCTGCAGAACATGAGGCCGGACCAGCGCAAAAGCTTCCCGTGTAGAGACAAAAATATCCGGTTTGATGATACAGATGCCATATCCTTTTAAAGAGAGGGACAGAGGAGAAAATTCGTTTCCGATCCCTTTGGCCAGTGCAGGGGAGTTGCGAATGAAGAAGGCACAGTCTGCTCCCAGCGTAGAGGCATATCTTTCCATATCTGTATCATTTAATCCCAGATCGAATCGGGTATTCAATAAACGGATCATAAAGGAGGCATCGGAAGAGCCGCCTCCGAGTCCGGCACCGGAGGGTATATGTTTATAGAGATGGATCTCTACAGGAGGGAGATTGAATGGTTGATCCAGTATGTGATACGCTTTCACTACTAAGTTCTGTTCCGGTGGTCCGGCGATCTCTGTTCCATAGATGTGCAGCTGACATTTGGATTTCTGACCGGGACGCGCGATAATTTCCAGCGCATCCCGGACAGGGACCGGATAGAACAGGGTCTCCAGGTTGTGATAACCATCCGGACGCTTTTCGGTGACATGAAGTCCGAGGTTAATTTTAGCATTGGGAAAAACAATCATAATCAGGTGTTGTTGATAGTCTGTTCATGCAAAGTTAATAAATAATTCAGCAAATTTATCCCAGATTTGTATTTGAACCGTATCTTTGCGCCCTGCAGCGTAAGAGCACGGGTCTTCTTCCGGCTTTTCGTCCCACTTATTAATTTCAGAAAAATGGCAGAACAGAAACGAACTTCGCGTACTAGCACCAGGAGTAAGGCACCCGTTGTGAACGATTACGGACGTATTCAACCCCAGGCTCCCGAACTGGAAGAGGCTGTGTTGGGTGCTTTGATGATAGAGAAAGATGCTTATTCATTGGTGAGTGAGATCCTGCGTCCGGAGTCGTTCTATGAACGCAGGCATCAGTTGATCTATGCTGCCATTACGGACCTGGCCGTGAATCAGAAACCGGTAGATATACTCACGGTGAAAGAGCAGTTGGCCAAAAGAGGAGATATTGAAGAGGTGGGAGGACCTTTCTATATTACTCAGCTCAGCAGTAAAGTGGCCTCTTCCGCACATATCGAATACCATGCGCGCATCATCGCGCAGAAATACCTGGCACGCGAACTCATCACGTTTACCAGTGGCATACAAACCAAAGCTTTTGATGAAACGCTGGATGTGGATGATCTGATGCAGGAGGCGGAGGGGAAACTCTTCGAGATCTCTCAACGCAACATGAAGAAGGATTATACACAGATCAATCCTGTGATATCCGAGGCATATGAACTCCTTCAGAAAGCGGCTGCCCGTACAGATGGGCTCAGCGGACTGGAAAGTGGATTCACCGGTCTGGATAAGATGACTTCGGGCTGGCAGAATTCGGATCTGATCATTATTGCTGCCCGTCCGGCGATGGGGAAAACGGCCTTTGTGCTTTCTATGGCGCGTAACATCGCGGTCAGTTTTCAACATCCTGTTGCGTTGTTCTCTCTTGAAATGAGTAATGTGCAGTTGGTGAACCGTTTGATCGTGAATGTGTGTGAGATACCGGGTGAGAAGATCAAAAGTGGACAGCTTGCTCCTTACGAATGGCAGCAGCTGGACTACAAACTGAAAGACCTGATTGATGCTCCCCTGTATGTAGACGATACTCCTTCGTTGTCTGTATTTGAATTGCGTACCAAGGCCCGCCGCTTAGTGCGTGAACATGGAGTGAAGATCATCATTATTGACTACCTGCAGCTGATGAACGCGAGTGGTATGTCGTATGGGAGTCGGCAGGAAGA
Organism: Bacteroides sp.; assembly: GCA_020861095.1. Taxonomy (GTDB): domain Bacteria; phylum Bacteroidota; class Bacteroidia; order Bacteroidales; family Bacteroidaceae; genus Bacteroides. The sequence continues at coordinate 4,428 of JAJBTC010000056.1, forward strand.
AGTAAGTACGATCTCCCGTTCGTTGAAAGGCCTGGCAAAAGAGTTGAATATTCCGATTGTTGCTCTTTCTCAGCTGAACCGTGGAGTAGAAAGCCGGGAAGGGATTGAGGGAAAACGTCCGCAGTTGAGCGACCTTCGTGAGTCGGGCGCCATTGAGCAGGACGCGGATATGGTTTGCTTCATTCATCGTCCGGAATACTATAAGATCTATCAGGATGATAAAGGGAATGACCTGAGGGGCATGGCCGAGATCATCATTGCCAAACATCGTAACGGAGCCACCGGAGATGTATTGCTGCGGTTTAAAGGGGAGTATGCCCGCTTTCAGAATCCGGATGATGACCGGATCATCCCGCTGCCCGATAATATGGTGGGATCGAGTATCAATACTTCTGCTCCTCCGACTCCGCCACCTGTAGCGCCTTATCCCCAGCATACCGATAATCCTTTCGGAGGTGTGGGCAGTGATGGACCGCTGCCTTTCTGATCCTATCCGGAATTACGGAACGTTGCTCCGGAAAGATTCATTCAATGACCCAATGAGTCTTTCCGGAGTCATTTTTTATAAGAGTTTGTTTAAATGTTGCTCATTTTTATTTAGTTCTATTTTTAGGTGGTTTTTTCTTTTTTTGAAGCGATAACCAGCGGTCGACGTGGTCAATAGCGGGTTATCTGAGCTGAAAAAAGAGGAAAACCAGACAAAAAGAGGAGGGAAGAAAGGATGAAGGACATCTCTAATAAATTTTGACTACGTCGATCTGCGATTCCGCGGAAAATGTAAACAGGCTCTAAATGTTATCGCTTTTTTATTTCTTCTTATCTCTCATCCGGACGTTTTTGAGGGGTTTTAATATTCCTTATGTTTGTTTGTACACAGTTACTCTTCTCCTTATAAACAAACTTGTTCATAGCCTGTTATTTATCTGATAATACAAGCAGATATTTACTATTTAAAAAAATGAATTATGAAAAAAGGAGATCACAATGAAGGAAAACTGACTGTAGCGATTGAGGAACAGACGTCTAAAATACCATCCGGTGTTTTTCTGACCGCGGCTTTGGCCTCTATGACTGTATCGCTGGCTTTGAAATGTTTTCGTATGAAGAACAGTGCGTTATTTGTGGGTCAGTGGGCTGCCCCGTTTCTGATCATGGGGCTCTATAATAAGATCGTGAAAACAAATGGACACGATTGATCCAGGTATATTCAGCGGAGCGTGTTACAGGACCAGGTATTGACTTTGCAAATCCCTGAACTTTCCTGCAGGCCGGAATCCGCGGATCTTAAAATAAATTCTGTTTTTCTTATTACCTTTTAAGAAATATCCTCTGTTTCTTTTCAAACCAAATACGTCTTAAACTGTTATAACACTATCTGAATAAGAATTGTATAACTAAATGAGAACGAAGATGAAAAAGAGTGGTATTTTAGGATTGGCTGCTGCTGCGGCCGGACTGTATCTGATGAAAAAAGAGAATCGCGATAAGGTAACTACTGCCTATGACTCCTGGAGAGGAAATATGGCGGATAAAACCAAAAAGATTCCTGATACAGAGAAAAAATAAGAATGGTGTTTCTTTTCCTGTATGTGCAGGTCAATCAGTCTGCACATGCAGGAAAAGAAAATACATTAAATCCGAAAAGATGAAACATCCGATACATACCAGCGCGCTCAGTCAGATGAGTACGAGAGATAAATTGCGTATTCTGTTCTATGGTGCACAGTTGGCTTTTCTTATCTGGACGGCTTACAGACAAAGACATACACTGAGTTTCAAGGCTGAAAAGAAAGATAAAATTATTCAGATACTGACAGCAGTGTTGCTGCTTGCCAGACAGATACCTATGAAACAATTGAAATAAATATAATTACAGTATTCATCCACTAAAAACAAAAAAGTTATGTTGAGATTTATATTAGGAGTAGCTGCAGGCGCAGGACTTTACCATTGGTGTATGCAAAAAGAGACTCAGGAAAAAATGTCTGAAATGTATGGCTGTGCCAGTGAGTATCTGAGCAAAGCACAGGAAAAAATGAAGGATATGGCCGAAAAAGGAGAGCAGAAACTTCATGAGGCTGCGAACTGTGCCGATGATGCAATGCAGAAAAAATAAGATGTGTTTTCAGGAAACTGATGCTGCGCTACATTCTATGTAGTACTTTGTTGATAAGAGGAAAGAACCACCGGTTTATAGAAGAATGATAATACTTGGATTGATTTTTATAATGGATATGGAGGTTCTTTCCTTTTTTATGGGCTAAAAAAGAATGTGGACGGCTGAATGAAACAGGAATGTATGAGTAGAAGAGAACAACTGGAACATGAAGTCGATCTGGCCGGAAAACGTCTGGATGAATTACCCCCGGATGCTCCGGAAGAGGTAAGACAACAGATGAGGCTGGAATATGATGACCTGTCATTCGATCTGAATAATCTCTATGATGACAGTGATTTTGATCTGACCACCCCGATTGATGAATGATCGGAGTGGTCAGTTTTTATTCAGAGAGCAGGTTCCACCAGTATGATCTCTGTGGGAGGAGCAGTTTCCGGATAGTGCGGGCTATACAACAACGTCTCTTTTCTTATCTGTACTATCCCGTCTTTCACAAAAGCCTCTCCGCGTTCTGCGAGATGGTCTGCCATTTCTTTCCTCATCTGCTCCAGACATTTTTTGTATTTCTTATCGGAAGCCCTGTTGGTGAGTTCGTGGGGATCATTTGTCAGATCGAACAATTCCTCCTTGCCTGTGTAGAAATTCCATATATACTTGACCTTTCCGTCTGTCAGGGCACACCAGTAATTTTCCCGGGCATAGCAGGTTGCGTGTTCCAGATCGATATATTTTCGCCATTGGTCTGTATGCCCCTCCATCAATGCAATCAGCGAACAGCCATCCATATCTTCCGGAACTTTACCCCGGGCCACCTGAATAAAGGTAGGAAGGAAATCTCTTAACTCTACCGGATTGTCGATGCGCTGCCCTGTTTCGTACTGATAAGATCCGGGCCATTTGACGATAAAAGGTATATTCGTAGAACCCTCATAGGGATAGGCTTTTCTCCATCGGTAGTGGTCTCCCAACATATCTCCGTGATCGGAAGTAAAACAGATCAGGGCGTTTTCATACATCCCTTTCTCTTTCAATGCCCGGATGATATCTCCGACCTGTTCGTCGATGAAACTGATGGCCGCGTAATAGTGGCGACGGGAGTTCTGCGCATATTCGATGCCGAAATTTCCGAAAGGAGCGTCGGGAGCGGCCAAAGCCGGATCTACAGGTTGTGCATACTCTTCACTCCAGTCCCCCGGAAAGGGGACAGGAATTTCGGTGTGAGCATACTGATCGAGCCATCGTTGGGGAGGATCGTAGGGACTGTGCGGACGGGCAAAGGAGATTTTCAGGAAAAGAGGCCTGTCGTCTTCGTAATTGCGGATCAGTTCCGTAGCCATCTGTCCGGTCCAGCGGGTCGGATGCAGTTTTTCATCCGGTTTGTATACACCGGCACCGTGGTCGTTCCATCCGATCGCGGTTTCGTCCGGATCCTGGCCGGGTGCCTGTAACTGGAACCACCGCCTGTAGTCGCTGATGAAATCCTGGGATTCCACCCGGCCGCTTTCATCGATCAGAGCGGCATGGAATCCATGCAACGCCCTTTGAGGGTTCCAGTGCATTTTTCCGATCCCGAAGGTATAGTATCCCAACTCTCTCAACACCTGAGGCATCATGTATTTGTATCGGGTGGCCGGTTGTCCGTATCCCAGCATACCGTGCTTCCAGGGAGATAGTCCTGTCAGTAGTCCTGCCCGGGCCGGGGTGCTGCTGGGCGTAGAAGAATATCCGTTGAGAAAGAGTGTTCCCTCCCGGGCAAGCCCGTCTATATGAGGGGAGTAGACCGCCGGATGTTCCATACATCCCAACGCGTCTCCACGTTGCTGGTCTGACATAATAAAAATGATGTGAGGAGGTTGTTGCGCCGGAAGGCTACATGCACACGACATACTCATTGCTGTCGCTAATGAGTATTTTCTAAGATTCAGGTTCTTCATTTAGTTATTGAATTCAGGTTATTTCATGTAGGGTATAAATATATCCAAAGATAAGATTTTTTTTGTGTAAACCCTACATCCGCAAGATAGAATTGCAGATAGGTAATGCTTTTTACAACATGGAACAATAGGCCTCACTTCTTATTTTGCCATTAAATTTATGCTTTGGGATGTTTTGATTTTCCGGATTCCCGGGTTGGGCTGTTATTTAATGCAAAACATAATAAAAGTAAGAGATGAACTCTTTTTTTTCTTCTCAAAAGAATAACAATTGAGAAAAATAAACTATATTTGTTTAGCGCAACGCAGATAACCTGATTAAAATACCTTACTATGAAAAAGAGAGTAATATTTTTTGTATTACTGTTTATTTACCTACCTGTAATTTCCGGTAATCTTTACTTTCGTCATTTAGGATTGAAAGAGGGGCTTTCTCAGATCAACGTATTAGCTATCTACCAGGATGAGATCGGAGCCATGTGGTTTGGCTCTTCCGAAGGACTGAACCGTTACAACGGTACAGGGATAGAGGTGTTCCGACCTACACAGCATGCCGGTGGGCTCACTCAGAATGTCATATATGGTCTTACCGGCAATCGCAACGGTGCTCTGTATGTACGTACAAGTAATGACCTGATCCGGTACGATATTTATCGCAATGAATTTGAGCGCATCCGACAGGGAGATGTGAGTGCGATGGTCTTTCATCAGGATACCTTGTGGGTGAGTACACGCGATTCATTGTTTTATTTTCTGGACACGGATCGTGAATTGCATACACATGGTGCCATTTGTTCCGGTCAGGTGCCTGTTTTAGCGATGCATGCGGTTGGAGATGAGTTGTGGATAAGTACCATGGACAAGGTCATCGCTGTTTCCCGGAAAAAGAAGTCGACAAGTCGTTTCCTGTTCTCTATTCCCGGGGCACAATGTTTTTATACAGATCGTTCGCACCAGGTCTGGATAGGTACACGTGATCAGGGGCTGTATATGGTCCGTAACGGGATCATCCAACGTCACTTTACAGCGGATGATGGACAGGGAGATGTGAGTGCGATGGTCTTTCATCAGGATACCTTGTGGGTGAGTACACGCGATTCATTGTTTTATTTTCTGGACACGGATCGTGAATTGCATACACATGGTGCCATTTGTTCCGGTCAGGTGCCTGTTTTAGCGATGCATGCGGTTGGAGATGAGTTGTGGATAAGTACCATGGACAAGGTCATCGCTGTTTCCCGGAAAAAGAAGTCGACAAGTCGTTTCCTGTTCTCTATTCCCGGGGCACAATGTTTTTATACAGATCGTTCGCACCAGGTCTGGATAGGTACACGTGATCAGGGGCTGTATATGGTCCGTAACGGGATCATCCAACGTCACTTTACAGCGGATGATGGACAGTCTACTCTTTCAAGCAATCAGGTGAGGGCTGTGATAGAAGGAGAAAAAGGAGATCTCTGGATAGGCACTTTCAGCGGCCTGAACCGGTTTATTCCCCGGACAGAGGAGTGGAGATCCTATACTTCTCAGGATGATATCCCCTATAGCCTGGCCCATTCTTCGATTTATGCCCTCTATAGTGACAATCAGAATACGATCTGGATCGGTACCTATTTCGGAGGGATCAATTATTTCTATCCTCAGACAGATATCTGCCGGATCTATACAGCCAGTTCTTCTTATGACGCGTTTCTCAGCTTTCCTTTTGTCGGTAAAATGGTGGAAGATAAGAATGATAAATTGTGGATCTGTACCGAAGGGGGAGGGCTGAATCGTTTTGATCCTGTATCCAGAACATTTACCTGGTACAAACAGACCTCTGGAGGCGATAGCAGGCTGAGTCATAATAACCTGAAGTCTGTCTGGTACAGGCAGGACAAAGACTTGTTGTACATCGGCACCTACAACGGTGGTCTGATTGTGTTTGATCCGGTAACAGGAAATTCGTATGCTTTGATGAATGATCCGTCGGACCCGTACTCTCTTCCTGATAATGTGGTAAATGAAATACACTATTATAAAGGTGATCTTGTACTTCTCACCCAGGAAGGACTGTGCCGGATGGATCTGAAGGAAGAAAAGTTCTATCCCTTGACAGAGGATGAAGAACTCCGGGCGTTGTTGAACCAACGGTTTTGTTACGAAACATTTCTGATTGATAGCAGCAACCGGCTCTGGCTTGCCCATACGGACGGAGGTCTCTCGTGCGTAGATCTGGATACACATACCCATCACAGGTATGTGCATGAGCCCGGAAAGGAGGGAAGTATCGGGCAGTTTAAAGTGGTGAGTATATGTGAGGATAGCCGCAAGCAGGTATACTTCGGTACCCTGGGTTCCGGAGTCTACAAGTACCTCCCCGAAGAAGATGCGTTTCTTAGTTATCTGCAAGAGAACAAGGAGTTGTTGAGCAATTATTGCTATTCGGTGGCCGAAACCAATTCGCATCAGTTGCTGGTGTTACACAATGAGGGATTCTCTCTGATGGATCCGGAAGTGGGGGTGCTTAATTTTACCTACAATTTTTACCGGATGCGGTTTAACCAGGGATCTGCTATTTTTCAGAACAGAAGCGGAGATATCTTCCTGGGAGGTATAGATGGCATGCTCTCTTTCCGGGAAGAACGCCTGATTGATGTGAACAAAAATTATAGTCTGTATTTTGATAAGTTATATATCAACAATCAGCTTATCTTTCCCGGAGATGATTCCGGCATACTGAAAGAAATATTACCGTGCACCTCACAATTGAAACTGAATTATAAACAGAACAATCTGACTTTTGAATTCTGCTCTTCCAATTATTCCTTAGATTCCAATTATTTGTATGAGTATAAATTAGAGAATTTTGATACCAACTGGATCCCTCTTTCTACCTCTACCCTTGTTTATACGAATCTGAGTTCGGGAAAATATGTACTTCGCCTGCGGGAATTGGGGGGTACCCGTGAACCGGACCATGAGATCTCCCTGCATATACAAGTCAGTCCGCCTTTCTATTTCTCTTCGTATGCCTATGCTATCTATGTATTACTGGCTGGTGCTCTGTTTGGGTTTGCTGTCCGGTTCAAGACCAAACAGGCGGAGTTGAGAACTTCTCTGGAATATGAACGTAAAGAGAAGTTGCGTATTGAAGAACTGAACCAGATCAAACTGAGCTTTTTTACCAATATTTCCCACGAGTTCCGTACTCCGCTCACACTGATCATCGGACAGATCGAGTATTTGTTGCAGCTCAACAGACTGGAACCTGCGGTGTATAACCGGCTCTTGCGCATCTATCGTAACTCCTGGCATATGCGGGATCTCATCTCTGAACTACTGGATTTCAGAAAACAGGAGCAAGGTTTCCTCAAATTACAGGTAGAGTCTAAAGACCTGGTTGCTTATACCAAAGAGGTATACATGTCTTTTTATGAATATGCCATGAACCGACATATCAATTACCGCTTTGAGCATCTGGAGGATAAGGTGATGGCCTGGTTCGACCCGATCCAGATGAAAAAGGTCATATTCAATCTTCTTTCCAACGCCTTTAAGTATACTCCGGAAGAGGGAACCATCGTAGTCACTGTACGACGTACCTTGCATGAGATCCAGATCTTAGTCAAAGATACGGGAATAGGGATCTCTCCGGAGTCTTTGGATAAGGTATTCGATCGTTTTTATCAGTCTGGAAAAACTTCTTCACAATTCACCTCGGGCACCGGTATCGGTCTTTCTCTGGCCAAAGGGATTGTAGAGTTGCATAAAGGTCACATACAGGTAGACAGTCAATGGGGAGAGGGGAGTCTGTTCACGGTATCTCTGCCTGCCGGATATGCACATTTTACGGACAATGAAATACAGGAGGTGGATAAAGCGGCGGAAATGATCTTTTCAGATGATTTGCCTCCGGATCTGCTTGTACCTGTTGAAGAAAAGCAACCGCAAACGGAGGTAGACGAGGATAGTAACAAACCTACTATTCTGATCGTGGAAGATAACACGGACCTGTTGGAAATGCTGGCGGATGTGTTCCATCCGATCTATCATGTATATACGGCTACGGATGGGTTAGAAGGGCTTTCTCTTGTACAACAACTGCAACCTGATATTGTACTGGGAGATGTGATGATGCCGAATATGTCAGGGAAAGAGATGTGTTACAGGATCAAAAACAGTGTGGAACTTTCCCATATTCCGGTGGTACTTATTACCGCGCAGACTTCTGTAGAGTATGCGATAGAGGGGTATATGTACGGAGCGGATGATTACATAACGAAACCTTTCCATGTAAAATTATTGATCGCAAGGTGCAACAATCTCATTAAAGGACGGAAGATCCTGATGGAACGTTTCAGTCGTAAACAGGAGCAGATCGTTACTGCAGATGCCATTACCGAACAGGATAAAATCTTTATAGAACGTACGATGGAGATCATCAAGCGAAATTTTGATAATCCTGCTTTTGATATGAATAGGCTGGCATCGGAACTGAATCTGGGACGTAGCAAACTGTATCTCAGATTGAAGGAGGTGACAGGGTTTACTCCCAATGAATTTACATTGAAGCTGAAGCTGGATGAGGCTATGAATTTGTTGCTCCATCATCCGGAGTTTAATATTACAGATATTGCCTATCGGTTGGGTTTCTCCTCTGCCCGCTATTTCAGTAAATGTTTCAAAGATCTCTATGGAAAGTCTCCGCAGGAGATGAGACGTACGAATGGCAAAACACAAAAAACAGATACACCTGCATCATCCGGTGGAGATAACTGACGTTAGTGTTACAAGGATTGAAGATAAAAGAAATGCCATGGTTTGGATTTGTATTTTTACTCCGGCAACGGAGTTCTCAGGATTATCATCCACTTGTAGAGATGCACGGCGTGCAGTAGTGTCCGAAAAAATAGGTTAAGATTTACGGAACTATCCGGATGACACTCATTTACTCGGATTTAATCCGATTTTCTCCTATTTAATCCAATTTTCTCTGATCTACCCCGGTTTCCTCTGAAAGCCCGGAGGGCTTTAATGTGACTAACCCCCAGTGAAGCGCAGTAAGGGCCTTGCCCGTAACGAAGCGACTGGGGGTATAGCTGAGGTCTACAGTCAATCCCGAAGTGGGTTGAATATAGGAATGCGTCCTCCAGCATAGCATGAGTAGGATTTTACTTCGTTTTATTCAGGATAAAATCATTCAACCCGCTTTGGGGTTGAAGACATAGGACGGATCCATGCCCCCAGTCGCTCCGCCAGGCTACGCTTCACTGGGGTTATGCACAGTAAAGCCTTCCGGGCTTTCAGAGAAAATTGCAGTAAATGAATATGATTTAGATAATGTAGGGAAAATGTAACCGTTTGAAATCCTCCGGGTGAAATACAGATATAAATAACTGAAATAAAACTTATGATCTCAAATGTTAACAATTTATCC